>NC_016620.1:3090622-3435933 GCF_000210915.2 Halobacteriovorax marinus SJ
AAAGAGCGCTAAGTTGGCTAAAAGGAAGGTCTTTGTGTCCAAAGATTGGCACAGTTTCTTCTTCATCTTCCCAAGAAAGTGGCTCTTTAACTCCAATAGCTTTAATAATATTTTTTCCTTCTAATATTTTAATATTTTTAATCATATTCCCTCTATGGTTTCCAGTTTGGATTAGTTGGCACAACACTAGGTTTACTTGAACCTTTAATTATAAAAACATTCGTTTCCTGTGCCTGAACTCCAGCACCAAGATTTACATTCGTTCCCTTAACATTCGTAACCTTGACAACCTGATGACCATTTGATGTTACACCTAAAAAAGTTGCATTTCCTCCCTTATAGGCATCTAAAACCTCTTGAGCATCTTCAACACTTTCCATATAGCCACCACCTCTATATCTTGAATTTCCTCTTATATGTCTCAACTGCTTTTGACTAATATTATTAGATGTATTCGCAAATGTCTTTAATACTTTAGGAGACTTCACTCCAAGTTTTACAGCTGATGCCACTATCGTTTTTCCACGACCCCAAAGATCTGAGGATAATTCATTAATAGCATCAATTCCTGCATCAGAAAAAGCTTTGATACCTTCAAAGACTGCTTTACAGCTCTTGAACCCTTGGCCTTAGACAGGTTTTTTTCGTTTGGGGTACTAAAGGTTCTACGGCTCCACCTTCCCTATAGCTTTATGATGCTTTCCTTAGAGTTTTCAAGAAATCAGGATGATTCTTTAACCCCTGGGGAATCAAAAGCTTCTCAAGAGTAACAGGAAAGATTGCACAAAGCTTAATCGCAACGCTTACACCAATTTCTCTTTTACCATTCTCAATAGCGGAAATATTATTTTGAGAAGTTCCAATTAATTCAGCTAAAGCTGCTTGAGATAGCTCAAATGATTCACGATATCTTTTTAAGATATCTCCAGCTGTTTCTTTTTTGGCTCTTCTCTTAATTACATCTTTTGCATTCTTCATAATAACATCTCCTAGCTATAATCATGATCTGGTGTAATTTGCACAATAGCTATTTCAATTTTTCCTTCGTTATATCTATAAATAAGTCTGCCAGTTTTTGAAAATGAACAAGACTTATGTTTTAACCATTTTTTATCTCTAACAAGATCATGGTCTTTAACGTCATAAGAAACATAATCACTAAAAACTTCAGGGCCATACTCCTCCATCGCTTCAATGATATCTACAATAATATCGTTTTCAGCATCAGAAATATAACCTTCGTCTAACAACTTTAAATATTCTGTTTCACACTTCTTTGTGATTAACACCTTCCACGTCATCACTTAACTATATATCAAAAATGATATTATATCAGCATTGATATATCACATCTGTAATTATAACCATAACCTAGAGTGCTTCCTCACAGCATCTCTTTGATTTCACAACTAACTGAAAAGTCATTAATTGACATCACCAACACAACCAAATTTCACTGAGGAAGATAACCAAATTGAAGAGTTTCATAAATTAAATTAATGACTTACGAGTAAGGACTGAAGCCGTCAGGGTTCAGGGTTCGCGTTAGCAACCGAATGGACCACCATAATGAAAAAGCCTATTCTTCGAAGTAGGCTTTTTTGTTTCAAAGAAGAAAAACTTTGGCACAACAGTGAACAGTCTAATTACCAACTCCATGAATCCTGATACCTCATAAGATTACTCTCACAAGGAGAATTTATGAGTAATTTTAGAATAGATAAACCATTTGAGACAAGACCTCCAAGACTAAAAGACCTTGTAAACCAACATGTCATGGGAGATGTTTGGATTAGGGACACTCCCTTTGGTCCAGTTACAGACTCACTTAAAGTAGCCGAACATTTTGATATGAAACATCACAATGTGCTAAGAGCAATAGATAAATGTAACAAGGAGCTTGGTACAGAACTCAAATATGAGTTGTGTAAAAATCTTATTGAAAATAATCACTTATCAGGCCCCAAAGGAAGAGAAAGAGAATATAGAAAGGTTGATATAACGGAGTTTGGGCTGACCTTGCTTCTACTCTATATCAATACACCTAAAGCAAGAAAAATCTCTGCTGAAATTTTATACAGATTTTTTATATTAAAAACATATCTAGAGGGTCTTAATGAAAATCAAATTGGAGCTTTAAAGGGTTACTATAGAAAACAAATGAAAGATTAAGAGTTAAGGACATCAAGTTCATAAAGTGCCACCATAATGAAAAAGCCTCTTGAAATATAGAGACATCTTTATTTTGGTCTCTTCTTATCCGGCAAGCCATCATGTGAACCTAGCTTATGCTTTGGATGATCTTTCCAAAACCAACCATCTTCATCACATTCTTTATTTCTTTCGGGGTGTAGAGGGTAAAAAATCCTATCGTCTGGAGCTTCTATTTGACCAATAACCATTAACTTCACTTCATCTTCAGAGTTATTAATTACACTATGAGCATGCCCTGTCCCTGCTGGTAAAGAAACACAATCCCCACTTTTCAGATCAAAGACTTTACCATCAATCCATACTTGTGGTGTTCCTTCTAATACAAAAATAAACTCTTCTTGTTCTTTGTGAGCATGGGGCCAAGAAGAACGATCTCCAGGCTGAAGAATATGATAATTAACTGCAATTTTCTTTAATCCCAACATTTCGCCAAGGTGTGCCCCTGTGACAAATGTTTCATTATCACCTGGGTAGCTAAAAGATTCAGTCGATCTTAAGTCTTCACAGTTTTGTATGAAGTCTGGCCTTTCCATAATCAAAATCCCTTATAAATGAAATGCTTTAACTATTCAGATTCACCGTAATACTGAATTTTTACAGGCTTCATGTGCTTTCTTGAAACAAGCAGGGCTTCTGCCAATTGAAAGTCTTCTTCTCTATCAATATCAATAGTGGCCAAACTATTTACTTCATATAAATGAAACTCTTTATCTCCACCGTGATAGGCGCATCCAAACTTCTCCATATTCTCAATGAAGCTCTTATACGTCCAGCCCATCATCACTGAAGCATAAGTAAAGACAGGCTCCATATTCTGAGAGAGTGGATTTTTTTCTAATCGATTAAAGTTTAATGGCTTTCCTTGATAGAAGTTTGAAATTTGATTTCTCTCTACTGAAATCAAAATATCTTTTTCATCTTTAATCATTTCGCTAACAAAGTCCTCAATCTCTTCAGGTGTAACAAGAGGTGAAGTTGCCAGTACTTGAATTAGAATATCTCCGTCAGTATTTTTCATAAAGTCATAAGCGAATTCATCATTCGTGGCCGTATTAGAAGCGAGGTGCGCCTCTCTTTTATAGAACTTTGCTCCATACTCATGTGCTATTTCTTCAAATATTTCATGTTCAGAGTTTAAGTACACTTCATCAAAAATAGTTGTTTTAGAAAGGGCTTCAAGAACGTAAGAGACCAGGGGTCTTCCATCTATTAAACGTAGATTCTTCTTCTTCACTCTCGTACTACCGTATCTTACCGGTACCATTGCAATAATCTTTCTCTTTCTAGTCATTAGGCCTTTCCTTTTAAAATATTAAAACACTGACAAAGCAAAATGTCATATACATATCAATCTTAATTAAAGTATATAAACTGTAAGTATGAAGTTTAAAATAGAAGATCTACAAAGCATTTTTCACAAAACCTTTAGAGAGGAGTATCAAACTAGACTTGAGTTTGGTCACCATGAACCTTTTTATCAAGCTGCTCCAGAAAAGGGACTAGAGAATATTATTTTCTCTAGAGAAGATTTCTTTGCATCAGGTCTTCACGAAATTGCACACTGGTGTCTTGCTGGAGATAAGAGAAGAAAGCTCGATGACTATGGTTATTGGTACTCTCCCGATGATAGAGATAAAGAGAAACAAGCTCTCTTTGAAAAGGTTGAAGTAAAGCCTCAGGCCATTGAGAAAGCCTTTTGTATAGCATGCACTTATCCCTTTAAACCAAGTACGGACAATCATTCACTCAAAGATCATGATCCAAGCCAATTCATTTTTAATATCAATAAACAATTTAAAGCTTATTCTCGGACGAAGTTCCCAAGAAGAGCCGAGCTATTTATAGAGGCGCTTAAGCAGTTCTATCAAAAGTGATTAATTAGGTTTATCTACTTGAATCTCTTTTTTTAACACTTTCCAAACATTGCTGGCCATTAACTTGTAACCTTCAGGACTAGGGTGCTCATGTTCTCTAAAGAGATCATTATTCCCTTTTTCAATTAACTCATTAAATACCGTATTGTTATCGACAAGTGGTAACCCATATTCTTTTGCAACTTGCTCTAGGGCGATATTTGCATCTGTAAAGTTCTCGGGGTAGTTTTGCAATATTAACTTTATACCATTGGCCTTACTTATCTCAGCCAACTCTCTTATATTTTGAATTCTCAATCTATTTATTCTTTGAATTGACTTCTCTCTTTCAGTAAAGAGAGTTGCATACTTTTGATAGAGTTCGGTTTGTAATACATTAGGGCTTTGATGAGCAATCTTCAATAATCTCTTAGCAATATCATGTGCCGTATATTTAGACTGAAAGTCATATGCCATAGTCATTCTATGAAGAGGGTAACGTCCAAATCCTTCAAACAATTCAGGATGCTTCTCTAAGAATTTTAATGTCTCTTCGATTACTCTCGACTGCTTACTTGCAATGAAAAGTCTATCGACGACTGCATTAAGTATCGTTTCTAGCTTTACAGGAGGAACCTCTAACCCCTTGTCTGTCACAAACTTCTCTGCCGCCTCAACGTCTCCTGTAAGATAAAAATCTAAAACTTGTGCTACTTCAGGATCCCAATCTCTAAGCTCATCTTCAGTAATATCTAAAGTTGAATTATGAAGGAAACTCTCCTTTAGAGCTAAATTAATTCCTCTGTATATTTTATAAATTCTTAGCCCTCTAATAAAGCTTGGAGCATGCTCCTCTATATCCTCTACGATCTCTCCAACTTTTTCTTGCTGTAGGGCTGAGATAGGGCTAAATAAATCGGCAGCTCCCCCTAAGTAGATGATAATATCAGGAACTCGATTCCATTTCTTTAAAATATCTTTTAACTGCTTTAACGATTGATAAGTTGTTGATTCACAAATACCGTGATTTAAAATATTAAAACGTACCTTATTATCTGAAATTCTATTTTCTTCTTTATGAAATAATCTAAAAGGATAGGTTTCATTTACTGAAACATTACTTCCATTTGTAAGAGAGTCACCAAGAGCAAGTACCCACTTATCTGCTTTCAACTCTTTTCTTAAATTTACTTTTGAATCACGATCGACTGTTTTCCCATCTTCAAAACTAGCCTCTCTACCAGTTTGAATAACTAGTCCAAGACCTCTAAGACCCAGCTCAACTACTGAAATGGTCAAAATCAAGCTAATTGAAAATAGCGAACACTTGACCAAAATGCTTTTAAGAAATGATGAGATAAACTTCTCCCTAAAAATTATTTTAAATAAATTTTAAAGAGGAAGTTATTTTTTTTCAAGAATAATGCTAAATATTCAAGGTTTATTTAACAGTCCTTATAGAATCTTTAATTAACTCTGCAATTTTAAAGGTTTCTTCTATTGTCCAATGGATATCTACTTCCACCCTAAGAGTTTTTGTAACTTTATCCATTGATGACAAGAAATTAAAAACTGCATAATTATATTGCTTGTCTGTCTTTAAGTATGGGTTTCTACGCTTATCAAAGAAAGCTTCTTTAGTAAGCATTTTCCCCCACTTCCAAACCACATGACCAGGTCTCATTGATGGTGGGATCGCTGCAACTCTTCTATTGCGCAGGGCTTTTCCTATGGACGCGCACATATTTGCGTCCTTACAAGAAAGGTAAATAGTTATTCCACAATCTCCTTCTACATCATGCCCATTTTGAATTTTTATTCCATCTACTTCTTTTAAAGCGTCGTATAATATTTTTTTTCTTTCTCTGTACTTAAGAAGAATCATCTCCGACTTCTTAAGCTGTATATTTAAAATTGCACCAGTAATTTCACTCACACGCATCGAGTAACCCAAAACAGGGTTAAAGTCGGTGAAGAAGTTCTCATGATGTGGACTAATACTGAAAGCACCATCAGAAATACAACAGATTTTCTCATACATTTCTCGGTCATTAGTTAAAACAATACCTCCATCTCCCGAGGTTATTATCTTATCTTTATTAAATGAGAAGCAGCCAAAGTCACCAAAAGTTCCCAAGTACTTACCTTTATATTTTCCTCCGAAGGACTGACAGGCATCCTCTATTAACTTAAGATTATGATCCTTTGAAAACTTAACAAAGGCGTCCATATCGCAAGCAATCCCATCCATGTGAACAGGGATTAACCCTTTAGTTCTATCTGAAATAATTTCCTTGGCGTGATTTAAGTCCAATTGAAGATTGTCATCAACCTCGCATACGACAGGAATTGCACCGGCCATTAATACTGCACTAGCAGTAGCAATAAAAGTATAGGATGGAATTAAGACCTCATCCCCTTCTCCTATATCTGATGCGATGAGCGCACAGACAAGAGCATTCGTACCACTTGTCACAAGATGAGCGTATTTTACACCAAACTTACTTGCTAATGCTTTTTCAAACTTTCGACAAAGACCGTCCTGCTTTTGATATCTAAATAACTCTCCAGATTTTAAAACTTCTGCAACGGCATCAACTTCTTCTTGATCAATAAAGTGCTTTTCCATTTTCTCTTTCCCTTCAGAGAAGTCTACGCGACTACAATTCTTGCAAATGCTATGTAGCTCCCTCTTTCCCGCTAATAAATCTTCTCTGAACTGACATGCTTCATTACTATTCCAAATATCAATTATATTTTTGTTCTTTATATTTCCAAGTGATTTTTTTCGATAAGCATCTTCAAAGCATGATAGAACTTCACCGCTATAGGTCACTGTCATCATTAAGCTCGGCACACTACAGGGTAAATTTGAAGAATCAATAGAGGTTTCCAAATCTAAAGAACCACCTCTATTTGTTAAAGTTAAATCTCCAAAGCCACGCAATGAAATCTTTGACTTTACTTGCTCCTCTAGGTCTTTATAAAAGTTTTCAAGAGGTAACTTCTTTACTTGCTCATGTTTTGTTACAACAATCTCACCGAGTCCTAAGTCTAAAATTTCTTGCAGTTTATCCTTTGAAGTTATCCGCGTCCCATTTGTATATAAGCTTAAAAAAGAATCTGGCAAAACCCTTCTCGCTTCACTTACAAACCAATTAAAGTTTTTTGCCATCATAGGTTCATTATAAAAATCAAATGCTAACTTACCTTTGAATCCATTCTCTTTTAACTGGCTCAGCAATAAGGAATATACACTTTCTTCCATTTCAAAGTTAGAGGCATAGTTTTCTAGTGAATTTGGACAATATGAACATGAAAGGTTACATCCCGAATTTATCTCTATTTCAATAACTAAGGGGTGCTTACTATTCATTACGACCTAAATCACCTATCATCATTTATCAACATGGCCTTTAGGCCAACTCTTTTTTTTGCAAACTCAAAAGCTTTGTTAATATTTCCAAACTTAAAGGTATCAACCATTTTCTCTGAATACCTTTCAATAATAGGTGCCCAGAAAGTAACAGATTTACGAAAGTCTTCAACTTTATGACTACCTAACCAGGTCGCCGTCAAGCTTCTTCCGTGCATTGAATTATTATCTATCTTTGCATCGTAATATTTACCAACGACAACAATTAGCCCTTCTTTCTTTGTGAACATATGTATCTTAGGCAGGACACCTACCCCTCCATCACCGTTGCCTGTACAGTCTATAGCTGTATCAAACTTTGCAAAATTCTTTCCCGAGATAAGAAAGGGTGCAAAGTTTTGTATATCTATTCCCAAACCTTTCGCTCGCTTAATTCTCTCCCTCTTAACCTCGACAATAGTAGCATTATATCCCCTATGCTTGAGGGCAAGGTAAGAAAATATTCCAATTGGTCCAGCGCCAAAGATTACGATCTTATCACTTTTTTTAAGACCAGCCTCTTTCGCCTTATAAAAAGATAAATCACCTATAAAAGCAACTTCAAGTAAAGTAAGTGCCTTAATAGAAAGGTCTTGAGGGAGTTTAACGATATCGCTAAAATGAATTTTCACTCTATTGGATAATACACTTACCTCTCCTGAGCCTAAAAGCTTTCTCTCTGTACAATTGCTCCAATTTCTTGAAATGCAACTCTCACACTTTTGGCAGCAGTAATTTGCTGATGATGTGACATATTCGCCTACACTTAAATCTTCTACAGAACTTCCTATTTCTATTACCTCTCCAACCCATTCGTGACCAACAGGGGGATTGCTCCCTCCATATCTAATCGCAAATAAATCCGAGCCACAGAAACCAACAGAGATAGGTTTTACTAAAACCTCATCACCATTTACTTTAAGAGGCTTATCTCTATTTTCAATCTGAAATGTATTACTTTTAAATCTGTAGATCCATCTCTTCATCTTACAACCCCTTAATTCAACTCAGCAAAGTGCATGGTTTACAGTCTAGCAGTTTCCATAAATAATTTGAAATTTTTATGGGCATTGTTCAATTAGATTTTTCACAAGATTTGAATTAGACTAACCTAATGAGAAATACAGAATTTGAACTTTTAAACTACTTCTTTAATGAAAACGTTATTGTTACTGAGCTTAAGCTCTCGAGTGAGAATGACGGGAAGATCTTATGGGTCAAAATAAACTCGGCAACAAGAGAGGTTGAAGAGCTGACTTTCTTATCTTCAAAGAGTGAAAGAGTTAATGACAACGATATTTTTGTTAGAACTTTTGAAAGCGCTGAGTTGAGATCAGATAAGTTTTTTGCAAAATTTCAGCATAATCAAGAAGGCCAAATTCTCATGGTTTCTGAACTCGAGCAAGTGCCACAAATCGTTTTAGATAAAATTGAGGAATATCTATCTTCAAACCACTAACTCATGGAAATAACTAGAATCCTTTACTTGTTTCTAGTCCCAAGGTAGAATTTTAAAACTTATGACTTTGGATATAAAACACCTATTAAGGCCACTCTTTAACCTCTATTCTATGATGTTTGGGTTTGCCGCAAAATGGTTGCATCCAATTTTTCCATTTACCCCACTTCGTCTATCTGTCTACATTACAAAGAAGTGTAATTTAACTTGTCCGCACTGCTATACAAAAGATGCACTAAATACTCCAGAGCCCAATTCGCTTAGCTTTGATGAATGGAAGAAGATCGTTGATACAATTCCTAGAAATACAGTTATAGATTTTTGTGGAGGAGAAATATTCTTTTCTAAGCACATGCTCCCCTTACTTGAATATATGTCTAGAAAAAAGAGGCTAATTTCCATCATTACGAATGGAACAACGATGACAGAGTCTCATATTGACCGTTTTATAGATCAAAAAATCACCTACTATATGACATCAATAGACGGCATGGAAGTTTTCCACGATAAGCTTCGTGGAAAAGAAGGAACATTCAAGCGCGCCACAGATATGCTTCGCTACATGCAAAATAGAAAAAAGCAAAGAGGTGCAACATACCCTATAACTTGTATAAAGACAGTTATTACTCCAGATAATTATAAAGATATTCCAGCTCTCTTAGATTTTGCAGAGAATGATCTTGGTGTTGAGAATATACAGTTCTGCCTAGTTTATAATAATAAGAATAGAATGGTTTTTGATACCTTTAGTGACTATAACTTGATTTCAGGATTTGAAGGAAATACTTTTGAGTATCCAGAAGAGTCTAAAGCAGGCGTCAAAGAAACACTTAAATATATTATTGAATATAAGAAGAAATCTAAGATGTTCATCGGTCTAGATCCACGACTTCCAAAAGACGAAATGATTCTCGACTATTTAGATAATCAAAATAATTTTGGAGTAAAAAACTGCAATAGACACTGGAGTGAATACTTTCTCCACTACGATGGACAACTTACTTCATGTATCACCTATAATCTTGGAAATATCAGAGACGTCAATTACGACGTTAGAAAGGTTTTAGGACAGAAGAAAGTGAAGAGTTTTTTGAAATATATGGATTCTCAAATGCCTTTCATAGAAGAATGTAGAAGTTGTTGTAAGGGCGATCACCATCCCAAATAAGGAAGTCAATGTACTTAAGAACTTTAGCTGAGAGCTTTAAAGTATTTTCATTTTCTAGAATTTTGCTTCACCCAAAGTACATGCTCAACCGTTTTCTTTTAAACTTAAGCTTCGCCTTAAATTTAAAAAAGTCACTTGGCAAACCAGCTTATGTTGTAATTGAACTTACCAATCACTGTAATTTAAAATGTGTAATGTGCCCTCAACCAAGACAGACGCGTGAAGCAGGGTATATGAGCTTCGAGTTATTTAAATCCATTATTGATCAAGTAAAGAACTACGCCGAAGTCATCGATCTTGATCTATTTGGTGAAATTCTTCTACATCCTAGGTTTGATGAATTTATAAAATACGGAAAGACCCAAGGTCTTAAAATGATGGTCAGTACCAACATTACAAGACTAAATGAGAAATACTCAAAAAGGCTTATAGACTCTGGACTAGATTTTATAACACTCTCACTCGATGGAGCTAAGAAAGAGACCTTTGAGTCCGTTAGGGTTGGCGGTAATTATGAAAAGTGTGTAGAAAATGTTGAGACATTTCTTCGCTTGAATAAGAGAAAAATTTTTTCAACTATTCAAATCATTAACATGAAGCAAACTCAAAGAGAGTTGATAGACTTTGTAGAAAAATTTAAAAATCACGATGCAGACATTGTTCGAATTATTCCCTACACTTCTCACGATCCAAAAAAGAAAGATTTAAATTGTGACTATAACTACACTCCATCAGAGAATCATTGTGCTTTTCTCTGGAGAACAATGGTCATAACCTGGAATGGCAAGGTTGTTCCGTGCTGCCAAGACTGGGATAATAATATTGTCCTTGGTGATATGACAAAGAATAATCTTAATGAAATTTGGAATGGAGAAGAGTTCACAAAGATGAGAAGAGATCATATCGACAATAATAGAATTGATTATGAAATCTGCCAGGGCTGCGATGCCTTCAATCCATCCAAACTAACAATGCTAGGTAGCTCCGTGCTTGACGACTACAATGCAAATAAGATTCTGCCTGTTATACAAAAGAACTATATTCTCTCTAATCTTAAAAAGAAGAATTAATCCTTATTGTGCCAAACAACTGAATATAAATCATGTCTTCTATCCTTAAGATTTCGAACAGCACCTGACTGTCTTGCCTCTCTTAGAATATCTAACCTCAAGTCTGCAATAGCAACCATCTCCACATTTGGAGTCGTATCCGCTGCAACACCGTCCTTAGCAAAAGGAAAATCGCAAGGAGTTAGAATACAACTTTGAGCATATTGAATATCGACATTATTTACTCGAGGAAGGTTTCCTACATTTCCGGCCATAGCAACATACATTTGATTTTCAATCGCTCTCGCCTGACAGCAATACTTAACCCTACAGTAGGCCTGACGGTTATCCGTTAAAAAAGGTACAAAGAGAATATTAACCCCTTGATTGGCCAGGTGCCTTGAAAGCTCAGGAAATTCCGAGTCGTAACAAATTAAAACACCAATTGGGCCGCAATCAGTGTCAATGACTTTAACACTCTCACCACCTTCTATATTCCACCAATATTTTTCATCGGGAGTTGGATGTATTTTCGCTTGTTCATGTATTTGGCCATCTCTAAGACAAATATAGCTAATATTTTTAACTTTATCCCCAACCTTAGTTGGATGAGACCCTGCAATTATATTTACATTATACTTAACGGCCAATCTTCTAAAGAGATCTTTTACTTGCTCTGTATAGCTTGTCATATGCTCGATAGCTACATCAGCGGCAATCTCCTCATTCTTAATCGAAAGAAGTTGCATCGTGAAGAGTTCAGGAAAGAGAACAAAATCTGCTCTATAATCAGCAGTAACATCTACGTAGTATTCAACTAAGCTCTCAAATTCTTCGAAGCTTTTAATCCCTCTTTGTTGATACTGTACACATACAACTCTAACCACATTTTGCTCGACAGTGGCACTCTTCTTTTTTGAAACTTCTTGGAACTCAGGGTTCTTCCACATTAAGTGAATTCCATAGCCAAGTGACGCATCATCAGAAGGAAGATAATCTTTTAGAGAACCAATGACTTCGAATCCATTGCGAAGTTGAAACCCTAGAGATGAATCTCTGATTTCTTTATTCTTAACCATCTCAATATAAGTTTCTATATTCTTAACTTGTTTTAACTTCTTCTTAAAATTGGGCGCTCTTCCAGCAAAGACGATTCCTTTTAATCGGTAGAATTTTACTAGTCTTTTTCTAGCATTATAAAACCTCTGCCCTATTCTATGTCCTCTAATATCGGGATCGACACAGACTTCATAGCCATATAAGTAATCTCCATCTTCATCGTGAGTAGAACCATAACCACCCCCCGTAATACTCTTCCAAGTATGGGCAGCAAGAACAACTTTCTCCGGTAGGATAATACTCGCTGAATAACCTACAATCTCATCGTTAAGCGTTGCGACTAAGTGTCCCTCAGGAAAGTTCGTAATTTGGCCTCTAATTATATCTCTTGAATAATCTTCAAGGTCTTTATAGGCTTTTTTGATCAGATGCATTATCCCTTTAATATCAGATATTTTGGCTGACCTAACATCTAGTTTCATCTCATTTTTCATGTTTCTCTCACAAATTCGATTTTTCTACTTAACTATGACAAATTTTAGCACGAAATATTTTATAAAATCGATATGAATAAATTAGTATTAGCTTTTTCTATTGTTTTTTCTCTGAGTCTATCTGCAAAGGTTAATTGGAAGCCTATCCACTCAGAAAGTAATATTAATATTTATACAAGAGATGCGGGGGATGGCATTCTTCCTTTCAGGGCCACCGGAGTAATCAAGGCTCCTCTTAAAGTTGTTCTTGAAACATTGATGGACCTTAGTAATAAGAATAAATGGTCCCCAAAACTAAAGAATGTGAATGTTCATAAAACGCTTAATGAAAATCACATGATTATTTCTGAGTACTATAAAACTCCTTGGCCTGCTACAGACAGAGAGTTTCTTCTAGAAGGTATCAAAGAAAAAATCTCTGATACTAAGTATATTATTAAGGCAAAATCCCTTCATAATGAAAAATACGCCTCTGACGAACATGTTCAGGCCGACGTTAAATACTTAGATGTTACACTAGAGAAGATCTCGGATAATGAAACTTCCATTGATTTTAGATTCCACGGTGACCTCAAAGGGTGGATGCCAGTGTGGCTTACAAACTTAATTCAAAAGAAGTGGCCACTGCGCTTTATTCAATCACTCGATAGCTACATCGTAACTAAGAATAAGGCTATATAAGATCCCAGCTCTTCTTCCAATCAGGGCTACTATAAAATTTTTTATAGTAGTCAAAACTCAGCAAATTCTCTTCGCTATAAGGAGCAACGACTCCTCTTTCTTTTAATTTATAAATATCTAAAGGTGCTGTATCTAGAGATGGCTCAAAAGCAACAAAAACTCCCTTTTTAAGCATCTTAATAATATGGCCACTATTGCCACTTATGATGATTGTGCATTCATCTAAGTTATCTACAATCTCATACTGCCCACTCCATTTTGTGACACCAATGACATTTGGATGTAACTTCACACAAGGAATAATTCCTAGAGCATTCATACGTGCTATAAGCTGATTAATTCCTTTCTTTGATGGAATAATAGAGATAATGATACCAACTCTGGCCTTACTAGGGACCTTGAATTCAACTTCGCAGGAGTTTCCAATATAGCGATTCTCACCACTGCAATATCTCCCCATCTCAAGATAATTATATTTAGTAGTATAGTAGTTTACATCGAAGTAAATAAGGTGTTCAGAGTTTGGAACAATTCCATGGGGCGTGTGAATAATCTGCGCTCTCCCCTTAAACCCGAGTAAAATCGAAAGTGCGAGAGGTGAAGCATCGCTACTTACGATAATCCTCTTTGCCCTAACAGCTTCACTGGAATTAAGAAAAGATTTACAGATAACCTCTCCACTTCTAAGAGCTGAGAGAAGTCCATATCTTCTTGCTATGGTATCTAAGACCTGCCAATACCTCTTTATATCCCTAAGACTTATTTTTTTTATTGAACTAAGGATTTCTTTAAAACTAAACTCAGGTTGATACTCTATTCTCTTTCCCTGTATTGGAATCATTGAAATATGATTTCTTTCTGGAAATCGCTCCCAAACTGCAACTTCATCACAGTCAAGGTCTGAGAGCTTAATCACTTCCCCCATAAACTTGATAGAAAAAACAAAGAGCAATATTCTTTGAAAGAAAATAGGTAACACTTCATAAAATTTTAAAATTTTAGATAGGGCCGAGAACTCTACATATTGGTGGTAAATTGCCTGCCTCATTGGTGCAGAGTCTTTTTTATGCAATGACTTTATCAATAAGAGTAAGCGGTACTTCTCTTTAAACTCAATTCTTTCTAATCTTTGTACTTTATTCATCTATAGGCCCTAAAAGTCTATGAAATCAAAATCTCTTTCTTTAATTTTCTTCTTCAACCCAATTGGGTCTACAACAATTTCATTTATCGCTTTATCACTATACTCATTCAAAGCTTTCTCTGTAATTTCAATATACTTCTGATCTCCACGCAACTTTGAGTATCTATTATGCATTAAAATATTTCCGACATTATCGTTTAGCCCGTACATTAGAGATCCATTCGTTATGACTTTATCATCATAGAAGTTCTTACTTTGGAGGTTTTCAACGTTCTTTGAATTAGAACTTATATTGAATATTGAAATAACTAAATATGAAGAAGTAAAAAAGGCAATGAAGTATAATAAAATACGGCTCTTCAGTAAGTCAGCTTTTGCAAGTTTATACAAAGCATATGAACAAAGAAGCATGAGTGGATAGAATAGAATTAAATCTCCAATATCATCACCCTTTAACCCATTTAGAACATTTGATAAAAAGTACCTATACTTAGGTAATTGATCTGATATTGCACTAAAATCCTTTTCATAGAAAATTCCCCATTCAAACTTTCCACTAATATCTCTCATGTACACAAAAGACATAAAAAGAGATTGAAGAACACATAGTGCAGAGATAATGTAAATCAGAGTCTTCTTGATCCCATTTGTATAAAAAGCCGGAAACAACAATAAAAGTACAAAGACATCCGTTAATAAATGTCTTGCTCCATACTCAGCATTACCTGCATAGGTAAAGGATTCAACAAGCACTTTTAATACTGGAGCCAACATAAAGAGAGTAAGTAAACCCTTCTCTTCAATACTCTTATTTTTTCGAATAGCTAAATATAGTCCAAGAAATGCAAGTATATAAATAGGATTAACAACTAAATACCCAGCTGGAGCTAGTACTGTTTCATAAAGTAGGTAATAATTTGCAACGATTTGGGAGTATGTATACATGAGCACACCTGTCTCCAAGTACTCATTAACCATATAAGGTATAAGAATTGTAAAGACACCCAAAGCAAGAGAGGGAAGAAATTTTATAATACTCTCTTTTAAGTTACTTCTAAACTTAATAAGAAAGTAAATAGGTAAGAAGACATAAAAGAGCAAGCTAACTTTCAAAATAATTCCGAAAGTTAGAGATAACCCAAAGAGAAAGAACTCGAGCCTTCTAGGTGCGCCGGTACATCTGTATAGCTGAATAAAATAAATAAAAGGAAAGATTCCGGAGACTAAGTCTGTTGAACTTGGATGAACAAAAGAATACCAATAAATCGAGGTACCAAAAAGAATGCTGATAAGTTCAATAGGGTTTGCTTTTCTATTAAATAAAATGGGGACAAATTTATAAATTAAAATAATTAGAGCCAGAGCATAGAATAGATTAGATAAAACCATTGCAACTCTATAGTTATCACTAATAAAGTATCCATCGGAATTTGAATAATTAGAAACCCCCTTTGTATACAAGTAAATAGGTATCCAAAGAGCTGCAACACCGTGATCATGTAAGTTAGGATAATTATATGTTTTAGATACAATAACTCCTCTATCAGGGGACATTTGGTTGATAATATTCAAATCTCCATCTTCGACAATAGAAGTTAGTAAACTGCGATAAACTCCATCCTCTAAATCGCGAACCTCTGGATCAAAGCGAAGAGTAAAGATAGATAGTGCTAAAAAGAGAATAGAAATTAAAAATGTTACAAAAAAAGATTTTAATTTCATCGATTACCTATAGATTTTTTTATATTTTATACTGCTCAACTTGTTATCCTCAGCAGTACTTAACCCAGGTAGCTTAACTTTCCTTTCAAAGTAAATTAGAACATATACAGAACTCTTTGATGTCTTAAATTCTTTAATGACTTTATATTCTATATTCTCTCTATCAAGAATTCCCTTGGTTCTTTCAATCGAATGATTTACTACTATATTATCTCCACCCTCATTTCTGTATGTCTCTCTCTCCAATGAATACAGAATATATGCAGAATTAAAGCTATTCACGATCCGACTTAAGCTAACAAAGTCATCTAAATTTTGCATGTAGATAGGTCTGATTGAGCCACTAGAATGAAGCTCCAAAACGCCCCACTCACTCTCATCTCTACTAAGAATAGGATTATAAATTTTATTCTCAATGAGATAATTTGAAATTTTTTTATTTAACCTAATGCTTAATGATCCGTTTTCGACACTATCAACATAATAAATTGATACGAAGAAAACAAGAAAGTATAGTTTTGATAATATAATTATTGAGATAAGTCCCCTATTAAAAATCTTACTTTGCTTTAGTAAATAAACGATAGACAGAGAAACAGTTAAAACCATTAATGTCGCTACTTCAGAAAATCGTGCTGTATATGTAACGTCAAGATGCCCTACAAAGAAGGCCGCAAGTGCCCATAAGAAACATGAAAGGAATGATAATCTAACGTCATCATCTTTAAACGCACAATAAATATAAATTAGAAAAAGAGTTACAAATGGACCCGTTAATATAATAGTTAAATATGAAATATCATTAGTATATGTAGGCATTAGATCGAAAATGCCAAGTTGCTCGTTAAGAAAGATACTTGGACGACTAAATAGGCTTACAAATTCCTGAAACCATAACACGATATGCATCAACGGTTTGCGATATCCTTCCCCTCCCCTTGTTATTAGCTCCGAAATACTATCCCCCATAGAGAAAATTATGCAAAGGTAAACAAGTAATACAGCTGCAACAACACAACAGAATCTATAATACTTAAGGAATTTATCCTTATTAAATAAGAATAAAGGAATAACTGAGATGATAAAATTGAGTTTAAAGTATGTACTTACTATAAAGACAACGCCTGAAAGTATACGACTTGTTTTTGTATCTCTTTGTATTAAATAAAACAAAATCCAAAACGAAAGGGCAATTAGCTGCTCAGTGATATAATAACTATAGCTCAAGATAAAAATAGGTGAGATACTAGCTATTAAGACACTTATACTTGCAAGTCTATTATCAAAGCGCTTCCTGATAGCTAAGAACATAAATAATAGCGTAGAAATCCCCACAAATAGATTGAAGATATTCATTGCGCTTTCAAGAGGATTTTTTTTAAGCAATAGCTTAAAAAACGCGTAGGGAGCGCCGCCCATCCTTCGGCTTTTAAATACCGGGTACCTATCTCCATTTATATCAATAGATAGAATAGGTTGGATTGGCTTAAGAAAAGACTTATCGTTAGTTAATCTCTCATCATAGAAGCAACTCGTACAGGTGGAGAGGTCATAATTCCCTTCAACGAGGGTTCCTCTTTCAGAGATATAGAGAGGAACCGATTGATTAAGGAGTGCAAGATGTATGTCATCTCCTAATAGAGGATTCGTTCCTAAAGTTAAAAAATAGACTGACACATAAAGTAGGCAACTTCCTAACAAGTACTTTATTTTAAATAAATATTGAAATGGAGACTGCCCATCGCTCACTTGAAATTAACACCCCAAATTACTCAGATAATCTTATTATGTACAATCAAGTATAACATAAAGCTTCGTACCAGATTGCTTTAAATTGGGGTTATTTGTTATAATTTTACTGTATTTAAAATAAGTTACAGGTCAATTGATGAAGATAAAAAGAAGACATTTCTTAACTTTCACTTCACTCCTTGCGCTCTACCCTCTTAGTAAATTCTTTCAAAGAAGTAATCATAAAGGCGGGAGAGAAAAGAGGACTGAATATAAGAAGTATATTCTTCTCAATGTCGTTGAGTCTCCCTCTCGTTGGATGTTCGACACCATTCTAAGGCCTACAAATAATGACAAATTTATAGAGAATCAATTCATAGCGACTGGTTTTGCTCACATTGGACAAGAACCACTCGATTTTTCCTATGAGTATAAAACTTTTCCTCATAGGGGTATGAATTTTCCCGTTATGTGGAACCAAAGTCTTCCTGACTCAAAAGGAGGATCATTCGTTCTCAAAGAACTTGCTGAAAATATGCTCATAGTTCGCGGCTGCAATATGATATTTGATGGTCATGAAATAAATAGCAAGAGGTTAGATGCTCCCTCGATCGGAGACTACAGCATAGCTGGCCTGCACGATCACACCTCTCCAGGTTTATTTCCATGTCTTTCACTAGAAGGAGTTAAAGAAAGTGGTACTGCAGCACAAGCTTATCACTCCCCTTCAAAAAATAGAATCCCCATCAAACATAGTCATAACCACTATGTTGATTACCTCCTCGATTCATTTCTTAATTCAAAAGAAGACGATAGTTCTGATGCACTACTAGAAGAGATACTAGCGCAAAAGTTTAGAAGAGATCATATCGGAGATTTTATAAAGAACCTCAGACAGAAAAAGAAAATAAGAAACTTCGTAAAAGAAAATTACTCCCTTATAAAAAAGGACTACGAGAGTGCTATTTCTAAATATCAAAGCCTCATAGACAGAAGTATTAGAGAGACACGAATTTCAAATCTCACAGATAAGAGAATCCCAGGCATCAAATTTCCATTAACACTTAAAAAGAGAGTTCATAAAGATAAAACTCCCTTTGATATTGTTGACTACATTGGAGCCTATAAGCAAGGGGACAGAATCATTATTGAAGATGATATAAGAGATATTTTTAAAACAGCAGAAATAAAAGAATTAGCAAAGCAAATGTCCTTAACAGAAATTGCTCTTAAATATGATCTTACAAATAATATTGTAATGAATATATCTGCGATTACTGAGATGACTACAAAAACAATATCTTTGGATGATCTAGAAATTAAATCTTCTGGAGATACAGTTATTATTTCAAAGAAAAAAGAAGCTAAAGAAGAAGTACTTAAAATAAGTCATGAAGCGGATTCCCATGAAACGGGGTCAATATCAACTCTTGTTTGCGATTACCTAATGTGGAGAGCTGTTGCAAGTTGTACTCATGAGCTCATTAATAGAATAAAAGAGCACGGTAAGTCTCAATGGGAAAATACCCTCATTCACCTAACAACTGAGTTTGAGAGAGAACCTGGAGAGATAGATAAAGGTTCACATCATGGATTCACTGGCCACACATCTACATTTTTTAGTGGAAGCATAAAAGAAACATCTCTTATCGGAAATATTTATTCAATATCCCACGACCAAACAGATGTAAGTCCAGGTTGCGGAACGTGGGGAAAGGGTGCCCCTATTGATAAGCTTGGTAACCGAGAAATGGTATATGGAAATATCGCAACTTCAATTGCAGACTTCTTAGGATGCCCATCTCCAATGCCTCACGAACCTAGGGTATTTAAGCTCGAAAATGGAAGAATTCACTCACTTGTAGAAGCTCCTACAAACAAAGAATTTATCAAGCAATCATTAAAATTTGAGAAGCCGGCTGCGACATGAAAGTAATAATACTTTTTCTAATTAATATTCAACTTATCTATGGATCGTCTTCTTATAAGGTAGACTACAGAACTCTTGATAAATTCTATGTTTACAATTTTTTATTATCAACCTTTGGACCTCACAATAAAGACATCTTAAAGAAGAATATTCTAAGTAGACCTGAGGTTTTCGCCGGAGGGTGCCTTCCCTACAAGGTTTCAATTTATAGGAAAGAAAATAGTGAAGAGGTTGAAAATGATGAGGATAGATGTATTAACCACCCTGATGAAATTGGAGATCCTTCATTTGCACCAATTACATCTATTCGACAATCTTTAGTTGAGTCGGCATGTATCGAATTATTAGGTAATAAAGAAAGCATCACATACTTTGAAAAAAAGATCGGGTTCAAACTAAAGCAGCCCCCTTCAATTGAAAATTTGAATAAAGTTGTAGATATTTTCTTTTACAAGAGATCTGTAGCGAATAGATATCAAACTACGTTTATGAATATTGATAAGATATCATGGAAAACGATACTACTTACTTTGTGTAAGTCACCCGAGTGGCAGCTATTATGAAGTCCAAACTCATGGTATTTACTTCTATTTTCATAGCTCTATTGCTCATTTATTTATTGAGCCCAACACAGAAGTTCACTAAGAAAAATATTGAAGTTAACAGTATCACGTTCAGAGAATATAGAGACGTCATCAAAAGAAATTGCTCCTCTTGTCACGATTATTATCTCGAGATGAGTGAGGAACAATGGGTAGAATCAAATCTTGTCACTCCCTCCTCTCCTGCTCAATCAAGAGTATACTCTGCTATACGAGGAAGTAATGTTGGAGGGGACGAAGATATGCCCCCTAAGAAAAGTATTTCAAAAGATGATCTTGAGACAGTGAAGACGTGGATTCATGATTTGAAAAAGTATAGCAACAAATTTTCAATTTCTAAAAAAGAACATCTAGAAATTAAATTTTCTAAAAATAAAGAGCTAACACCAATTGAAGTCTTCGAGCGATGCTTTATACAAATAGCAGGAAAAAGGCCCTCAAGACGAGATCCTCTCTATAAGAAAGTAAAGCAAGACCAATTAAAACCAAGCAAGGCATGCTTACTAGCGCTACAAGAATCATCTTTCCTAGCTGAGAATAGAAATATTTCAAAAGATACTAGTCAAAGTATTCGTGATAACTTCCATAGATTTTTTACATCTTGGTATTCAAATTATTCATATTACAGAGCAGGCGCAACATTCCTTACCCATGATATTCATCCAAGAGATAGTTCTGCTCTTCTCATGTCCTATGTACTTTGGAAGAATAAACCATTTAAAGACATCCTATTAACAGAAGGAACTCTACAGGCCATTAGAAAATCGAACTCTAAAAATAATACTCACCTTTTTTTCGAGTCACCTTTAGAGATCCGAGAGTTTGAGCAATATAGATATGGAGATACCAAGAAAAAAGGACTCTCTAGAAACTGGAGCCCAAAGTGGCTTCCTAGAGGTGAGATTGTAGATATTGTAAAAAAAGAGAGCTTTCAAAAAACGCCATGGTATGTAAATAGAGATATGAATGTATTCTTATTTAAATCTCCCCTTACTCTAGATAAGGACCTTGTTGGTGCGAATACAACTCAAGCCTATATCTTGAATAATATGGGTCGTGATCCAGGAGAGATTAACAACGGTGGACTTGTTATCCCAAGAACTTGGTCAAGAAAAGTTCTCAATGACTTTCTTTGTAGAGATCTTCCAGCCGTTAGAATTGAAGACACTGTAAAATATGTTCAAAGAGACTCTAAAATTAAATTTCGCTCAAAGTCCTCATGTATGCAATGCCACACGACTATTGACCCTATGGCCGGAGTAATCAGAAACTCTCAAGCAGTCTATACAAGTTCTGCTGGTGATTCATCAATTCATATCCGCTACTTCAAAGTCAGTGAGCCAAAGTCTAACAATCTCCTAACAGATGTTGATAGAAAATTTCATCTAAGGCCTCCTACTGGTCGATTTATATATAGAAATAACAATGGAAATTTAATAGATCAAGAGTTTAACAATATTCATGAATTAAATAAGATTATTATTAGCAGCGATGACTTCTATCAATGTGCCACAAAGAAGGTACTATACTATATGACAGGTATCGACATTAATCTTGAGGATAATATTTTCAATAAAGATTTGGATAAGAGATCAACGTATTTGCTTAGTGTTTTAAAAGATCTCTCTGAAAAATTCAAGAAAAGTGGTGACATGAAACTTTTAATATATGATATCATCAACACTGATCTCTATCAGCAAGAAGACTTTGGTGGACTAAGGTAATGAGCAAACTTGAAAATAATATTTTCGCAAAGATATCTCTCTCGATAATAAGTTTAATTATAACTCTCTTCATTGTAGAGATTGGACTCAAGACTGTAGGACATTTTTACAACATGAAATTTCAAGCAGAGTATATTCCGTCTAAAGAAGGCACTGACTATATCAGAGATGAAATGTATGAATCTTATTCATTCAAAGAGAGTAGCAAAGATGTAATTCTTTCTATTGGGGACTCATTTACAAACGCTGGCAACGTAGAGAGTAAATATAGTTACCCTCATCAATTATTCAACATCTTTATAGATAACAAAAGACCAACTACTGTATTAAACATGGGCCTTTGTGAAGATAGTACTTTCGGTGTTAATAAACGACTTAAAGATTATCTATCTAAAAGCACTAATACAGACAAGAAACCGACAAAAGTTCTTATTCTCATAGGAGCAGCTGATAATTTTGAACGATTTCAAAAAGAAGCTATTACTGAAGTAAAGCCTTGGTATAGCGTATCATCACATAGCTGGTATAAATCTCTAAGTATATATAAGGTTATTCGACATATTAAATATCATTATATTCAAAAAGAGCTAACTTCAAATATAAGTGAAGCATCCTTAGTTAACACTAATGAACTTCAAGTTATTCTCAGTGAGTATAAAAAGTTAAAAGACAACATTCACAATTCTACAAAAATTTCTTTAAATGAAATTGTCTCAAATCTACCGATAGGCTTTACAAAGTACTGTAACAATCTTCACATAAGCTTCAATACAAAGTATGAACTTCTTCATTCTTTAAATGTATATATGAGTAAGATTCTCGCCTCTCAATTTAAACATGACGAAGCCCTAAAATGGCTTTTAGACCTAGCAAGCTTTAAGCCTCTCAAGTTCTGGGGTGGTGAATTTGATGATGCATACTTTAGAATTGTTCAAACATTTCAATTTCAAAGTGAATACAGTGCTTCTGAAATTCTTAAAAGCTTAGATTCAATGCTTGCAAACTCACCAAAAATTAAAGAGTTTACTCACTTTAATGAGTTTTATACTTTGGTCAAAGAAAATGAAGAAGTAATGAAACAGACAAATATAAATAGACAGCAAGCTTGGAAAGAAATGATCTCTCTTAGTAAGGAGTATAACTTTGAATTATATATGCTCAACTATCCGTCTAACTATGTAAGTGCAAATAATATGATTAGAAAAGTTTCAGAGGAAAATAATATTCCTCTGATAGATTTAAACCTATATTTTAATGAATTAATCGGCCAAAGTAAGAGAGATGTTTATCTAGAAGATGATGATCATCTTACTCCACTTGGTTACAAGTTAATGGCCCAAGAAATTTATAGGGCCATTAATAAGTAAGGTAATTAAAGACCTTTAGGATCAACAGCTTTTAGATTTAATTCTATTTCTATTTTTGCACCTGTTACTTTCATATCTTTAAGTTCTTCTTCAATTAACTCTGTATAGTAATTTCTTACTTCTTGCTTTTCACCTTCTGTAAGATCGACACTATAGAAAGCCTCCGCAACCATTGTATTTGGAGCTCTAAAATCAAAATAAACTTCTTCAAGCTTTGCTACAGGTTTCCCCAATTTTAGACCAGCAATACTTAAGTGGATTTCAGCTAAGTCTCCATTTCTAAATGGCGCCGTATCCGATAGACCTGCTCCAAATGAAGTTAGGGAAAAAAGAAATAATGTTAGAAATAATTTCATCGTAAACCTCTTTAAAAAATGGATAATTGCTATTATAGCACTAAATATCTGGCCATAAATAAAATAATGGCGAACGAAACCACTGTAATTACAATACCTTACTCAATATAAATAAAGAGGGACGGACTAGCACTCAGGGAAACCTTCTCCTTTTTCTCCTTACTTGCTTCCCAATCAAGCTGAGCATACTTAGAAAAGTCCTTCTCAAGACTTTCCCCAATCACCTTGTAATAAGCTTCACCAACTCGAGCTTTAGACGAAACTGAAACAGGATCTCCCCACTTTGGAAGTTTACCCAAAAGCACTTCCATCATAAAGCTACCATCAAAGCCATATTTGCCAGAAGTATTACGTTGATAGACTTCAACCAAATCTCCTTCCTTAAGAACTATATTCTCAATATCTCGTACAAAGACTCCAACTTCAGAATGTCGAAAATTTAACTCAGTTATCTTCTTCTTGTTTATAAAAATTTCTAGATTCACTTCATTATCTTTCTCAAGTGAGACATAACCTATTTTTGAAATATGACCATTAGTACTCGAATCGAAAACACTTCTTATATACTCAATCTTACCAGTTGTATTATATCTCCAGCCATGGAGAGAGTGCGTAAGAACCTCTTTGAAAGTATTCTCTTTGGTATTTGAAAAAGCAATTGCGCCCATATACTTATCTTTTGCAGCATGAAGATCATCATACATTATATAAAAAATCCCAATATGCTTTCCTGTTTTTTCATCTTTGTGATCACTATCTTTTACTATCCAGGCACCTTTATGACCCTTGTAAACTAGTGAATCGTCCCAGCCTACAAGTGATACTGCATGATTCAACTTTTCTTCGTTTAAATTCATATGAATTTCTAGTCCATCACTTGCAATTGCAAGGGGCTCATCTCTCATATTCTGTGCAGATGCGACAGCGCCATACTTCATAATTGCTTTTTTTACTTTTTCTCTTTTTTGTTCGTCCGTGCCAGAAAAGCTGAGCCATTCCATATCTCTTGGAAGGAAGTACTTATAATTATTCTTCAAAAGAACTCCATCGCTAGATGTATTTCCAAAAGAGTTAAAGTCTCTATTATTAACTGCTGGAGTTAAGCGCTCTTGGACTGCCCCTCCTACTGATAATAGGTACGCACTAGAGACTTGGTAATCGCCGCCAAGATGAACAACGAGTCCATCCTCAGGCTCATCAAGATTACTGCCAACAAACTTCTCTCCTTGACCAGAATACCAACCTTCTTGCCTATCTCCTTTTCTTCCGTGTCGATTAAAGCCATTAAATTTATCCAAATGATACTCTGCTAAATCCGCATGGCCCTTTTCGCCGCTCTTACTCCACTCACTACTTCTAAGAAGATTACTTTCAAGAGTACTCATCGTAGCAAAGGCCCAACAAGTCCCCCATGATTGTTCTTTAAAAGAGCTTACGGCACCAACAACACGAGAGTCATATCTTGTCGGAAGAGTGCTCTCTTTCATGCATGAAGATAAAAAAAGAATTATAAAGAAAATAATAGGTCTCATAGAGATCTATTATACCTGAAAAAATGCAGCGGCTAAACCTTTAGAAACACATAAAGCTATACAAAAAAATCTCTAAACTATGTTAATATTATCAATGAAAACAACTGAGAACCAAATAATGGCGAACGACAATCCAACATCTTTAAAGGTGAAAATCCTAATTGCTACGACTTCACTTGTACTTACGTTATTCTTTGTTGAAGTAACTCTTAGACTCTTAGGTGAAGCTGTTCTTGAAGCAACTCAAAGGGAGTATATTCCACCCTTCGATGAGAAAAATAGCGACAACCATGACCTTACCTACGAAGTCTACAATTCAAAGAAAACTAAGGATATTAAAGTAGATCCAGACTCAGCTCTTTGCGTAGGTGACTCCTTTACAAATGGTGGAAATGTTCAGTCTTACGATACATATCCGTACTTTCTCTACAATCAATTTGAGAAAAAAGGAAAGTCCTTCTCTGTTTTCAACTTTGGTAAGTGCGAAAGCTCTACCTTTGATTCATATACAAGAATAAGAGATTTTATACAGAAAAAGAAAAACGCTAACGAACCACTACCAGGAAAAATTATATTACTTACAGGCTCTGCAGACCTCTTTGGTGTAAACTATGGCTCGGTAAATGATTCAAAGCTTGAGCCTTTTATAGTTCCTATTGAAACCGGTGTTAAGAAGCTTAGAATTTATAAAATCTATCGTTTCTTTAAGTACGAACTCTTTAAGAGATTTTCTTTGACTAATCCACTTCGCATTCCCTACCAAGCAACATCTCCAGAAGAGCAGGTTGCACTAAAGAAAATAATTACAAACTCACTAACCATTTTCAAAGATAATAAGAGCGACTACAGCTATTCTAAAGAGATAGAAAAGAAAATTTTAAAAGATGTAAACTTACAATTATCAAAAGGATTCAGAAAGGAAGTACTCCCTCTAGAGAGTTTCTCTGGAAATATATATATCGAAAGAGTTCTTATCTACTATGTAGGAATGCTCTCAAGAAGAGATATGCACAAAGAGGCCATTGATTACTTACTTGGTTTCATCAAAGATCACTCTAATTTTTACTGGAGAGATAATACTATCACTGCAGTTAAGTATTACTTTACTCAAGCAATACTCTTACAAAGTAAATATTCATCAAATGATATACATCAAATGCTAATTGAAACAGCTCCTAAAGAGGAAACGAAGTCCTATAAGAAAATCCTCAACCTAGTAAATTCGTGGGATGAGAATATAAAGTTATTAAATGCGAAAAGAGAAGAAACATGGAAAGACTTATACGAGATGACAAAAAAAGAAGGTATCGAATTAATACTAATGAATTATCCATCAAATTATCAAAGTGCGAACAGTATGCTCGAAAGGACTGCAAAAAAATACAACCTTCGTTTTGTAGATAATAACTCACTTTTCCAAAAGTTGATTAAAAGAGATGGTAAAGAAAAGTATCTCTATGATGATGACCACTGTACCCCAGAAGGTTATAAAATTATGGCACAAAATATTTTCAACACTATAGGAAGAGAGTAACTTGAAGAATAAAGTTATTTGCACATTATTGTGGAATCATCTCTACCTAAATAATGAAGGTTACTTTCTCCCATGCTGTAACTCTAACGAAAAAATAGAAGAGTTAAAGAAGAGATCTACTACTATTCTTGAAAATAAATCTCTCGATAACATTCACACTCTCGATTTTATCAAAGAGATTAGAACGGATATGTTAAATGGTAAGAAGAATATATTCTGCAACCAATGCTACGAAGCAGAAGAAAAGGGAATATTATCTTATAGAGAAATTAACAATGACCTTTTTAGTGATACGTACAAAGAACTCATCAGTGGTTTAGGAGATTTGAACGACAAGCTAAAGTTTGAGTACGTAGATCTTCGCCTTGGAAATACTTGTAACCTATCCTGTAGAATGTGTCCCGCAGAATCCAGCTCCAACTTAATTAAGGACCTAGAGGTACTTGAAGGAAGAACTTTTACAAGCGACTTCTTTAAAAATACAAATTGGTATAAAGAAGAGAATTTTTGGAATAATTTATTAACTCACAGTGATAGCTTTAAGAAAATTTATCTAGCTGGTGGCGAGCCACTATTAATAAATGAAACGTGGGACTTTCTTTTAAAGCTCATAGAGAAAGGTGTCTCTAAAAACATTACACTTTACTATAGTACAAACTTAACAATTCTTCCTAAGAAGGCATATGAGATATGGCCACATTTCAAGAAGGTCAACCTCTCTCTTTCAATAGATGCAACAGAAGAGACATATGAATACATTAGATTTCCCGCGAAATGGTCAAAGGTAGATTTAAACCTTAAAGAATTAGATAAGAAATTCCATGAGCTAAATATAGAATCTGCAGTAGTCTACACTACAATACAAGCATATAATTACGCATCAATACCAAAACTAGTAGCCTACCTTAGTGAATTTTCTTTTATTGATCACTACCCGATTTTGAATATACTCAGAAGCCCTGATTCACTGGCCATTGATAAAATCCCAAAAGAAATTAGACATAGAGAAGTGAGAGAACTTAAGAAAGTTCTATTTAAGGCAAGTACAGCTGATTATAAATCAAAGAAGTGGAAGCTTAATTTTGTCAACGAGCTCATTAGTTACATCGAGGAATTAAAAAGTGAAAGTACTTCTAATATAGAAGATTTCAAGAAATATACAGTTCACTTTGATAAGAGCCGTAAGCAATCAATTTTCAATATCATCCCTGAACTTAAGAATTATTTCTAAAGAAGTCATTTATATATTTAGATATTCTAAGCATATCTTTTTCTTCAAGGTAAGGATGAGCTGGTATATATAAAGTATTTCTCGATAATTCAGATGCTACAGGTGTGGTGTCTTTAATATGAAACTCTTTTATCTCGTTAAAACATTTTAAGTTTGATCTAGCACTATCAACACCTCTTTGTGAAAGATAACGCTGTAACTCTTCCAAGTGTTCCGTAAGAAATGGAAACTTCCAAAACACACAACTTCCACTACTATTCAAACTAGGTAAGGAGCTTTGATGTTTAGCTAAACTCTTATATAAGATTTTTGAGTTTCTAATCCTCCTCCTCTCAAGATCCTTGAAGAGTGAGAGTCGCTTTAAGCCAATCGAAGCTTGTAGATTAGAAAATGAAAATAACATTCCCTTTGGTACGCTCTTCTTTAAAACATTTCCACCGCCGCCAAACAAACCTTTAAAAAGATAAAATGGACCAATCTTAAGACCCTTTCCCTTAGTAAAATTCTCAACTCCATCTATACCAATAAGCTTCGTCACCATAGATAAAGTTGGGTGAATAAAGAAAGTAAAAAACACTCTATTAAGCAATATGACAGCGACCATATCTTCAACAAGAAATCTAAAGAAGTAGGAGGCACTCATTGTAGAACACTCTCTTTCAATAATTTGATCCACTTTCTCTTTTAGAGCAGATGACGAATATGTAATGACGCCACCGATATGAGTATGTATGACTTTTAAGTCGCAAAGGGAGCTAATCGTATAGTCACTATATTCTTCAAGATTACGACCTTTATACTTTGCATTTACAATCTGAGTACAATCTTGAATTAGAATTAAGTCATTCTCTTTACAAAAGTGTACAATATCATCCATATTGGGAACAATTCCATTTAAATGAGTGAGAAAGAGAATCCTTGTCTTGGGCGATAACTTCTTTTGTGCATCTGCCAGATCAATAGAATAGGTCTCCTTTTTCAAGTCAACTAAACATTCTTTTAATCCACAAATGCGGGCCATATTCAACATATCTGGAATATTAATTGGGGTCATAAGAATCTCATCCCCCTCTTCCAAACCCAAAGACTTCAAACAGAAGTAAAATCCTGTCCTAGCGTGAGAGACCAGAGAAATATATCTATTCCCAAAAACTTCTTTATAGCGCTCTTCAAACTCCTGGACTTTAGAAAACCTTTTATGCTGAAGGCTCACAAGTCTAAGACAAGTCTTCAGTGGTTCAAAGAAGTTCATATAGTAATACGCTCTAGGTATTTTCATTGCTATAGGCCTCGAAATATTTATTCAAAATCTCTATTGAAGTCACTAAATCATATTCATTATTCTTTTCACTTAAGTTAAGAAAAAGACAATTTTCTTTTATAAATCGCCCACTAGGAAGATTTTTTGAAAAGTGAGAAAAAACCTTCTCTTCCGAACACAAATTAAGTCCATATCTTCCCATATCTAATCCCTTGGAGATTACAAATAGTGAAAACCTTTCAACATTTGTAATATAGAGTGGAACTCTTGTAGGGAAGTAGGCTTCTCTTAAGAAGTTCTGGGCGACACATCTCTTTGTGGCCTCACTACTATACTCAATAAAGATATCTCTGTTTCTTCTTCTCTTTTCATCTACATTTTTCCATTTATTCAGAGTTCTCATTCCAAGATCTGCCATCCAATCATTAAATGGAAAATAAAGTTCTTCAGGGAAAGTTTCTCTTAGAACGGGAATATCATCAAAGAAAATATCTTCTTCATTAAACTTAGTAATGGTATTTGTTTGATGAATATTCATATATTTACTAGGGCTAATCTTTGCCAAAACGGCTAAGCTAAATCTTGTAAAGTACTTATAAAAAAGAGGAGAAGTTAGAATATCTATTTTTATATTCTCTAGTAATTGCCTCAGAAAATATGCTCTCTTTGCAATACCTATTATTTTAAACTGTCCTTCAATTAATTCACCTTTACTTGCAATTGCTCCCCCGACTAATGTTGTAATCGTTTTACCTATTGAGAGAGAAATAAAAGTAAAGTCAGCGGCGCCACGACTTTGAAAGTAATTTCTTACTGGTGCCTGTGAAATATCATCGACTAAGATTAATTCATTCTCAGCAGCAAGTTCATTAATTTTTGTATTTAAATTATTTAATCCAGATAAGTTAGTATTAAGAATCAAACAACTTTTTTCTGTAATCTTATTTTCTAAGTCTTCTATGTCAAAAGAGTGATTTGATAGATTCATATCTACGAAAACAGGCTTGAGCCCATTTATGATAATTGCATTTACCATATCTGGAATAGTAATTGGGCAAAGTAGAACTTCTGATCCTTGTTCAAAGTTCTGGTTCCTTAAAAACTCAGAGAATGCAATTCGACAAGAAGAAAAGACTTTTACATCTTTTGCACCCAGATGGTTTTTCAGTTGATCACTGAACTTGAAAACATTCTTATGACTATTAAGCTTTGAAGTAAATAAGTTCAAAAAGGAGCAGAATAAATCTTTGAGTTGAATGTGAAATTGGCCCCTTGCAATCATATTTTATATAAATCTTCAGTGAGATTTTCACAATACCTACAAGTAGGATCGCAATTCTCACTTGGTTCATTCATAACTGTTCGAAGTCCAATATTTGCTTCATTATTCCAAGCATTGTCTTCAAAGATACTACCGTAAACTTCTTTCTTTGGAGGTCTCATAAAACAGGCGCCTATTCCACCTTGATTATCTAGATGAACATAATTTATGGGCTGTAGGCAGGACTTTGAGGAAACCTTCCTTGCCACAGGAGCTGCCCAGTCGATATTAAGTATTTTACCAAATTTCTTCTCAACATTAGTTCTTAAAATTTTATAGTCTTCGTTATCATCAAAAATAACTTTTTCCATAGATTGATTATAAGTAGGATAGTAATTTGAGAATCGAATATTCTTACACCCAATTGCAATACAAAATTCAAGAACATCATAAACGTAACTTAAACTCGTTGCCTCAATAATCGTTTGAATCCAGATAATACTCTTATCTTTCATTTCTGCATATACACGCCTTACGTCCTCTCTATTAGTATCATAGAGACTTAGACCTAGAATATCAGGAGCAAGTTCTTTAAATCTATTTAACCTCTCACCTTTTAAGAGAGTTGAATTTGTTACTACAGTTGAAACCTTTCTTCTTTTTCTTAAATCTTCCAGGATTCTAAAAATATCCTTAGCGATAAAAGGCTCGCCTCCAAGAAGACCAACCCGAAGAGAGTTCTTAAAAAATTTATTCTCCACTATTTTCAAGTAATCTTCATAACTAAGTTCATATTCCTTAGCATTACTTGGATTTAAGTCATCTCCAATAAAACAGAAACTACAATTCAAATTACAATTCTTTGTTGTATAAATAACGATATTTGGAGGAGTATATGAAAGTTCAATATTTCTTCTATAGCGAGCAATTAAATACTTCCCGTAATTCAAAACAACTCTCAAATGTGGAGGTGATTTGCAAAGGCGTATAAACGCTCGAATATATATATTTAATAATAACTTCATTCCTAATCATTTTAGTAAATTATGAGTTTTTATACAATATTAGGCATTTACTTTGCTATAATAGAGAGAATTTAACAGAGAGTGCTATATTTTGGAGTCAATCCCACATAAGTTATCAATAATTATTCCCGCCTTGAATGAAGAGAAAAATCTCTCTAAAACTCTCCACATGCTTATTGAATCCACCCCTATGTGGAAAGATGTAGAATATGTCATTATTGATGACGGGAGTTCAGATCACACTTATGAAGTTGCAAAGGGATTCTCCAACCAAATTAATACATTACTCATTAGACATTCAAAACCTATGGGAAGAGGCTATAGCATTAATGAAGGTTACAAGAGGGCCAGTGGCGAATATCTTATTGTTTTCAATGGTAAAAAGGACACAAAATCTTCTGAAGTCAAAAAAATATTCTCCAACTTCGAAAAGGCAGACATTATCATCTCCTACCAAGCCAATACTCACGAAAGGCCTTTAATTAGAAGAGTTCTCTCAAGATTATTCACAACTATTATTAACTTCTTATTCTCAAAGAGAATTAAGTATTACAATGGTTCTATTCTTTTAAAAAAAGAGCACTTTAATTTAATTAGCCCTAAAACAAGTTCATATGCCTTTGATTGTGAACTAATACTTCAACTCTTAAATCTAAAACTTAGCTATATTGAAGTCCCTGTTAATGATATATTTGAAGATGGTAGAAAGACGAGATCACTGAATATAAGAAATATTTGCGGAGTTCTTAGCACAGTCCTAAGAATATTCTGGCAACTAAGAATACTAAGGTCAAAATGAATTTAAAGAACCTTTGGAGATATTTTCATTTATCTATTAGAGTTGGTATCTACAAGACACCTTTTACAAGCTTTATGATCTTTCTATATTTCATAGTAAATAGAGTTCAGATAAAGCTAAAAATGGTAAAGCTAATCCTCCCCCCACCAAATTTAGTTATCTCTCTTACATCTAGATGCAATAAGACCTGTTCCTTCTGTCACTATGTCACTGAGCTCAACTCTCCCACTTATAAAGAGGATGAACTCACACTAGAGGGCTTCAAGACACTTCTTCGCTCAAAGTCAGTACCTAATTATGGAAGAGTCTGTCTCTATGGAGGAGAGCCACTTTTAAATAAAGACTTCTTCTCTATTTTAAAATTGGCCAATAACAAAAAGTACTTAACGACGATTGTCACTAATGGACTGCTTGTTGGAAAGTACCTTGAAGAGCTCAAGAATTCAAAACTCAACCTAATGACTTTAAGTTATTACAAAGAGGATATTGAAAAGATTAGAGACTCTATAAAGAAAATATCGAGCTATATACCTATTAATGTAAGTTATGTTGTGTCGAATAATCGACTAGATGAACTTAAAAATATGCTCGAATTCTCAAAAGATATAAATGCCGAGATGGTGACCATAGAGAATCTAAGAGAAAATGGCGTCACAAATGAAAAGACGCTCTTTGAATCAAAAGAATTGAGGGCGATTCAGAAGTCCTTAAATGCTCAATATTCTGACCACTTTATTTTAAGGTGGTCAGGTTTTAACACTGCCCCAAAAGAGAATGAAAAGATTAGATGTATTGATTTCTGGGACACTATCTTCCTCAATGCTAAAGGTGAGGTTTCACCATGTTGCCAGTACCCACTCTCTTCCTACAAGGGTAGCATTGAAAGTTCATGCTCCTCTATAAACTCTAAAGAAATGATCTCTCTTAGAAAAAGCTTTATTAACAATATTGCACCTGATGCCTGCAAGGGATGTCACTACCTCTATAAGTCAGACCCACTTTATAAGTCTTGAGACATTCTCTTTAGCTTCCACACAATAACATCACAAGAAATATACTTACGTCTCTCATTTAGAAAGCTTAAAAAATAAGTGTCACTTTTATTCACTATAGAGGCGCTCACTATTCTATCCCCTTCTAGTGGCCAATACTCAGTTAAAAACTCACTACGGCTATAGAAGTCTCCCTCTTCATTAAATCTTCTCAGCTTCCCATGAGTGGTCTTCAAAAAAACACACTGCTTATCTCTTTCATAAGCAACCTCTTTTCCAAAGTCCAATCGAATAAATCCATCTTGATTACTGAGAAGAGGTAGAGAAACACTTGATGAGCAATCCACTGTATTCAAAGTTAGAAGTGCTCTTCTTGAATCAATCTCTATTTTTTTGGAAACAACATTATCAAAATCGAAAGAATAAGACGCAATTAACTCAACATCATCATTTTTATCATATCTCTCGAGAAGAGTTTTATTGTTATCAGTATCTGAAGCACAGTAAATCCTCTCTATACTGTAAGATCCACTAGGCAATTGACTACTAATATTCTTCACCTTCAACACATATAAAGTGAATAAAAGTAAAATTGAAATTGAGAAAATAACTCTCTTATTCATATCGCTCAAACGCCACAATATTATCTTCAACTACTAATGGCCTATACTTTACGTTATCAGCTAAATTTAGATCACTCATCAAAATCTTCGCCTTACTGATATCATTAACTAAAATAATATCAGCATCTAATTTTGCCTCGTTAGATATATAATTACATACATCACGTCCTAAATACATTTTAGAATATGGGCTCAAGACTGCTTCATACGAATCAATAACGACACACTGAACACTAGTACGATTATTAATAACCTCTCTATCTTTAAGGTTTTTAAAGAAGTGCTTATAGTCTATTTTATATTCATAAAAGTCTCTATAAGGAGTAATGCGATAGGAACCAAATTGAACTGATACAATTAAGAGAATAATCACTTTCCCAACATTAACATTCATTAAGCTTCTTATAAACTCAGCAATTACGAGTGTCATCAACGGATAGAAAACGACAAAATATCTTTGAACAAAAATCGACATCAAAAATGTATCAACAAAGAGATAGAGGAAATAGCCGACCAAGGGAACACTTGAAAATACAATCAGCTTTCTGTTTGTAGTTTTATACTTAAAAAAGACAAAAATTAGGCTTATCAAATAAGTTATTAAGATTGGGTCTAAATAAGTGAAGTCCCAAGAGCTCTTTCCTATCCAAGAGACCTTTGATCTATAATTTATAAATTGAAAATATATTACGACGAGATAGACAAGAAGAGATACCAAGAAAAGTATATTGATTTTCTTCTCTAATAACTTCTTCCAGTGTCCACTAAATATCAACAATAAGAAACATGACGAAATATAGAAAATTGAAGTATTGTGAGTAAAGAGAATTGCTATTGAGAGAAAAGTAAAGGCATTGTAATCTCTACTCGATGAAGTACCTGCTATAACTTTTTTAAAAAAGTAAACATGAATCGAGCTTAGAAAAAGAAGTAATGGGTATGAACGAGACATAGTCGAAGTCATGACTACCCAATCCAAATTACTAAAGAGAATGAAAATAATAGTAGCAATGAGCCAATCACTTACTTTTCGAACTTGTAGCGCCACAAGAATACTGGCCAAACAACTTAGAATAATACTAGGAACCCTTATCCAGTAGTCATTATTTTCTGGTGATATAAACATCCACAGTTTAAGAATTGTATAATATAGTGGCTGCATAACTGCGCGATACACTTCAGCCCACATACCAGTGAAACTTTTCTCTATAAGTAACCAACTGAGTAGCTCATCACCATCAAGGGTATATTCGGTAATTATTTTAATTCTTGGGAAGATAAATAATGCACTAGATAGAATAATAAAAAATAGAGTTGTTACCTTTTCATTTGAAAAGAGTTCTCTGTTTTTTAAAAAGAATAATCTCACTCTTTCCATTTAAATATCCCACTTTCATTAGTAGAGTTCTTCTAATTCTTTAATCTTAGTATCTATCTCTAAAATTCTTACTCTATTTCTTTCTTCTAACTCAGGGTTTTTGGAAACACTTGATTTTAGTACTTGTAAAATAAAGCGTCTCTCTGACTCAAGAAGGTCTCTATATATAACTATAAATTGTCTACTATAGAGGTAGCGGCTAAAGTTTGTACTCATTAAAGAATTTGCTTTGCTGAAAATTCTATTTTCCACCAAAATTGAAATATAGTCAGAGAGGAGCGTCCAATCTTCAAAAAGTAACTCTCCAATCTCCTCTTTTAACAGTTCCGCTTTCTCAAGACTCCCCTGTCTTAAATAGACAGACATAAGTCCAACATTACTACCAATAAAACTAGGGTCATTCTTCTTTGCCCTTAAGAAACTCTTCTCGGCCCCTTCAAGTCTTCCCTCTTTAACTTGTTGTTTACCTAAGAGAATATTGTAGAAGAATGAGCTCTCAGAACCATTATGATTAAAAACAGAAAACGAGTCCCACTTACCGACCTGAGAAAAGCTAGCCAAAATTAAAGTAACTGCCATTAAAGTAGATATATAACCCCTTATAGAAGGTTTAAATTTGTGGATGAGTATTTCAATAAGCCAACCAAGACCAATTAATGGCAAGTAGAAGTATCTCTCGGCCACCACTGATACAATTTGGTAGTGGAAATTAAGAACCCCAGAAATAGGTACATAGAATGAAAGAAAAATAACTAGTGCGATTCCAAGCTGTTTTGAAAATCTCTTTCTAAAAATAAAACTTAAACAAAGAGTTGTTAAAGTTCCTATTCCAATAAGGTAATCCCAAATTGATAACTTAAAATTGTATACATCTTTTAAGCCTGACATTTCATAACCAAAGTCTGAAAGAAAGAATATTCTTTTAAAATAGAAGATAGAATTAAAGGTTATTAACTTTAAATAGCTTCCAATTCCACCACCAGTCATTTTGATAATAAGGTCATTATAGAAGTAAATAACACCGATGATTAGGCAGAGAATTAAGAAGCCATTCTCTTTTAAAACCTCTTTAAAATTTTTCTTGTGATGGTAATAATCGATTCCCATGACAATTATTGGCAGAAGAAAAATAGTGGGCTTTGAAAGTAGCCCTAAAATAAAGAGAATAAGTATGGCGACAGACTTCTTATAATCAAACTTTATATTAATAGAAGTCCAAATACCGAGTAGTACAAAGAATCCCGCGAGTAAGCCCCTTAGAGATGATATCCAAACGACACTCTCTACTTGAATCGGGTGAAATGCAAAAATCATCGCAGTAATAATTCCCGCCTTACAACTTCTCTCACGCTCAGAAGAGAGTTGAGAGATTATGAAATAGACCAGAATACTATTAATAGAGTGAAATACAATATTTGCTATTCTAAAGAGCTCTGTATTATGAACACCACCAACTGCACCTATCACTTGCCAGATATTATAGGCCAGTGGTGTTTTTGAATTTGTCCAAAACCATAGAATATTTGATAAGTTTAATTGAATATGATCGTTCTCATAGATATGAAAAGCATCATCTAAAATGAAGTAAGAAAAATGTATGGCCTGAGAATAGACGGCCATACAGATAGTAAATGTTATTAGAAAAAATTTTAAGAATTTATGACTTAATAAATTTTTCACTCAAGCTTATTTTACCTTCTTCAGTAAAACTTCAATCTGAGCTTGCTGGTCTTCAACCTTCTTATTCAGTTCTTTTACAGCTTCTAGGAGAATTGGAGTTAGCATTGAGTAATTCACGTACTTCATTCCCTTCTCGTCTTCAGCAACGGCTTGTGGAAATACACTCTCCAACTCTTGGGCCATTACACCAATCTGCTCTCTTTGCGAGAATTTATTTTCAGGAAATTCTTCTGTCTTATAATTATAAGTATATGCATTTAACGATGCGATTCCCTTCATTGCGTCACTAAGAGGATTGATATTCTCTTTGAATCTAACATCAGAGCCTGCGAAAACATCAATATAAATACTTTCATTGAGAACTTCTTCTTCAATTTCTTGAAGGTTGAACTCCTTAAGCTCTCCAAAATCGTATTCTTTTTTCTTATCGTTATCAGTGCTCATATAACCTCATCATATTTAAGTTATTTTCTAAAGTATAACATAACTCTTTGCCCTCACAACGGGTAAAAATCAAGAGTTTTTATATAAGTTATCGTATTTTTAAGCAGTTACAGCTAAATTCTTATCAACTAATTGAGTAATAAGCTTACTCACATCACCCAAGAGAACTTCTCTAGTGACATTATATTCGCCTTCTAATTGGTCAAGAACCTCTTTTACGCTCTTCCCATCGCTCAAAAGATCCCACACCTCAGCGGCCACTCCATTAATTTTAAAGAAAGAAGATGAATCATCCATTTTCATCAAAACAATAATATCATTTGCATTCTTTCTAGAAACAACGTCATCACATTTTTGTAGCTTTAAGCCTTCATTGATTTGAAGCTCAGACATAGTCCTCTCCAATAGTTAATTTTTTTACAAAGTAGTAAGATTTCTTACAGTTTAACATAAAATCTTTGTACTCTGGAAATGCTGTTAAAAAGTCTTTATTGTATCTTTTATCAAACTGAGTCACAAAAGTATATAAGTCAGCCCTATTCTGGTTCTTCTGATCCATTCTCTCTTTTGAGACAATCCAATGATATACTCTTTTAAATTTCTCAAGCTCATATTCGGAGAACTCGTTTCCACCAAACTCTGATACTCGCCCCCCCATAAACTCGAGACTTTCTTTAATATAAGAATGTAAATCTTCAGTGACCATATTGGCCCTTAAGTATCGCGGGTGATTTAAATAGGATATATCTAAAATAACTCGACCATAGTCTTTTTTTAGTTCGAGTATATCTTGAAGAAATAATTTAAATTTTGGAATAGAGTAAACTCCAAAAGTACAATTTATAATGACATCAACACCGAGCTCTTCTTTAAACTTTCTAATATTTGAGAGCATCTTATCGTAATCAAGTCCCTCCCTAATGTATTCTGCTTGTTCCTTATATGCATCTACACTAGTAAAGAGTTCAAATTTCTTAATATTTCCCTTCTGTAAAACTGGCTTTAACTTCTTTATAAATCTATCAATGACAACATCCTTAACGGAGAGATTTGTATTGATTGCCAAGGTCAAATCCTTAGATTCATTCTCAAGTAAGTAATCTAAAACTTTAAAAGTATTCACAGATAAAAGAGGCTCTCCACCGGTAATTCTCAGAGTGTGAAGTCCTTCGATTATAGTTGGTAACCATTTCCAAAAAGCGATGACGTAGGGATTAGTAGTTTCATCATCAGATATTTTCTCATTACGAGGCAGTCGATGATCAATCAATTCCTCATAAGGGCCAAACTTTTTTATTTCTTGCTCGATACGACTTGAGACATCTGCAATACAATAGCCACAAGCTAAGTTGCACCCCTTATCAAACATCACCTCAACATATGTAGGAGCAACATCATCTTCGTAGTGAGAGTTCGCTATTCTATCTTTGTGAGGGTAAGCCCAATGGTCTAGAGATTTAATCAGTCGATCTGATTTCTCTGGGCCAGAGCTATCTTCAATTTGCCAACAATATTCACACTCTGAAGGCCTGCGACCTTCAAGCATTTCTTTTCGCTTCTCTTTCTTAAATTTCGTATTGTGTAGAGCCGAAGGATTTTGCTCAAGTTCTTCTAAGGGGATTAAATGTCTTCGAGGATGGTGGCAACTATGGTTCGTTCCGTGAACGAGATCAATAGTCACTTGAAGCCACTTTGCAAGACAAAAGCTTTCAGACACCTCATTTATTGAGTCAATACGCTTTTTTCTGTCCTTCAATGATTCCAATTCTTTAACCCTCTAGATGCCTTAAATTTAAGGCATATTCAAAATATGCCGATATTGTTTATGAAACTAACTAATCAGTAATTTTAAATAATTAGAAGGATTTTTTTTCCTTAAGTATTAAAAATTTAGTTAGTCCATATAATGTAACACATAGATATTTATTATACAGGCTAATCTACCGGTGGCGAAAGATTATGAAAAAGAATTTTAGATTTTTAAATTCAAAAGGTTTTACTCTCGCAGAGATTATGGTGGCAACAGGTATGCTTGCTGTTATCTCTCTAGGCGTTATGCAATTGATGTCCAATATGAATAGAGGACAGAAAGAGTTTGAGCAAAACGCGGAGATTAGATCAATCCTGAATAATATTGAAGTCTCTCTTCAAGATACTAATACCTGTAACTACAGTTTAGTTGTCAATAAATACATAGACAGTGGTAACACCGGTTTTTATAAAATTGACGACATTGCAGCTGCAAATATAAATACTTATTCTCAGGATGTTCTTGTAGATAGAATTATAAATCCAAATAAAAGTTTCTTTACGGTTCCTGCAGATGAAGGCAATATTTTAGGTCTTAATTTGGCAGATGATATTACAGTCGCCAGAATGTGTAATGAAGACTACACAGGGGGAATGAGTGCTGATGAACTAAGAGAATATGGATGTATGATTGGTAACGATAAAGGCAGAATTCTTATAAGAAGAATGTGGCTCGGTACAGACTCAGGTGGAAACACTTCACTCTTTATAACATTTATCTCTGGTGGATTAATTAATGTCTTTACAAGTGACCCATCAACAGACCTACAAGTCTACTATAATGCTCTTAGAGCTAGTGACCCTGAAGCTGCTGCAAAACTCTCAGGTTCGTTTGGCTCACCTATTGTGACTAAATTTATAAGAATAAGCTTAAGTAGTGTATCTGCTGATCAAGTTGCTCCAATGAATAATATGACAGCTGTATCAAGAATCACTGACCCTGCCGGATCGCTAGCAGAAGGTGATGTTACAAATTGTTTTACAAACTTAACAGATACTATTCAAGCAGCCTGTGAGAACTTTGGTGGTAATTACCATGACATAGATGGTTCATGTAGAGCTCTTAGAATTAGAAGTGATAATTCTAGTAATGACGGTGAAGCTGGATACGACGCTTCTTTTATTCCAAGTATCCCAACAAATGCTGTATCACCAGGTGGTCCAAGATCAACGGCCATTGCAACAGAAGGACACGTCTATGTTGGACCTCTTAATAACACCGGCGCAGCAGAATCAGTTGGTGGTAACTTATGGGCTTCAGGTGTAGGTATTATTGGTTCTCCAAGTTTTAATGTCGAACCTGATGATGGAGGAGATAACCAAGGTGAGCTTTGGACTCAGTCTCATATTAGAGTAGGCTCCAAGGCTTCTGGAACAGCGGGTGATCACGGAAATATTTACGCCGATGGTGGGCTCGTTCTCGGTACAGCAACTACGGACCCTGCTGATAATTCAGGTCATATTTACTCAAATGGTGGTATCGCACTTGGTACAACTTCGGGAACTGCGCTTACTGGACCTCATATGAAAACAAGTGGTGGCCTCTCTCTAGGTACCGCTAACCAAAGTCCAGACGATGGACACGCCATGATTTCCGGTGGTGCTAAAATTGGTTCACTAGCAGCAGGTGCAGCTATGTCTGATGATGACCTTGCTGTTACTGGAGGTATTTCTGTTGGTGCAAGTGGATCAAATCCATACTCTGCCGACCCAGATGATGGTTCAGTTTATGCGCAAAACTCATACTACGGTGCGGGCTCTCTACACCTTGGAAGCCAAGCAGTTAATCCTAGTGCAGGAGCTGGACATATAAGAATTTCAGGGGCACTGAATGTAGGAGCGACTCAGACTCAGACAGACGCAGGGACTGCTCATATTCAAGGAATAGCCTACTCATACGGTCTCGATCCACTAGAAGATAATATCAATGCCCTTACCACTATTGAATGGGTGAAAGAGAGAATCGCAAGAACACTCGCACCAACAGGATCATCAGCAGCACAAATCGCTGAAGATATTCTGAGCAATGCGGTTAAGGATACAAAGTCTGGTATTGTCGCGATCCAAAAAGATGCTTGTGAGAACTTCTATGTGAAAAATAATAATCAAAACTATGTAGCAGGCTCGTGGAAATCTGGAACAAAGAGATGCGAATTCAACAATAACGCCAGAGACTGTAGTATTGATGGGCAGTGTACAAACGTCTATGCTAACAATGCTGTTATCTCCGACAATTACATGAGAGCGACTGGCTATATAAGAGCGGGAAGTTATGTACGTGCAGATACGTATCTTGTAACTGGTACATATGCACAGATTGGTTCTTATTTAAATGTTGGTGGAAATGTAACAGCAACTGGTAGAGTCCATTCGAGTAACTATGTCTTTGCGACTAATTACTTACAAACGAATGGATATGCTAGAGCTGCAAGATTCTGTATAAACGGTACATCAGGTGCATCTTGTATCACAAAAGTTAAATCAAATGTTTGTGGGAACACGCAGAAAGTAGTCAGTTGGCAAAATGGTCACGTTATTTGTATTAACGAAGCAAGACACTATTAAAATCTTAGAAATGGCACTCTCTTTTGAAGAGAGTGCTTTATTGCATTAAATAATCTAAATCTTCTCTTGGGTCTTCCTATAAAAGAGCTTAAGTTTCCTCCATCTACAATGGTATCCCTCATTCTCTTATCTTTACACACCTCTACAAATTCATCATACAAAGGGTGTTCACTTAAATAAACAGCTCTCTTTAAAAACTCTTCATTTGAAAATGTTCCCCAGTTAATAATTCTCTGAAAGAAAACAAAGTCTGCCTCAAACCTTTTTCCAAGATCGACAAATTGTGGCATCTCTCTAAAGTTATGATCTTGAACAACAAAATCATATTTTACATAGGGTATTTGACCACTTTTTCGAAGCTTCTTAATAAACTCTAAATTCCTAAGCAATCGATCCCAGTCACCTCCCCTACGAACAATTTCATAAGTAGCAGAACTTGCAGCATCAATTGAGACACAGAAGCCTTCAATTCTTCCGTGAATATTAGAGAGTTCGCTCCAAACTCTTTCACTAAAGAGTAGCCCATTCGTCACAATTTGAATCTTTAAGTTTGGATTCTTAGAAAAGTTTAAATTCTTTAAAAGATTTTTAAAGTGTTGACTCGCAAAAGGGTCTCCTGAAGAGCAAAAAAGAAGTCTTTCTGTATGTGTTCCACTTACTTCGACAATCTCATCCCCGATTTTACTAAATAGCTCTTGAGCGTCTTGACCATTATGAGAAATATAATCAACGCGACAACTTGGACAAGATAAATTACAAGTCTGATCATAAGATAGATTTATAATCTTCGGGCTTCTATCTAAAACAACTTGCTGATCTTGAATAATCTTCTTTAAGTATTTATCACTGACCGTATATTTATCAGGAAGCTCCCCTGCTTGAATAATCGGACACTGCTCTTTTACACAATACTCAAATGTACCCTCATGAATGGAGCGGCGAATGTCTTGAATAGACTGTGAATTCCATGTTTCTAAAAGTGTATCGTTTTTTAGATTACCAATCTCTTTTGGTAATTGATTAGGACAACAAGCATGACACAAAACTCCCCTTTCCTGAGGATACCCTATCTCAAGAAACTCAAAAGGCTTTGCACAAAACTTATTCTTTAGATCCATTGAAGTATTTTACATTATTTTAAATCTATGTAAACTCGCTTATAATTACAGTAACTAAGTGGGAGTCACGATGAGCCAAGCGATTTTCAAAAGAGGAGACTTTGTCTCTCTATCTGTTGAGGATATTAACACCTTAAAAGAAGAAGTAACTAAATCTCCGACGAAGAGGTATCGCTATTGTCTTCATCAAGCCCACCAAGACTCCATTCAAGAGATGGTTATAGCAATGATGGAAGACTCATACTGTAGACCGCACTCTCACCCGCAAGCATCTTCAGAGTCATACCATATAATTGAAGGAGAACTTCTCGTTCTAATATTTAATGACAAAGGAAAGGTTATTGACTCAGTTAGATTAAACTCTAGAGAGAACCTTATTCTAAGAATGAATAATGGAACGATACATATGCCAATTGCTCTTAGTGAAATTGTAATTTATCACGAAACAATTTCGGGTCCTTTTGAAAAAGACCTAATGGTTCACTATGTAGATTGGGCACCGAGGGAAGATGACATAGAAGAATCAAAACTCTTTTTAAATCAAGTGAAGAGTCAATATGAGTAAAGTTATTTTTGGCTCCAAAGGCCTTATTGGGAAGCGAATTTCTGAATTATCAACGACTAAAGAAGATGATTGCTGGTTAAGTCGAAGTGATTACAACCTAGAAAATGAATTCAAAATTCACCATCAAAATAAGGATATTATCTTTAGTGCAGGAATACCTAGATCAAAAGAAGACACAAGAGAGAGTCAAAAAAGAAACCTAAAAATGATTCAAAACACTATTCTTTCATTAGATAGGCCAAAGAGTTTCACTTTTCTTAGCTCTGTTGAAGTCTATGGAAATCAAGTTAATGAAAAGATTTCAGAAGAGACTCCACTCAATCCACACAACTACTACGCCGAAGGAAAAGTACTGGCCGAAGAATCCATTAAAGACTTTTTTAAAAACACCAATGTCAATGTCAACATTTTACGTCTACCAGGAGTCTATAGTCAGGAATCTATGTTTGGACTTTTTGGTGCCATAAGAAGAAGTATTAGTCGTAATGAAATACTTAAAATACAAAATAATGGAGAAGATCTACGGGATTTTATATTCTGTGATGATATCTCTATTATTATTGATGAATTACTAAAGAAGAACCGCTCTCACCTACTAAATATTGCTACTGGAGAATCTACTTCTGTCGCAAATATCTGTAAGTATATACAGAGAAGGAATTCAGACTTTAACTTCAAATTAGAGAGCTCAGGCCCTCAATCGTTTAACTTAATTTTTGAAACGAAGATGCTCAACAAAAGTCTTCCAAATCTAAATCTAACTTCTATTTACGATGGAATCACCAAGTGTGATTACTTCTCTTGAGACTCAAGCTTCTTTCTCATTAATTCAAAAGCTGACTTAAGACTTTTTAAATCAAGATAATTCAACTCTCTTCCGTTTAGGAAAAATACTGGTGCTCTGGAAACGTTCAGTTTTTGAAAGAACTTCAAAGAATCGCTGGCACTATAACGTATATCTTTATCTAGCATACATTCGAAGAACTTCTTCTTATCTAAACCGATTTTTGCAATGGACTTCTCAAGGCTTTTTCTAAGCTTAACATTATCAAATATTCTTATGTCACTATAAGCTGGGTTTGTGAACATTTCATCTTGAAACTTCCAATAAAGGCTAGAGTCTACTTTATGCACACAATTTCCTGCGATAATTGAATCCATCCCAACATCGTTTACATTGAATGTATGCCCAATATGAACATAATTTAGCTCTTTTCCATATATCTTGAATAAATCTGTAAGCTCGGCATTAGCTTTTCTGCAATCTGGACAAAAGTAATTTGTTACTCCAAAGAGTTGATACTTTCCATCTTTTGATCCCACCTGTGGATACTTACTAAAATCTATTCCAGTCTTTCTCACATCAGGTGGAAGGAGATTTACTATTAACTCGCCCCTATCTGAAAGCTCCTTCAATTTTCTCATATAATTAACAGTTATATGATCCACTAATTGAAAATACTTTACCTTATTTAACCAATCGGGGTCATTTTTAGGGTCGAGATTATTGAATTTGTCTTTATTCTTCTCGTAATACTTTTTGGTCGACTTCTCATCGAAATCCTCCTTTAAAATATCTGTAATCTCAGCGACGATTCCCTCTCGCCCATAAAAGTCACTCATTCCCCTATCTTTCATCAAATCTTTTCTCACATAATACGAGTGTATAGAGTTGACGAGTTCATTATATTTCATAACCTCCGCTCTATATTCTGCGATTCTTAAATCTAGGGGCATATCTTTTTCGTAAATAGAGACATTTTTATAGCTATAAATAGGTCTAGCTACACCTTTCTTATCGTCTTTTAGATACGGATTGTAATCCTCAGTCTTATTACAGGCATAAAGAAATACCATCGACAAAAGAAGAAGGGCTCGTCTCATATTCACTCCATTAGGTAGTACTTTTTTGATACTTTTATGTGACATCATTATATATTATACTTAGTTTATGAGCAAAGTAGTATTAATTAGACGAAAAAATGAGTCCGACTGGATAAGCTGTCAAAGCATTACCTCAAACCTTGAGGCTAGTTACAAATCATTTATAAAAGATATTATTATTATCGATATAGAGAGTGATTTTAATAAATATGACTATTATAAAAAAGCAGAGGAAATACTCTCTCACAATCCAGCTAATATTATTTTTATAGATCACACTCCTCATCCACATCAATTGATAAAGTCTTTATTTTATCTTAGTAAGGTTGAGCTTAACTTCACATTTCATATTTTCGGTGATTTTACTTTGCAAAGTTCTCATTGGATCGGTTTAGAAGATATTCTCAAACAAACAAATAATAAGTTCATTTGTGCCTCTCATAAACAAACCAATCTTTTGAAGAATTTGGTTGATGGTTTAGAGGAAAATCTTTTTACTGTTCCATTTCCTGTCGATACCAACATATTTAATTACAAAGAAAAAGAAATCTCTAATGAGAAATTCAGATTTTTATATACTGGACGACTTTCTGATCAGAAAAATATAATTGAATTAATTACTCTCTTTAATCACTTTAATCTCAATATAAATTCAAATACTGAATTAATTATATCTGGGCCATATGATGATCTAGGAATCCCATTTCTTGGCAAGAAAATGAAAAGTGGTGCATATGGGCTCACAGTTGAGAGTTTAGTTGAAAGACTTAATAATCCAAATATTCAAATTATTGGAAACTTGAATCACGATGATTTAGTCAACTACTACCAAAGTTCAGATGCCTTTATAAGCATTAGTACCCATAATGACGAAGACTATGGAATGTCTCCAGCCGAAGCCCTTTGCTCAGGTCTTCCGTGCTTACTTACAAACTGGGCAGGATATACGAGCTTTAAACTATATTGCCCAAGCTCGGTCTATTTAAGTCCTGTTGATATACAAAATCATAAAAATCTGCCTAATAAGAGTGATATTATAAAGAAGATGACGTTCCTGGCTTCATCTAAGCTTAGCTCAAAACAACGCTTTGATTTATCCACGACTGCTCAAAGTACCTTAGGCATTAGCTCTGTAACCGAATCTCTTAGTGAAATCGCTGAGAAGGACTTTACTTTAGGAAAAAACCTTTCTTTCACTGAGCGCTTTAAGGCTCTTTCAAGCTCACATATTTATTCTCCAGATACTCCCTTTTTAAAGGCCAGTAATGGTGAATATAATTCACTTTATAAAGATGTCTACTGGCCATACTATGAAGAGGAAATAAATGAAAAATAGAATTGAACTCATTCATAGAGATTACCAAGAATATACAGAGTTAATTAATAATAAGAAGAAGTGGCTTGAGCCTGATTATTTAGATAAGCAATACACTCACTATAGCCAACCTCATACTCAAGAGTATCATAATCCAATAGGTGCTCCCCTCTTCTTAGTTACGATTAAAAAACTTGAGTGGCTCAATATGTTTCCGCTCATATTTGTGAGGGATGGTATTACATCAATTGCTCATTTCTTTTACAGGCATCCTACTCCAAAGAATATAATTTCAACACTTGCAATTCCAAAAGAAGCTGAATCAGTTATACCAGAAGCTTGGATCGATCATTGCATTACATATTCTACAAAGAGATTTAAAAGAAATGAAAAGGCTCATAAAGAAAATATTGTCCTAGTATCTTCAATTAGTGAAAACCTCTATTGTCTAAAAGAGCTAAAGGAAAAACTTTCAGATTTAAAGAATAAGTTCACTCTTCCTGTCTCCGCAATTGTATTTGATAATATCAAGCTAGGTGAAGAATTTAGAATGGACTATAATCTTCATAATGCAGATTTTTACAGAACCCTTTTTGAAATATTTGGTAGTGAACTCACTATTAAAAATTGGTTCTCTGCAAAAGACATAGACTATTCAAATTCATATTTCTTTGAAACACATAGAAACAATTTAAACTTCTCAGATAGTTTTGTTACTCACCTTCTATTATCTCAAGGGGCTCACCCTTTGAATAACCGCTACCAAGAAGATGATTTCAAAGACAATTGCAAGAGAATATCTCGGTATCATTTTTTAAAATTTGAAGTGGCAACTTTAAACAAAGAATCGAATAAGCTTTGGTCATTTATTAAAAACTCAGAAGAGTTACTTCTCTCTGGAGAGAAACTTTTAAACAGATCAATGCAAGATTTTGAAGAGATTAACCTATGTACTCCTGAGTTTGAAAATATAATTAAAGACTATATTGATGACAAGACTTTATAAAATTCTCTCTAAACTTCCCTATCCATTACAAGAACTTCCATACTCATTATGTTGGATAGTAACAAAGACTTATTTAAAAAATAATCAAGTAGAATTGTGGCCAAGAAATAGTTATGTATCTAAACGTATTGTCGCTGCCCTAAGTGATTTAGACCTAACTATAATTGTTAGTAAAGGTGGATTAGAAGAGAAAGTTATAAGAAAATATAATCATTTAAAGATAATCTTTCCATTTCTTGGTGAAATCAATATGTATCCGGCCAAGGAAGTTCAAGACTTTATCCCTATAGCAAATAAGTATGAACTTGAAAGAGATCCCCGTCTATGTAAAGACTATGGCATTTCAAAAGAAGAAAATATTTATGAAAAAATTGTTTTCTTGTGCAAATTAATAGAATCAGATCAAGAGAATTTAAAAAACAACCCATTATATAGAAAGAAGAAATGGGAAAAACATCTAACAGACCTAGGATTAAGTTCAGAAATAGATTTCGAAAGTCTTATTCAATTACTTAATTCACAATGTAGTGAAATAGGTATTGATGCATCAAACTTCCTCAACCACTATTACCAAGAGAATAGAACTCAAAAAACTAGTTGTGATAACTTCTATAGAGAATGTAAGAATATAAAAGAGTATATACTGCTCTATCCATTTCGCTGGATAGGAAGTTCATTAACGTGTGAGAGCTTCTTTCACGATATTGAATTAATTAAAAGCTTCACAAAACACGAACTCTCACTACTTGAAGCTCAGCTCAATTGGGAAATCTGGGGACTCTTCTCACAGTATTTACATAATTTACATAAAGCAACACTACATACGCACCTAGAAAATATAAGACAAGTAATGGATACAAATGAAGCTCTACAAAACTCATCTGTATATAATAAGCTAAATGAACTTAGAGCTCTCCACGAAAACTCGCTACTCCAGTATCTAGAAAACGATAGGCTTTAATTCCTTTTTCAACATCACCAAAGAACTGAATCTTCCCTTTATCTAACAGCATCACTTTATTACAAACGTCTCTTATTTGATCCAGAGTATGTGAAACTAGTATCGTGGCTCCTGAAGACTTTATAACTTCAGTTATTCTCTTTCTAATTTTTTCTTGAAAGAATAAATCAGCTCCATCAAATACTTCATCTAATATAATGAGATCACTTGGCCTCGCTGAAATTACAGACAAGCAAAGTCTTGCCTGCATTCCTTTTGAGTATTTTTGAAATGGTGTATCCAAGAACTCGCCTAATTCACTAAATTCAAGAGCATCTTCTAAAATCTCTCTTTGTTCTTTGACTGAAACTTTTGGATAAATAAACTTAACCAATAAGGAAGCATTCTCTCTTCCCGTAAGCTCAGGAAGGACTCCGACTGTGGTATTGAAAATAGAGCGACATTCACCCTTTAACTTTACCTCTCCACTAGAAGGTTCCAGTATTCCAGAAATAATTCTGCACAATGTAGTCTTTCCAGTTCCATTGACACCTAGAATCCCTATGATATCACCCTTATGGACTTTAAAATCTAATCCTCTTAGCACATGAATTGTATTCTTTGTTGTAGATTGAAGCGTAAGCCTTTTGATGAATACTTCTCTTAGCGAAGAGTTATGAAAAGACTGAGTATCATATGTCATATTTAGACCAGAGACCTCTAAAATCTCATCAGAGTTTAACATAAAACTCCCCCCTCTTTCTCTTCCAAATCATGAAAGCAGAAATAGAAAATAACATACTAAAGAAAATACTCTTAAGTATCTTTTGAAGTAAAATATCCATTGAAAAGTCATAAATTGCAAAACGAAATGGTTCTATAAAGCTATAAATAGGATTCAATTCTACAAAAATTCTATATTCAGTTGGTATAAACTCTATTGGATAAAAAATAGGCGTTAAAAAGAAGAGAACACTTGTAACGAAGGAGACTATAAACCTAATATCTCTAAAGAATAGCTGCATAACTGATAAAATAAAACACATACTAAATACACCAATAACAAGAGATAAAAGAATTATAGGAATGAAGAATATTCCCGTTAAAGAAAGATCAGAAAGAAACCAAAAGGGTAACAAAATCACTGTAAAGGCCACAAGGAAATTAATAAAGTTATCAATGACTTGAGAAAGAACTAGGACAGAGGGCTTCAAACTAAAGCTCTTTAAAAGTTCTCTTGATCCTTCTAAAATAGGTGTGATCATTTCGATATTCATTGTAATAAATATCCACGGAAGTAGTCCGCACAATAGAAAGAGAGAGTAGTCTGGAACCTCTAATTTTAAAATCTTCTTAAAAACGAATGACTGTACGCTATACATGATAATAGGATTTAAAATCACCCATAGAAAGCCAGCAATAGTCTTTCTATAACGTGCCTTCATATTGGCCGATGTTAAGGCAAGTACCTGTCTAGAGTATTCCTTTATCGATAATTTAGATTCCATAACGTAAACTCAAATATATTTTCTTTGACATAGAAAGTTGTACGTCTTTCAGTATTCCGAGAACTTCGCTTTTTTGAACTGGTAACTCATCCTCGTGAGGATTCTCTAGTGAGCGAGTGATAAAACTCTTTTTGCTCACACCATTTATTCTCCAAATATAGTGAACTACAAACTTACCGTCTCTTAAGAAAACAATTATATCATATCTTTTTAAATCTTCTTTAACTTCTATGATTTTTAGGCGATCACCCTTTTTAAAGAGAGGAGACATGGAATTTGAAAGAATATTAATTTCGAACTCCCCCTTAGAAGACAGCAGCTTCTTGGCCATCCCTAGGTCAATTTCATTATTTTGAATGTTCATTCTTCTTCTCTTGGAATTTTAACAAATAGGAGACTTTATCAATGCCATTCAATTTATCAAAGCTTGGAGTTAGAGCTCTTATTCCCATCTCTATTTGCTCCCAAGTAAGATTTTCTAAGTACCAATCTAAAATTTCCTTGTGCTTATCATCAGGAAAATCAACTAGTGAACACTCAATTGGTTCGTAAGCATATTGTATATGTGGTCTAAAATTCATTTTCCTACAATATTCAAGAGCATCACCGACCTCTTTCCAATTATCTTTTTGAACTAAAAAGCCTAATAAGATTGGAAAATCATTTAAACCTTTTTCCTCTCTAGAGTCCCTATACTCCTTAAATTTTTGAGCCGTCTCAAGAACTGTCGACAGCTTCCCTTTTTTTCTAATTTCAGAAAATGTTTCATCGTCAAAGCTATCAATACTAATCATAATACTTTTAATTTGGATTTTATCTAAGTAGGACTCAAGTCTTTGACCAAATTTATAATGAGCGTTAGTTGTGAATACCCACTTACAGTCAGGATTAATAGGCGAAACCATATCAATTAATTTAAAAGTATCTTTTTGTATAAATGGTTCTCCAGAGAGGAGGTCCATTTCTAATACATATGGAAATATTTCTTTCTCCGCTCTATTCCAAAAATCAATTTCATCATAAAGTCCATTAGGCTTCTGCCATATATGACACATTTTACACTCTAGATTACATTGCCCATTGAAATTCGCAGTAAACTTAAGAATTTTACTTTGCTCAACATTCAAGTCGATATCATCTAACAAAATATTATTGTCGCTACAAAGATTACAGCCCCTATGACGGATTTCACGCTCACAAATCTTTACATTTCCAGTTAGAAACTCATTTCTCCACTGCTTTATAAAGTCAGAATTCCAAACTTCCATAATATCTCCATCTTTTAAGATATTACCAATTTCGAATTCTGCACCTTTTAATCTACATGAGCCTATTCTTCCATCTGGCTCAGCTATAATTGTAGAAAAAGGAACAGGACAAAAGTTTTCAGGCAGCCCCATTTTCTTGAGCTTTTCTTTTATAATATCTGCCTCTAACTTTTGCTCTAATTTATATTTATTCAAAGTTACCACCTCACACAAGTACACTTTTCGCATACTGGATTAGATTTTCTTCCATTCTTTTCTCTAAGTAACTTTCTGAAATTATTATATTTTTCACTATTCCATATTTCTTCAATATGCTGATCGTGAATATTGCCCATTGAATGATTCTGATAAAAGTCATCATAGCAAGGCAATACATTTCCGTTTAAAGTAATTACAACTAAATACAAAGGTATATAGCAAGGTACCGAAGAAATATCTTGAGTACTCAAGTGTTCTAAGAGACCACCTCTATTACTTAGATCTAATTTTTCATGACCTTGAAAATGTACTTTCTTTTTTTGAGCTTCATCTAGATCTTTATAGACTTTCTTAAAGATATAACCTGGTTTAGTTCCTTCATGCTCTGTAATCGTAAATTTATCAACACCGAGCTCGAATAATTTCTCAAGTCTTTTCTTCGTAAGTAAAGTTCCATTAGAATAAATATCTATAATACAACTAGGTAGAAACTCTTTTGTTAAAACAACGAATTCATCTAGTTTCTTACATAAAAGAGGTTCATTATAGAAATGATAAGATACTCTTCCCTTAAACTCTATCTCCTTCAACTGCTGCATAATTCGAATAAAGGTTTCAGTACTCATCTCACCTTTTTCCAACCTCTCATGCTCCGAATTAGGACAGTATGAGCAGGCCATATTACAATGGCTATTTATTTCTATCTCTACAACTGAGAACATTCCTCTAGAGAGTTTAAACATGCTCATCCTTTAAGAAAAATATCTTATCTTCTCCTTCCACTAAAGAGCTTACAAATTGAAATAACTCTACACCATCTTCTTTTGGAAATGAAAAAGCTATAGATTCAGCTTGCATCACTTTAATTAAGTTTCTCTTTTTAACAACCTCAGAGGCAGTTAATATTTCGTATTTAGAAATTTCTGAGATAGAAGATAGGTCGTTTGTAGCCTTATTCTCTAAGAAGCCTACTTCATTTACTCCATCTTTAACAATAAGTATCGAATTTCTCAAGCTATATCCACCAAGTCTCTTCGTAAGATCTTCATAAAAAGATTCTCCGATTGACTGCTGAGCAAAGCGCTCTCCAGCTCCTCTTAGAATAAGCATTATATTTCGCGAGTACTTTTTAACTAAGTGACTTCTAGCTAAATCCATCTCTTTGGGTGTTACAACTAATCGGTTAAATGTTTCAAGATCATTGCCTAAACATATTGTCTTAGAAGAAATGATTTCTTTTGCGATATTTTCACCGTAAGCTTTGATAAATATATTTCTCTTTAAGTAGGGAAGTATATTATTGACTGAAACGAGAGTTGCACCTTTAACATCTTGATGAGCTCCCCAGTTAGATAAAATACAAGGCCATCCCTTCTCTTGAGCTTGCGCGACACTTACAGCAAAGTCCTCCGACAAATAACTAGAGAGACTGATATAATGAGGAGAGGTGAAGTTTTTTAAAGCCCATTTATCATGATTAACTTTTCTTAGAAATACGGGTTTTGAAAACGGCCACTCCAAGGAGTTCACTAACTCATTAAGCTCCTCTTCATAATTCTTAGAGGAAGAGAAGTAACCCCAATAGTCATGATAGTTCTCATCAAAATCGCCTATTAAATTTAACTTAATATCCTTCTTTAGAAGTACTTGTAGGTAATAATTTGTATAGATGAGAAGCTCAATATTTTTTACTCTGGATATTCTTCCAGCATATACGAGGTCTACATTTTTCTCTAAGCTTACTTTCTTTACTTTAGAAATAGAGAATAATTCTTCTCTTGGAATAACTGAGATTGAATCAGCCTCGAGCCCGCAAATTTCAACGAGAACTTTTTTTACACTTGGAGAAAGAACCCAAAAATGAAACTTACTAAAATTCCAACAACCCGATTCCAAGATTCTTTGAAGGTAGCCTCCAAATAAGACGATATTAACAATCTTTGACTCATCAACATTCTGTTCTTCACAGTCGGCGAAATAAGGATTTTCAATATTATTAACTTCAAAAAAATTTAAAACTCTCTCTCTTAGAATCTCTATTGAAACGGAACAGTGATCCTGCAAATATCGACTAGTAGAGAGATCTAGATTAGATATTCTACAAAAACCTCCACTATAGAGTTTATCAATAATAGATTTTGAAACGTATCTTGTATTTCTTGCAAGATCACGAAGTGGATAGTCCCCATTTTCAATTTCTAATGAATAACAACTCTTATGAGGATCTGTAATCTCTATCCTATTACCTTTAATCTCACTCCAAGGAGATAGATCATAGAAATTTCTATCAAACTCTACTTTTCTCTCCACTGCCTTCATTCCGTAGGCACTAAAGAATGTGTGCGATAACTTGTCACTATAATCATTAAAAATACCAGTTGAGAAATTATTCTCAAGGCCTTTCTGTCTATTTACTACTTCTCTTGCTTCTACTGTTAGAATTAATTCACTTTGTGCTTCTGACTCTCTACTCAACTCAGCAGTTATAATTCTTATTAAATTTGATTTTTCATAATAGCTAGGGCAATGAGAAGGAAGGGATTCTTTACTCGAAATATTTAACATAGACTCAAGAATAGCTTCGCTAGAGACGACAGGTCCAAAAGAAGATTGCTCAACCGCTATAAGTTCTAATTGTTTTTCAAAATAATTTCTATAATCACTATGGCCACCCCAATCAGACAATACGGCACGTCTACCAGATATGAGGGAGCGAAAAGCAGCTATCCCAAAGTTTTCATCGGAATGAAGAGAGGGTGAAATAAAGACGTAGTCTCTATGTTCCAATTCTCGCTCAATTTCATCTCTATTAACAAATCCTCTAAATATTACATTCTTTTCTATACTTAAATCTTCACTAAATGAGCGCAGCTTCTCCATATAATTCTCACAGCTCCACCCCATATTTGGACTACCTAAATCATCCTCTTTACCATAGAAAATTAACTTAGCGTCACTCTTCTTTACACTTAAATATTTAGAAAATGCCCAAATTAAATTATGTAAATTCTTTTGTGCCGATATTCTCCCAATAAAAATAAAGTCTACATCCTCTTCCTTACAAACAGTCTCTCGTGTGACTTGATTCTCAATAAAGAAGGGGTGCTTAAAATATCTAGCATTCTCATAACATAATTTCATCGAACGAATATCGTTTTCGCATGTAACGATAAATCGATCATTCGTATTTAGAAGTTTATTCAATCCCCATGCTTCTAGCGGCCATGCTCCTATCGTTTGCATATTATGCATATAAAAGAATATTCGCCCGGGGTGCTTAATTGACTTCCTAATAACTTCAAGAGCTGAAACAATTTTTAAATTAAAGGCCGTTACTACGAAGTTCTCCGCCCAAAGAACCTTTGGTAAAAGATCTTTGATACTAATTTCATCAACATTAATAATCTGACTTTCTATCCCTTCAAGACTCGACCATAAATTCTCAAGAGAGGGAATGATTTCCTGCATGCTTGTCCATACATGATTCTGCCTAGTCGTTAAGATTAATACTTTCATACTTCTCTCTCCTTAAGTATAAAAGCATCTCCTACTGCTAATCCGTAAACATTACTCTTATCAAGAAAATTTCTAAGATCATCAATAGTTTCTACAATTGGCTCCCCCATGACATTTAGACTTGTATTTAAAACGGCGCCAACCCCTGTAAGAGTCTCAACTTCTCTTATAAGATCATAGTAGCGAGGATTTTGTTCTCTTCGAACAAGTTGCATTCTTGATGTTTGATCAATATGTGTTGCCTCTTTAAAGATATCTAAGTACTTATCTCTTAGCTTTACGGCAAAAGACATATAAGGATTATTAAAGTCTTTAGATATATGAAAGTACTCCTCTCCTCTTTCAAAGAGAACACTTGCACCATAGGGCCTAAAAGACTCTCTAAATTTTACAGACTCATTAAGATAATTCTTTCTTCCAGGTATATCCATGCGACTTAAGATAGATCTATTTCCAAGCGCTCTTGGTCCACTCTCACTTCTTCCCTGATACCATCCAATAATGTGACCATCACTGATAAGCTCTGCACTAAGCTTAGCTATAGATGCTGGCCAAATAATTTGATAGCTCTCAAATTTTTTCTCAATATCACTCTTTGCGTACTCTCTCTTTTCTCCAAGATAGCCGTGCTGATCAGAATGTTTCTTGATACTCCACTTATGACCTTCATAATATTTAGCAAGGCTACATCCCAGTCCAATTGATTCATCCCCTGGAAAAGGAGGTATATATATTTGCTCTAACCCACTCTTTTCAATTAATTTCATATTGCTTGTACAATTGAGCGCGCAGCCTCCTGTTATAATCAATTTATCTATATTAGGGAGTCTTTCTTTTATTTGATTAATGATAGAGAACATTCTCTCTTCAAAAATTCTCTGAACAGTACATGCTAAGTCTTTAAAGTGATCCATTTCTCCAGAAGCTTCCCAGTCCTCTTTAGATCCTCCTTTAAAGGACCTACCCCAATCCAGCGAATAAAGAAGCTCTCTACTTGTTTCAAATCCAAGATCTTTTCCAAAAGGAGCAAGGCCCATGACTTTTCCTGAAGCCCTCTTTGAATTAAAAATAAATTCTGCGATCTTTTCATAGCATGTACCAAGTCCATCACTGTAAGAATGCTCAGAAAACTTTTCGCTCTTTTTAAACTCCTGCCAGTTCTTCAGTATCGGAGTTAGTTCACCTTGCTCAAAGAGATATAGCGAAGACTCTTCATGGAGGTGTGACTCTACTTTTGATGCAAACTCATAGTCTAGATAATTACTAGGTATGTCTGCCGCCTTTGAGCCCGCACCGTCTATAACTAAGATGGCACACTTTTTAAATGGAGACATATACTTTGCAACCTGAGCATGAGCAAAGTGGTGAGGAATATATTCAATTTGCTTATTGAAGTGAGAAGAGAAATTGTGAAGCCCCTTCTTTTCTAAATAATTAAAAAATGGAAACCCTTTATCTAGTGCAGCTTCAAAATCATAGGGAGAAATGACGTCTCTATTCTCTGATAACACCAAGTCTCTATCAGAGTACTTCTCTTTTAGCGAAGAAAGAATATCTGCTGGCCAAGAACCGTCGGCCTTCTTGCGGCTATATCTCTCTAAGAGATAGGTCTCGACGAGCTCATGACTCAACGGGTCAACAACTGAGACTGAAGAGCAAAAGAGGGTCTTTCCCATGCCTATAAATATAGGTGATTTCTTTTTTATTTCCATTAGTTATATTATCTACTTGAGGTAAATAAATGTAAACGAAAGCCTCGATTTTAGCCTAAGTATCTAATATCTTATTTAAATATTTCAAAAGGTATCTTATAACTGCATAGAATTATTGCCACAGTTAGCTCTATTCAAAGAAAAGGAATTCAAAATCTCCTATATAACCAGACTGTTTAAAGATATGCTCCCAACTTCGAGGAGAAAAGAAGGCCTCGCAACTAAGGGCCCAACACTGTAGATTCGTTAGCTCTCTTTCATTTCGATAGGACTCAACACTGATATAGGAATTTTTCGAAACTCTAGAAATTTCAGCTAGAGCTAATTCTAATTCAGGTAATTCCAAGTTGTGTAATGTCATTAGAGAGAGAGTTAAATCAAAGGACTTATCAGAATATGGAAGTTCTTCCCTAATGTCGTGAACACTTAGATAACTTCTCACTTCCTCCTTGCAGTTATCAACTGCATACTTCGATATATCGACTCCAGCAATCGTTGCTCCTGGCAAGAGTTCCTTTATTTCGTAGAGTAAGTAACCTTTCCCACAACCAATATCTAATATCTTTGATTCATTACATAAGTTGTAATGAGCAATTAACTTTTTAGCAACACTGTTCCAACGCCCATCATACTCATATCCACCATATCCAAAAGACCTATCTCCATCCCAATAGTCATACGAGAATTTTTTTGAGACGATCATCTTTTCAAATTTTTCTGCATTCATTCTTTGAAAATAATCTCTCTTAGTTGAAGTATGATTATCTTTAAAGAGACTTAGTATCTTTTCTTTAGATAACTCTAAGTACTCTACCAACTCTTCTATCGTTAAGCTGTAATCTTCACGGCAAAAAGTAAATTGAATATCCTTATTAAGATTTTCTTTTAAAAGAGATAAAATCATTTCTGAATTTTTCTCAAAAAGAGTTTTCGATGAAATTAAAATTTTCGAGGCATTCTTGACTTCATCAAGGAGAGAATTTAATACGAAGAATGAATCCTCTGTAACAAACTCAGTATTAGCAAGAGGAAATTCTAGATTATGTCGTGAGCAATACTCCCTAATTAACCTATTCTGCTCGCGATGAGAGTCTAATTCGAGTTCAAATGCTCTAGAAAATATATAAGAATAAATTTTATAATCGACTTTCATACTCTTCGGCCATAATTGTTTGAGGAAGTTTTCTAATCTCTACAAAGTAATCATTTAATTTCTTCAAATGAAATGGACTATGTAGACTTTTAAATCGTAAATTTAAACTAATTCTAGATATATCTTCACTATTGATAGAGCTTCCATGAATTAGTGTTGGAGAAAAAATTAGGATATCTCCAACATTTAACTCTAAATAGTGTTTCCTATCCTTGAATTCTTCAAGAACTTTTCTTCTGCATTTTAATTTATTAAAAGATGATAAAATCTCAAAGGTCGTCTCTCTATCAAAGAGATACATTGATTGTGTCTTCTTCGTCTCACACAAAGGTATCCATACCACAACTTCATAAGGTGAGTTTCCACAGAGTACATCAGAATGTAGAGGTGTTATATTATTATCAATCTGAGGAATGTGAAAGGTTACATTAATATTTTTTTGAACCGCAATTTCAGGACCTATGAGAGAGATCATTTGCTCTTCAACAAGAGTTAAGATCTTCTCTCTCACTTCACTCGTGGACAAAGATTTTGAAAGAGATAGTCGAACTTCATTTATCTCATCTCTGCCTACTTTCTTATGAATATTTGATAAATCATTACAAGCTAAGAACTCTTGAACAGAGTTTACAATAGAGCTGGTATCGACACCTCGAATAATTCCAAATCCCTTCTCAGTGTAATTATTAACAAATTGATTCATGAAATAATCTCTCTGCACACACTTAAAATATTTTCAGTAGTCACGCCCATATAATCAAGTATCTCCTCCTGTCTTCCATAAACCATCGGATAGCTCTCTCCTAAATGGAAGTGCTTATAGAAGTTAGGAGTTTTCTTATTTTCAAAGAGAACTCTACTTACGGTTGAGCCAAGCCCTCCGTTTTTCATATGCTCTTCAACAACAATTACGGAATCAAAGTTATCGATATATGAAAGTAAGCTTCTATCATCAAAGGGTCTCATTGTAGCATAGTGCAGAACTGAAGAGTCACAATCCCCTTTTAGAGATTCACTTACTTCGAGACATCTTTGAAGCATAACTCCCGTAGATATAAAGAGAATATCTCCCTTCTCTTTTCCATAGAGGTTTGCACGACCAATTCTTATATCTTGTTCTTGGCTAACAACTCGGTCACCGCCCTTAGCTAGTCTAATATAAATTGGTCCTTGGTGAGTTAGTGATTCTTTAATAAAGGACTTCATTTCATTTTCATCGGCAGGGGCAAGAATTGTTAGATGAGGAAGTGATTGCAATATGGAGAAGTCATCGACACAAGTATGAGTATGTCCTAGAGGCCCATAAACTAAACCACCACCATTACTGTACAGCCTTACATTTAAGTTCTCAGCGCAAATATCTAGGGCCAATTGTTCTAATGCCCTTTTAACAAAGAAGGTTGCAATTGTATTCACATAAACAATGTAACCGTCCATTGCAAGCCCAGATGCCATTCCAAGGACGTGAGCCTCACTAATTCCTTCCATGAAGAATTGATCTGGATAATTCTTTTTTGTATCACTTAAAACATCAGGACCCAGGTCGGAGCCAATGAATACGACATTCTTATTTTCAGAAATTAAGTTCTCAATTTCTAGAAGACCTTTCTTTCTCATTTCAGACCCTCGCGAAGAAGTTCTTGCTCTTGTGGACTCAACCTATTCTTATGGTGCCAAGAAAGATCCCCTTCCATCAACTTATGACCTTGCCCTTTAATGGTGTGACAAATTATTGCTCTAGGGCGATTAGTGTTCTCAAGTAGTGGCAAGAGATTTTCAGGGGAGTTAATCATATCTACTTCGAATGTTTCAAAACCAAAGCTCTCCCATTTCCTAGAGAATGGATCAAGTGGACACACTTCAGTGTTAGGACCATATGACTGATACTTATTATGATCAATTAGAACAATTAAGTTATTCAATTTATGCTTAGACGCTGAAAGAGCTGCTTCCCAAATAGAGCCTTCGTTACACTCACCGTCTCCTAAGATAACGACGACCTTTCTCTCTTTTTGACTTAGTCTTAAAGAATGTGCCATCCCGATTCCTACAGACAGTCCATGGCCCAATGAACCAGTTGAAACATCAACACCTGGAACCTTCAAGCGAGAAGGATGTCCACCGAGAATCCCATCAATTTTACAAAACTTTAATAGCTCATCTTTTGAAAAAAAGCCTTTATCGGCCAAGATACTATATAGAGCCAGGCAACCATGCCCCTTACTCAAAATAATTCTATCTCTATCGAGATTCCCCACACTATCCGAGTCGATTTCAAATCTCTGATAATAAAGAGTGACAAGAATTTCTACGAGAGAGAATGCTGAGGGAACGTGCCCTCGTGAGGCATGTATAAACGTTTCAATTATGGATTTTCTAATTTCTAAGCTCTTAGCTTTTAAGTCTATCATCTATAATCCACCAAATATCTTTTTTCCAAGATACAACTTCTTCATTTTTCTCAATATTACTACTCATAATGTTAGCAAGACTTCTCACTTTTGATAAGTTTTCTTCTCTACGATATGCAATGAGTAGCCATTCAAAGGCTACTAAATCAAAGTTTAACTTCACTCTCTTCCAGAAGGACGCATCCCCAATGGAGAGATCTGTGAATAAATCTATGAGAACACTCTCTTCTCTATTATTAATATCATGGCCAAAGTGATGAATCGCATTCAAAAAAGTTCTCGAAAGATCGTCTCTTCCAAAAGATTCGAAGTCCATCAAAAGTAAGCTTCCATCTCGCTCATAGAAATTCTCCCTATAAAAATCGGGAAAACAAATATTGGTTCTGACATCTTCTATTTTACGATCACCCTTTTCCTTAGAGAGTATTTTTCCATATAGAGTCTCTAGTTCTTTAGAAATTGAGTTATCAAGATAGTTCATTCTTCGATCAATATTCTTCTTATAGTCTAATCTTTCAAGAGCTGAGTCGGTAGCGTTAAACGATATATTCTCCATATCTTCTTGTAAGACCTTATAGATCTCTATAAATCTATTCTTAAATTCAATATCAAAATATATTGGAGAAAGATTCTCCTCATATTTAAAAATTAAGAACTTCTTTCCTATGGCCTCAACATAGCGAGGATTAAAATCATACTTAAGAGAATATAACTCTCTTTCTAATCTAGAAGTCTCTCTAAATCCTTTTAAAATAAATTTTTTATGATTCTTACTATACTTTATTAGATGAGTTGCTAATTTCTCTATTTTAGAATCTGTAATTTCATTAAAGATAAGAAGTACTTCTTCCCAATTCGAAACTTTTAAATAATTTGAATCCTCTCCCTCATAGTGAAGTAAAATAGCATTGCTCTTCACTCCATCTAAGACAGCCTCTAAATCATCTACAATAATATCAAAGGAGTTCTCACTTAAATATTTAATCTTTTCTTCTAAGGTATCTAAGAAGATCGTTTCGACCTCTCCTAATCCTCTAGATTGTAAGAAAACCTGTGCTTGTTCTCTGAGATTATATCTTCCACAAAGACTCATTTCGCTTTTGTGACTCACAATTGTTACATCAAATTTCTCAGCAATATCTAATACTTCACTGGCGACGGCTGCATCTAAAATTGCTTCTCCATAAACGCGCCCTTGAACTTTGATCCAATCCATTGGCCACTCATAGTGATCATGGTTTCTAATGAAATTCTTTATCTCTTGCTTACTACATATGTTATTAGGAAGCTCAATACCTTCAAGAGAGCAGGCGCTCACAAAAGAATTGGCATAATTGATTATTGTATTATCTAAATCTAGAGCTATTTTCATCTATTTTATTTTCTTGTAGATACTTAACATTGAAATATTTTATATCTTCAAATGAATTAGGGATCTTTCCATCTTTAAAATGTTTAACAAGCTCAGTGACGGCATCCTCTACACCTAATTCCACTTGAAATCCGAGCTCATTCTTTATTTTCAATGAAGAGATATGATAAGAGCGATTGTCATCAGTAGGAGTGACTTTGATATTATTAACATTAGTTGCCTTTGAAATTATTTTGGCTATATCTATAACCTTATAATTATCTGCCCCCACATTATAAGACTTCCCATTAATTTGTTCTCTTGGAGCCATCAGTAATGTTAGGTAACACCTCACCATATCCTTAATGTGAATATTGGGTCTCAACTGCTCTCCACCAAAAACTTTAATCAAACCTCTATTTACAGCAAAATTTGTTAGAATATTGACCACGACATCTAAACGCATCCTATCAGAATATCCGCAAACAGTTGCCGGTCTAAGAGAGACTGTCGTAAAACTCTCATCACTATATTCTTTCAGGATTTCCTCACAGAGCATTTTATACTTGGAGTAGTCAGTGAGTGGTCTTAACTCAAGGTCCTCAGTAACATTTGGCTCTTCACGAAGACCATATACACTCGAAGATGATGCAAATATAAACCGACTTATTGATGAAGCCTTCGCATCTCTTACAATTTGTTCAAAGCAATCATAATTTATACTCTTTGCAAGTTCGGGATTTAAATCGCAAGATGGATCATTGGAAATACAGGCCAGATGAATTAAATCACTACATCCATCCATAGCACTTCTTAATTTTACGGTGTCTCGTATATCACCTTTAATAACTTTTAATGAGTCTCCAAATTTATTGAAATACTCTTCACTTAAAAACCAAAAAAGATCATAGACAACAACATCGAATCCACTATCTAGTAGAGAGCTTACGAGCTCAACTCCAACGTAGCCCGCACCACCTGTAACTAAAACTTTTCTATTCATTTTTACCTAGTAATTTAAACCAACTCTCAGTCTCTTTCTTAATCTCTGAAGATGACCAAACTCTTGCATCTTTCCAGTAATCAATATCATTGAGAATGAGCTGAACACCTTCTTCAAAAGTTGTTTCTGCACTCCAACCTAAAATCTCCTTTGCCTTGGTACTATCTCCCTGTGTGCGATCTGGCTCGCCTGGTCGTTTTGGTATAAACTCTACACCGTAACCATCTAGTAAGCTCACAAGATGATTTATAGACTGAGGATTATTAGTAGCAATATTAATGATCTCACCAAACTTCTTACACTTTCCAGCTTTCATAAAAGCCTTGGCCACATCGCCCACATAAACAAAGTCTCGAACCTGCTCACCACTTCCGACAACAGTAAATTTCTTGGAAGCCAACTTCTGGGCCAAAAAAACTCCCATTACAGAGCCGTAAGCGCCATTTGTTCTAGACCTAGGGCCATAAACATTAAATAGACGCAATGAATTTACTTCAATCCCATAGACTTTTCCCCAGTGAAGTAAACAACTCTCACCCATTAACTTTGTTTGAGCATAGGGATACTCTGGAGATAGGGCACACGTCTCAGTCGTCGGGTACTCATCGACCAATCCATAACAGCTTGATGATGCCGCATAAACGACACGTTTAATATTATTCGCTCTAGCCGCTTCAATAACATTAAATGAACCTGTTACATTTACATCAAAATATAATTTAGGGTTATTAACAGAAGGTACAATATCTGCTTTTCCAGCCAGATGATAAATCACATCCACATCAACACTTGATTCAAGTAAAGCTTCAAAGTTTAAAATAGTTTCCTCTATAAACTTGAACTTCTCATTATTAATGAGATGTTGAATATTCTGAATCTGTCCATCTTCAAGGTTATCGTAACAAATGACTTCATCACCGCAATTAATTAACTCTGAACATAGATGACTGCCTATAAAACCTGCGCCACCTGTTACTAATACTTTCATAATAACTCTTTCTTAAAATATTTATTTAAAATCTCTGTTGAGCTTCGCTTAGAGGTCTCAGTATAGTGGACAACCCCTCCGACACTTTCAACAGACTCAACCTCAAACCCAATATTACCTGTTGGATCATCCTCATTATTTTTATAATCAATTCCCTTAAAATAAAAATTAGGTTTCAATTCCTTTATTAAATTTATAGACGTCTGCTCATTATTTACAAAGCAGTAATCGATCATTGTCAAATTTGATAAATACTCCAAGCGCTCAAGTTCGTTATAATAAGGTCTTCCATCGCCTTTAATAACAAGTTCATCTGCTGTAATAGAGCACATTAAAATATCAACTTTAGAAGCAGCTTCATTAAAGTGTCTTAAATGACCCAGATGAATAAAATCAAAAGTTCCATGACAAAGCCCTACACTCTTACCTTGGCGTAAAAACTCACCTCTCAACTCAATCGCTTTTTCTCTATCAATTAATTTACTATTCATTTTCTTCAACAACTTCAAAGAAGTTTCCAAAAGACTTAGAGACACTGTGGATACTATTTAATACCCCACCACCATGGGCCCTTAAAAATAAGTAAGAAACCATTACAATTCGGTGATCATCAGGAGGGTATATTTCTTTTGCTTTATCTATTCTCTTCTTACTTCCCTTGATGTGTAATACATCTTCTTTTTCATTGTAAGTATTTTCAATAGAGTATAGATCTAGTAACTTCTGAACCTCTAGAAGCCTATCACTCTCTTTATATTTTAAAACAGAGAGATTACTAAGTTTACTTTCTCCATCTATTCGAGAGCAAGTAAATGCTAAGGTTGGTACGAGGTCAGGACAATTCGAGCAATCCAAGTTAATAGGAGTTATTTCTTTTTCACTCGACTTAACTTCTAATCCCTTATCTGAAAGAGTTACGGAGTAGCCCATATTCTTTAAAACTTCTACGAAGATAGAATCAGATTGAAATGTGTCTATATCTACGCAATTTTTTACAAGAACTTTTCCTCTATCTGCACCTAAGGCCAGAACATAGGACATTGAGCTAAAATCGACAGGAACGTAGAACTTCTTTTGACCTTTTTTAAAGTCTTGTATTAATGACATTGTCATGTCCCAGTAGCTTTTAGAGTACTTCATATCAACAGGTTGAACTTCGATATTTTGAAATGCTAAACAAAGGGCCAATGCCGTTGCATGCTGAGTCGTCTTAGATGCATCAGCTTTTAGTTTATTTGTTTGAAAGCTCAATGGACCTCTAATAGTAAGCCATGTATCACATTGATTTATACTCGCCCCTAATTCTGCTAGAACTTCCAGTAAATCAGCAACGGGTCTCTCTCTCATTCTCCCCTCAGGCTCAATTTGATATGAGTTCTTTCCCATGGCCAAGAATGGTATGAGAAATCTTGTCGTTGTTCCTCCATCTCCGGGATAGATTTTAATCTTCTCACTCGAAGGTCTTTCACATTCTGGAAATGAATTCTCAATAATGATTCCGTTCTCAACCTCTACGATTCTAAGTCCAACTTCTCTTAGGACATTCAATAGATTTGTTACATCATGTGATAAAGGAAGATTTTCAATAGTGATCGCATCTTTAGATAGTGCCGCTAAGATGATTGCTCTATTTGCATAGGACTTAGAACTTGGAACATTTACCTCAGCATCAAAGCTCTTCGCACTTACATTAAATTGTGAGTTTTCTAATGACATCTTTATTCTCTATTAGTTTATTTTCCACTTCATTAAAAGAAATAGAATGAAATTCTACATTACCAATATCTTTAACAACTACGAACTCTATGAGCTCAGACGAAGTTGTCTTCTTATCTTTTCTTAAATACTTCATGATTTTATCAACTGGAAATTCTTTATTTAACCAAGGGGAATCACCTAACTCAATTTTTAGATTTTCAATCAACTCTTTTGCCCTAGGAATTAGCTTTCCTTCATTGAAAAGAATATCTACAAGAAGAATCCCCCAAACAACAGCAAGTCCATGGGGAATTTGATATTCAACTTCTATTGCATGCCCAAAGGTATGCCCAAAGTTCAATTTCTTTCTCTCACCACTTTCCTTAAAGTCATTCGCAACAACTTCTTCTTTATATAAGACACAACTCTTAATCAAAGTCTTTATATCCACGTCAGGTATGATTTTTTCTCCTATCTCTTTTGATAAGAATCCGTACTTAACAATTTCTCCAGCACCGCTTGACCATTCCCTCTCATCTAAAGTCTCTAAAAAGGAATCACAAATCCAAATATTTGTAGGGTGATAAAAGGCCCCGATTAAATTCTTACCTTGAGGTGAGTTGATGGCAACCTTCCCGCCAATTCCCGCATCTACCATTGAAAGAAGAGTTGTAGGTATTGTAGACCACTCAATCCCTCTTAAAAGTAACGCTGCAACCATTCCAGAGAAGTCACTGGTCGCTCCCCCACCAAGAGAAACAAGGTGGGCTTTGCGGTGAACGTTTTTAGAGAGGAAGAATTCTATAGCAGAGGATAAGTTTTCAAAGTCTTTTACTTTTTCACCATCTGGTGCTTTCCAGAAAACGACTTTCTTTCCCTCTATATTCATTAAAGGTAATAGCTTTGAATAGTGACTCCAAACATTGAGGTCAGCAATTACGAGGATAAGATCAGAATTTATAGATCTAATTTTCTCTTTAATATAATCCAGTTTACAAAATTCAATTTTACTACTCATCAATTACTCCATCTCCATAAGCGCGTTGTCTTAAGAGGTGATCAGCTAGAATACATTTAACCATTGCTTCAACTACCGGAACAGCTCTTGGAAGAATACATGGGTCATGTCTTCCCTCTTTAGCTTTTTCACCAATAGTTGATGTGGGCTTGAATGTGGTAGTTAGAAAAATATCTTCTCCATTTGAAATTCCACCTTCAATTCCACCAAAATTCTCTCTTTTTGAGGAAACTTCACTTCCTTTTAAGTTTGCCATTTCCTCTCCAAGTCCAAATGAAAAAGAAACACAGGCTCCAATAGAGAGAAGCCCCTTGGCAAAGTCAGCCTTAAGCTTATCAAATGCAGGTTCACCTAGCCCTTTAGGAACACCTGTAACGTGGATAGATATTCTACCGCCTACAGATTCCCCCTCGGCCTTAAGCTTGAGGAGATACTTCTTTATCTCTTCATTCTTCTCTGTTAATGGAAAGTTATATGGTGCTATATTCTTAGCGTTTTTCAAGTCATCAAGACTTGCTTCAAAAGGACCCATCTTTGATATATAAGCACTAATATTGATTTTAGGAATCATCAGCCCAGCGAAGTAGCCGGCAATAACACGAGATAAGGTTTCTCTTCCCGATGATCTTCCTCCTCCTCTGTGATCTCTAATTCCATATTTACTCTGAGTTGTTTCATCTGCGTGACCAGGTCTATACTCAGTTTTCAATTTATCGTAATCGCCACTTCGTTGATTTGTATTTCTAACAATTACGGCAATTGGTGTGCCTAAAGTTTTTCCTTCGAAAACCCCAGAGAGAACTTCTGCCCTATCGGCCTCTTTTCTATTAGTCGTTCCGGCCACTCTTCCGGGAGCCCTACGATCCAGCTCACGCTGCAAATCTTCCAAATCAAAATCAAGTCCTGCGCTCACACCATCTACTACAACCCCTAAGGCCTCACCGTGTGATTCACCAAAGGTTACAAAAGAAAAAAGCTTACCGAATTTATTGCCACGCATATCTTATACTCTACATGAAAAGTGGGCAGTGAATTTTATAACTACCTGTAAATTTATAACAAACTCTATTATGCCAGAAGGACAAACATTTGTGGGAAAATGTTGGGAAAGTTAGGCTACTAAGAGAGGTGCAAAATGGACAATCGCCAAGCACTACGAAATATCGACGAGATATCTCAAATACTTGAGAAGATTAGTAGTCATGGAAATTACCTTGAGTTCTGCCAAACAGTTAATGGCCTCACCTATCGCAGCCAGTCATTAATCAAGTTTATAAATAACTTCTCCTATGACATAGCCCTACGGCCCAAAGATAAACTCAATCAATTTCAATTTATCCCCGATATCCCAATCTTTGCCAAAAACGAAATGAATAGCATCGTCTTCAAGTGCGAGATAAAGCAACTTAATCATCACAACCTCATTGTTGCCAATTTCCCAGAACTTCTCTATTTACTCAATACAAGAGAAGGCCAGAGACTAAACTTTGAAAACTTATCCCTCCCACTTATATTCAAGAATCCAAGCCTTGACGATTATCAGCGCAGTAAACTCTTCTTCGGAGGAAACCTATCTGACTTCTCTAGAAATGGACTTTCATTCATCACCTACAATGACAATTGCCTAGAGTACAAAATAGGTGACAAGATTGTCTTCTCAACAATCAATGGCTACTCCTTAAAAGAGCCTATCACTGGCACACTTGTTTACATGCAAAAAGTAAATAATACACAGATTGTCCCCTCAACCAAACTTGCGATTAGATTTGACAGAGCAATTCCATTGAAGCAAATTCTTAGATACATAGATAATCAAATCTACATCAACGTCTAAGAAGCATGGAACATTTTAAAGTTTTTATTGAAGCCCAGTCTTTACTTAAGAAAATATCTGAGCATGAATTTAAGATTCAGGAACACCAAAAGAGAATTCAATTCGTTGAGCGCAATAGAGAATTAAGACAAGAGAAGAAAGATAGAGATAGTGAAGAACTAAAGTCTTTTGGCCATGAAATTGCGAACTTTGAAAAAGAGCTCTTCTCTAAAGAGAAAGACCTAGATAGAGCACAAGTAAACCTTCAAAGGGCGACTAGCGAAAATCAAGTTAGTGCACTAGAGAAAGAGATCGAGAAGTTATCTCCAGCAATTGAATCCCTTCAAGAAACTATTCTTGAGAAGCTTGAGAAATGCGAAGAAATCGAAGGTGAAATAGAAAAAGCTCAAACATTTCTAGAAGGCTCTCTTTCAACACTAAATGAACTAAAGGCCGAGGCTTTAGCAGATGTACAAGAAGAAGAAAAAGAAATTTCAAATTATACACAGAGAGTGGAGCTCCTACTCAACTCATTAGATTCAAATAATAAACAATCCTTTCTTGAAACAAAGAAGAACTCAAAAGATGGGCAAGTGATCGCTTTTTTAAATAATAGAAAGTGTTCTAGATGTCGATTTGAAGCTTCTAGCTCTCAAGTCGCTGAAATAGAAAATGCGAGGAACTTAGAGTTCTGTCAAAGTTGCTCGAGGATCTTAATTCCTGCGACGATCAATAGCTAAAGACTTACTTTAAAACCGCCTCTCTTAACTTACCTCTATAGTAAGCGAGAGTACTAAAGTTTGAATCTTTTAGATAAAGGTAATTAATATAAGACTGCTGAGTACTAATCAGTTCTTCTTCGGCCCTAATCACCTGATCAAGAGTCGCGCGCCCTCTTGAGTAAAGCCTGTTGTACTCCTTAAGCGTTTTATTTGCAAGCTCAAGTCTCTCAGATGCAGAATTTAAAAGTATTTCAACTTCACTTTGTCTTTTTACTAAAGAAGACTCCTGCTCCTTTAAACTTAAGAGAACTTTACGTGATTGCATCTTCACTTTATTTAATTCAATTGAAGCGGCTTGCTTTGAGAGCCTCTCAGCATTTGATCCAATATTCCAAGTAAGTGTTAGTCCTACAGAAACTTCATTATTGTCACTTCCAATAACTCCATCTGAGATGGGACTACTATCTCTTTCATAGTTATTCGTCGCATAGCTCGCAGCGAATACTAGACTTGGGTAAATTCCCATATCGGCCTTCTTTGAAGAGTCGACTAAGTAATCAATTTGCTTTTGAGTCTGAAGATAATTTTTATTATCTTCAATAGTTCCTTCAACTTGTTGAACCTCACTACTCTCTTTTAATTTATAGTCTAAGATATTACTTGCGCTAACTTTACGATGAATCTTCTTAGACAAACTCTCTAAACTGGACTGTAAAGAGATCATCTCTGACATATAACTCTCTCGAGAGGCTAGCTCTTGAGTTTGAGCACTATAGAGGTCTACCTTTTCGCTAAGACCATCTCTCACTCTTCTCTTAATTAAAGAAAGTCTCTTCTTTGCTCTATCTAGGGCCTCTTTCTTTAATTGAGTATTTGCTTTATCTAGCTTGGCCTTTAGATAATCAGCTACGAAAGTATAAAGGTTTGCCTCAACCTGAAACTCAGTACTTTGCTTCTTATAGTCTAAAGTTTTCTCAGAGATATCTAGATCGAGAAAATCTCTTCTTCCCAAGAAGTTATTCCACAAGTCTTGCTCTAAGCTCAATGTTTGAGTAAAGCCTTTATTATTCTGTGTTGTATTTGCATTATTAACATAATCAACTAGAGAGTTAGAGAGACTTAACTTAGTTCCGCTAAAGAACTCTTTTGAAAAAGTCAGATTATAAGATGTTGCTTCAGTATCATTTGGTTGAAGAGTTGCATTACTTATTAAAAGAGATGAACTTCTCTCTAATTGAGAGTTTACTTTCTGACCACTCGCTGAGAGTTGCCAAGCCTTAGACTCTGAAGTCATATCTCTTTCAAGCGTGTCCACCTCTAAGTCTAATTTCAAGCTCTCATTATCTGAACCCTTATCTAAGTATTCTAGAGATAGATTAGAGAGCGAAGCTTGGATAGAAGATGATAACAGAAGAGTACAACAAAGAAGTGAGAGTCTATTCACGATTATTCCTAATTTTAAATTAACAATAAAGTTTTACCATAGTGCGTAGAGCATGACTATACCATAGAGGGCTCGAGTCTAGCCCGAGAGTTTAAGCTCTTGCGGCTAAATATAGATCATAATAACAATCGTTTAATTAATGATTTGACGAAGCAATTAACTTATTGCATAAAACTATCTCGAGATGGGAAGACTATCGCTGGTGAAGGATTCTTCACGAGAGGAAAGTCCGGGCTCCACATGGCGATGTAGCGGGTAATGCCCGTCCACCGTGAGGTGAGGACAAGTGCAACAGAAAGGATGTACAGGGGTCTGAGAATGTGAGGGGTAGCTTCGGCCGGCCTCACTTCGAATCTTTTAGATACCTGCTGTAGTGAAAACAGGTAAACTCTACGTGGTGCAAGCTTAAATAGGCCTGTGTTAAGGGCGGCCAGTCCGTGCAGGCGGGTAAAGCGCTTGAGTTATAGGGCAACTTATAACCTAGACGAATGATAGTTCACGACAAAACCCGGCTTATCTCCCATCTCTTTTTTTACTTTATTTTAGACAGCGCTTTCAAAGAGACTGTCGAAAAATTCACTTTCTCTGAATCATTCTTAAAGAACTCAAAGTTTTTTATACTTTTAAAATATTTCTTAAACTCACTTTCAGATATTTCATAAACTAAATTATCAATCTTATATTTAGTTATTGTGCTTTTAAAGCCTAGTGCATCTCTAAAGAGATCGTTTTTAAAATTCTTAGGCAGTGCTGGGTATTGAGTTAAAAGTTCGTCAGTAGATGAAATGACAAATGTTGGAACTTCAATTTGTCCCTGCAACCATTCCTTCTCTGATTTAATATAACCAAGAATATTTCCTTTCTTTTTAACAATAATTCTTAATAATTTAAGTTCATGTTTTACTTTCTTTTTTTCTACAACTTTAGGAATGCTCTCAACTAATCCTTCTTTAAAAGAGAGACAACTTCTCTTCACAGGACAGAGAACACAATCAGCTTTTCGAGCCTGGCAGATAACTCTCCCTAGGTCCATGAAAGCTTCATTTAATTCACGGCTATTATTATCTGTTAACTCTTTTAATATTTCACCATTATAGAATCTCTTATAAATTTCTTTTTGTAACTTCACACCCTTTTCAATATCGATGGCATAGATTCTTGCAATCACTCTTTCTAAGTTAGCATCAACAGCGAGTGCCCTCTTTCCAGCACCAATACCAATAATAGCATTGGCCGTATAATCACCAATTCCTTTAATACTTTTTAAAGTATCTATATCTGTTGGAATTTTTCCACCATAATTTAATTGAATATCCTGAGCTGCACTTAAGAGATTTCTCGCTCTTCTATAGTAGCCAAGGCCTTTCCAAGCAATACAAACTTCTTCTTCATTACTTTGTGCTAAAGATTTTAAAGTCGGATACTTTTTTAGAAACCTATCAATATGATTTACAACTGTTTGAACTGTTGTTTGCTGAAGCATGATCTCTGAAACGAGAGTTAAGTAAAGAGATCTATTCTCTCTCCACGGAAGGTGTGAGTGCTGCTCACTAGACCATTTAAGTAATTTTTTAAACATGGATATCTTTTACTAGAGATGATGATTATTTACAATACTTAGCGACTGCTTTATCGGTCATTTCGTGGACTTCTTTCATTGTGTAGGTATCTCTATCACCACCATAAATTGTGGCAGGAATAGTGTCCAAGTAATCTTTTAGCTCAAGAGAAAGCTCATCAATATCTGTAAAAACATAGAGATACTTGGCTGATGAATCATTAATCCATCTCATTAATCTCTTCTGATCATTTAAACCATAATTTACACAAGTAGAAGCGAGATCGCCCATTTGCTTTAAAGATGTATCAAAGAGTTGAATATTTACTTTTTCTCCACACCCATCTCTAAACTTTCTTGCAACGATTCTTCTTTCACAGTAGCTAGGGTCCTTACTATAGTCTACAGATCTCATACTTGAACTAGTATCAATCCATACTTCAACATTGGCCCTCACAACACTTTCTTTCTTTGCTTTTCCACAGAAAATATCGAAGTAATTTCCTTTTTCACAGTTAATCATATCAACTTCGGTAGCGTTAATTGTTCTATGTGGCCTTTCTTTTAGAGGTTTCTTATCTTCCATATCCTCACCAACATAACCAATTTGAGGATTAAAACAGCCATCACCCATAGGAACGCAATCTAGCCCTCCTCCTCTAATATTCTTTGCAGTAAGCTTAGTGTATTTAATTTTGCTGCTCTCAAATTCTTCAATAAAAGAAACGGCCTCTGGTGAAATAAAATAGAAGTGCACATGCTCAGGCAGAGCAAATGCCTTTAAAGAAAATAAGAAAAAAATCAAATAGGATTTTTTCAAATAGTCATTCCTTTTTGCCTAAAGAATCTAAAGAGATCATTTCCTAAATCAACAATTAGATCTCTTCCTTCAATATCTAAGTTTAGAAAGTCACTCATATAAGCTTTTTGCCTAGGAGTTAAGCTCTCTAACTTCTCTTTAATTGTTAAGTCTCCCTCTCGTCTTCCTTCAAATGAAATACTTTGAGACTTACCACCCACTTTTATTTTTGCGGTGACATTCTTATTTGCAGTTCCACCACCGAGAGCATCTGCAAGAGTATCTTCAAAAACCTCATTAGGTGAAGCACTTATCGATCCCCTCGTCTCCCCCATTACAGGTTCCTGCTTCGGAGCGAATTCATCGTCATCCTCTTTATAAAACTTCACTAGCTTTATAAAGTGATCCGCATAATCCTCTTCGACAAAATCAATGATTTCATGAAGCGGTATATTTAATTTTGCAGATATCTTTGCAACAAGCTGCGGGTTAATATCGGAAGTTTTCTGGGCCAAGAACCTACTCATAGTAGAAACCCCTACATCTGTAATTTCGGCCAAATCTTTTTGCGACAAGGAACCACGTACTTGCATATACTTACGTACGACTCCTAGAAACTCTGCAATTTTATCTTGATTGAAATTCGACATATCTAATCTCCAAGTTACTGTTATCACAATAATGCGAAATTTTTCTTCGCTTGTGAGTACCTGTAATCATTATCGGAATTGCAAAAAAATACCTTAGTGCAATTTTTATTCTTGACGCAATGAGTCAGATAAACTAATATTAAATTGCACGGAGCAACAATGTTGCACCAAAAACACAGACTCGGGAGTAACCGACATGAAAACTCTAACTCAATTCTTTAATCCTTTTTTGAATGAGTGCCAACTGGACGCAAAGTATGAAGTTATCGAGAATATGGTAATAAATACTAAAGAATTCAAAGGTTTGAGTATTTCAGGTTCTCTCTTCTCTCTCACTACCTTTAAGAATGTTACTTTCGAGTCCTGTGTTTTCTATGGATCAAAAATTGAGAATTGCAGATTTGTAAATTGCAATTTTATAAATTGCGAATTCAAATTTACTAACATTTCACACAGCAACTTTACAGGAACGAGGATAGAAAATTGCAAATGGGATTATTCTCCCATCAAAAAAACCGAGTTCAACTTTTGTTATTTATGTGCCGTCACAATGCACTTTAGCTCTTCAGAGAGCAACAACACTCACAGCTCATGTACGAGCAATATTGATCTCTCGTGGGATCAGGCACTTATGGCAGGGGAAGCCGAGCTTGCCAGTGAGAAACGCGAACAGGAAAACTTCACTAACTTAGTTGAAAACTTCCTCTTCGGAAAACAAGCAGCTTAACTATTTGAAATAACGAATATAGCTCAGATTGCCTCAAGGATATATTCGAAAGTCATATCTTTATAACTAGCGAGGCAACTTATCTAATTCAGATCTGGTAAATGGATTTATCACCTGAACAACTCAAAATCCTACCTTCTGATCTGGCACCTTCGGGTGCCAGAGCTCATCTCCTAAAAGGTAGCTTGCGAGGAGCCGATCATGAAAGAGTTAATTGCATCATTATTACTATCTTTTTTAATTGCAGAAACAGCCCAGGGTGTTGTTACTAAATATAAGCATGAGATCCTGCCAAATATGGCCATTAATCACCACCTAGGAAATCTAGAAATAGAGCTAGAATAATTGGCAAATTTTGGTCTAAGTTATTAATAATTTAATAAAAGTAAAGATTTTGACCCTCTTAGGCCATTCAATAGAATCAGCTTATAAGTAAATGAAATTTATCCTTTTTTACATTTTCTCCAAAAAATTTTCTTCTTCACACTTAGAATATTGCCATAGCACGTAAACGGAGGCTGAAGTTGATGGAGAACATCGAATTACAGGAAAAGCTATACGATCAGTATAGAGAAGAGTTACAGCTGGCCTATAAGAGTTGCCTGCATTCAGGTCAATTCTTTGCCGGAGAATTTAATCATCATATTAATGAAATCTGGGCCATTGCCAAAGATGAGGGTTTCACAGAAATGGATTTCCAAGAAATTATTGATGAAGTGGCCAATCAACATGTCGACTCAGTGATATATCCCTTCCCTACACTCATGCATACAGCTGCGTAATAATTGTCTGTGGGTTAGCTCTTTCTATAGAAACAGCCCACAGATTCCCTATTTCTTCTTGAGGCATTGAGAACCATGTAACCGACTTCAACAGCGTTGCGAAGGCCAATCAGACTATCCTTCAGCTCTGCGTTCTTATAGAATCTTTCGATTTCATCGTAGAGTTCACTAAACATGGCATCTGCTCTCTTTAATCGATGTGAAGTTCTCGTAAGTCCTACATAATTCCACATCGTTTGTTTCAGAGTCAGCCAGTCTTGAGAGATAAGAGCATTGTCGGCTTCTAGAGAACCTTTTCTCCAATCTTGAATTTTATAAGCATCATATAAAGAGGCTGTATCTAATTTCTTTGCAATATTTTCTGCAGCGATATAACCCCAAGTCAGTCCTTCTAATAAAGAAGTAGATGCGAGACGATTCGCTCCATGAAGTCCTGTGCACGCAACTTCACCAACTGCGTAGAGGCCTTTTAAATTTGTTTGCCCTTTCAAGTTTGTTTTTACACCACCGCAAGTATAATGAGCAGCAGGTACTACAGGAATAGGTTCCTTTGTTATATCCACATGTTTTTCAAGACAATGTTTATAAATCGTAGGAAATCTCTCCTTTAGCCAATCACTATCTTTGTGAGAAATATCTAAGTAAACACAATCATGACGAGTTTCAATAATCTCATCAGCGATGGCCCTTGAGACGACATCTCTTGGAGCAAGCTCTCTATCAGGGTGATACTTCTCCATGAAGGCCACACCATTAGAATTTATGAGCCTACCACCCTCACCTCTTACGGCTTCTGAAATAAGAAATCTTCTATGGGAAGAACTATCAAAGAATGTCGTTGGATGAAATTGTATAAACTCCATATTTGTTAGAATTGCTCCGGCCCTTTTCGCCATAGCGTGACCATCACCTCTTGCTCCTTCTGAGTTTGAATGGTGGAGATAGAGTCCTCCAATTCCCCCAGTTGCAAGAATTGTAAATTTTGAAATAACCTTAGCAACTTCCTTAGTCTCTTGATTAAGGGCATAGACACCAACGACATAATTGTCTTCATATCTTTGTTGGATACTCACTCCATGATGAACAGGAGTTAGTAGATCAATAGCAGTATGCTTAGTAAGAAGGTGTACATTTGGAAATCGACTTTTATCACTAAGATAATTTAATAGAGATATTTGAATTTCCTTTCCGGTGAAATCACCTTGGTAAAGAATTCTATCGCGAGAGTGAGCAGCTTCTCTTGTAAAGAGCAATTCCCCTTTCTCATCTCTAGCAAAATTCGTTTTAGATTTTTCAATAAGGACTTCTTCTAGAATTTTTCCAGAGCGTTCTTTTAAAATCTCAGCGGCCTTCGTATTTGCCGTATAAGAAGATGCTTTTTGTATATCCTCTAAGAGATCTCTATCACCGTCGTGAGGATAGATAATTCCACCTTGGGCATAGAGAGTATTAGAGACTTTTGGATCTTCATCTCTAGTTAAAATACCTACACGAATTCCACTCTCCGCCAGCTTTGCAGCAGAAGTTAATCCTGAAATTCCACAGCCAATAATGAGAACATCAAATTCGTAAACTGACATCTAAGACCTCTTATACTTTAAAGAAAGATCTACCGCAGGAGCATCGTAAGTCATTGAACCAATACTAATGGCATCGACACCAGGAATGAGATACTTTTCAATTGTATTTAACCTTATTCCACCGGAGACTTCAAAGGTAACTCCAGCAGGCTTCATTGCAATAGCTTTTTTAATGTCATCAGGAGAGAAGTTATCAAGCATAAAGTGCTTTACACCTAAACCAAAGCAATCTTCAAGCTCAACTAGGTCGTGTATTTCAACTTCAATAGGAGTATAGAAACCATTCATTGATTGAAAGTATTCAACAGCAGGTTTAACACCGCCAAAGAAAGACTTATGATTATCTTTAACCATCCACATATCACTTTGACCAAGTCGATGATTAAATCCTCCTCCAATTCTCACAGCGTACTTCTCAAGTCCACGCAGTCCAGGAGTTGTTTTTCTCGTATCAAGGATTTTAGTATTAGTCTCTTTTGCTAATTCAGAAAACTTATTCGTAAATGTTGCTATTGAGCTCGCTCTTTGGAGAAGATTAAGAGCAATTCTCTCACCAGTGAGAGCGAGAGCGAATGGAAGCTCAAATGATAACATTGATTGATCTTCCTTTTTAAACTTCTTTCCTTCAAATGATAAGTGCTCCTCAATTTGAAGGTTTGCTCCCAAGTAATTAAAAGCACCAAAGAAATAAGGGAGCCCGGCCAATACTAAATCGTCTTTGATTTTTAGCGAGCAATCAACCTTATCCATTGGCAAGGATTGAATATAAGAATGATTCCTTGAGAGATCGTCCTCAGCGAAGAAGTGTTCAAAGTCTCTCTCCATTGCCTTATCGAATAATTTTGTGCTCATATTGTCTCCTATATTCTGTTCATATCTCTTTAGAAACAATAAGTTAAGTCTTATAAAGCCCTGTTCAAAACTATTGAGAACCCCCTTCAAAGTCTTTCATAAAATCAGTCACTTAGGTTTAGAAGTCATTGTTAATTTTGCATGAATCCCACTATGACCAACTGGAAGTCCCCTCTCATTCTTGTACTCTCCTCCCTACTTTTTATTTTGGCCCTTAGCAAAGAGAGGGCTAGCTATCGACCAATGAGACAGTCTGACTTCATTAGAGCTCACTTAGTTCGTATGCAGAATATTCAAGAGCGCGAGAGCTTTGCTCTAAGCAGGGCCTTTATTCTTGGAGATAAGAGAAGTTTAACTAAGGATTTAAAACAAAAGTTTTCAACACTTCATATAAATCATCTCTTCACTCCAAGTGGGATACACTTCTCCTCCTTCTTTATACTCTTTCTTCCTTTATTAAAAAGACTAAGAAAGAAAGAGTTAAAAAAGACAGCACTTGCCATTGAATTGATACTTTGTCTTCTTCCTTTTGGGCTTAACCAACTCTACTCCTTAAAAAGGATTTCAATTTTAAGAATTTCAAATCTTATTTTCAAAAAGCTAAACTTGAAAATGAACATCTTTACTATTTTCGTTTTGAGTTTCCTCTTTGACTTTATATTTGGAACTTATGAACAAAGCCCAATGAGTTATGCTTTTAGCTTTCTCTTTCTCGGTAGCTTACTTGCCACCCCAAAACTATCTTCAATTGCACTGAGCTTCTTAAGTGCAAATCTCTTCATCACACTATTCTTTCCATCGACTGTATCTCTTATAGGCTTTTTTCTAGGTTTTATTTTCACTTCATTTTTTTCAATAACATTTCCATTTCTCTTTCTACTTTATTGGACGAGTTCCCTTACAACTCTGGACTTAACCTATTTATTTTTTAATCTCTATCAATTTTTAGTTAATTCTTTTTACAAGCTCTCTATTCTTGGACCAAGCGTAGAGATTGATCTCATTGGCTATTCCCTCTTACTCATTTTCACCATTGTTCGCAGAAAGAGATTTCTGATTTTTGCCATCATTCTGTCTTCTAATAGAGTCTACAATATTCCAGCAGAGAGAGTTTCTAAGAATAATCTTAACCGTGAAGTAAGAATTAATAACTGGAAAATTAAAGGTCAAAAGGAAGTAGGACTTAACAAGGAGATGAGTTGTAGAAGAATTATTTTAACTAATGGGCATAGAATAACTTGTAGAAAGATCAAACCCAAGGAGGATCTTTTGGCACAATCCTCTTAATCCAACTCATTTGCTCAAAAGAAGATTTTTCAAATCCTGTCGTCAGGTAAATTTCGCTTATTCCAAGTTCGAAATACTCTTTTGCCTTAATCTCCCCCTTTACATCATCAGAAAGGCTACTATCAATATAGAGAGTAAAATCACTTCCTAAACTATCTAGTGACTTTTCAAAATCAATACAAGAACTAAATGAATAAAACTCAACTGACTTTGACTTGGCGGCAGACTCCCAAGTTAGCCTAATAAGTTCATCATCATCAATTAAAACGTACTTCTTTTTTAGACGAGGGATACTTATAGAAAGCTGAGTTCCTTCGTCAACGACAGAGCTTACGAATATATTTCCACCACTCTTAGAGATAATCTCTCGAGCATAATGAAGACCAAGACCAGTTCCATTATCTTTACCAGAGGTATAGTTTTTTTCAAAAATCTTACTCATTTTATCTTCTGAGATACCCTGACCACTATCAGAAATATTTAAATAAAGAAATCGTTCATCAAAGTCTAACTTAATGCTAACTTTACCTTTCGCCTCTTTGAGGGCCTCTACAGAGTTGTTAATAATATTAGAGAACACTCTTTTATACTCAGAGCTATCCCCGAGGAGAAGCTCAGTTTCAACAAAATTATTATGCTCGTATTCAATTTCAAGGTCAGTTAAACTCATAAACTCTAACTTTTTCTCTTCAATGATATCAACTAATAGATCGTGCACTATAAACTTACTTAGTGACACTTCGCTTTCAGAGAATACCAACTCTCTAGTCTTTTGGTGCATATTGTTAGCAATACTTCTTATTCGCTCTAGGGCCGTCTTTATTAAATTAAAGCGACCACTCTCTAATCCTTTCAACTCATTTACTGCCATATCAAGGGCAGCCAATGGTGAACGTATATCATGGGCGACTTGCCTAGCAACTTCAACAACGATCTTATTTTCTGCATTTTTAATTTGCTCGTCTTGATAACTCTTTAACTGAAAGAGAAGTTCATTTCGATTTTCAAAAAGGGACTTGAGTTCATCAATTTGAAGAATTTGATCACGATAGTAAATATCCTCTTTCGCCTGTTCAACATTTACAACACCAGAGAGAGACTTCGTTACTTTTTGCAATGGTCTTATCACAATTCTAATAAGATAATGATTTGTAACAAAAGTTAAAATTACAAAAGAAATCCCAAGAAAAACAAGTAGTGGGCCGGTTTCACTAATGAATCCTTTTTTAACGTGGTAACCAAGAACGATCTCAGCAAGAACCTCTTTCTTTTGCTCGTCAAAGAAAAGAGTTTTTTTTAGTACTTCTCCATTAGAGACCTCTGTCCCACTCTTACAAATGATAAATTCATCAGTTAAAATTTGAATATAATTAACAGAGTTTTGATCAAAATATTGATTACATTTTTTCTCCACGCTTGCATACTGACCCATAATGATGTCTTGTGAAACAAGTGAAGAAAAGAGATTTAAATTTTCATTATAGAGTTTTTTAATATTATCGTTATTAATTCTTTCGAATGCGGTATAGAGATAAAAGCTCAACACAACAGAAAAAATGATATTCAATAATAAAAGAGGAATAGAAACGGCTCTAGAAAGCGAGAGATTAATCTTCATTTACGATATCTCCCAGACTCGGAATAAATTTATAGCTGTAACGTGATGCCTTCTTCTTTAGCTTTGTCGCAATTATTGGATTAATCGAAAAAGATTGTATAATCCAGTCTTGTGACTCAAAATTTGTAAATGACTTAGAGTAACCCTTAAGCCTCTCTCTAATATTATTCGTATTGCGATATTCACTTAAATCTTTCATAAATGATTCTGTTGAACAATTTGTAAATTTATACTGATTAGATTTTTCCAAAATACTTAAGAAACCATCAGGGTCAGGAAAAACTCCAACTGATGCTCCTGAAATTAAGTGATACTCTCTACCTTGAAGGTTCTTAACATAATCCTTACCTGCCACAAGTGTTATCTCTGAATCTATTTTCTTTTCCAATAGGGTCTTTCTTAAGTTATCAATAATCTCTTTTGAGAAGTGTTCAACCCTAAGTTTTAAAATAATTTTCCTTTTAAAGGATACAGGTGTTGGATCAGAAACTTTATGGTCTTTAAAATAAGACCTAGGCATCACTCCATTTGGTAGAAATGTTTTTTGCCTCTTTAAGAGGTAGTTTTCTTTTGCATTATCAAAAACCCCTTGAATAATGAATGAGAGGTACCTTCTCTGTTTAGCTGATAGGTTATACTCCTTATTACAATTGAAGTAGAGATGGTTAATGGCCAATCCATTTAGCGAAAATATTGAATACTTTTCTTTATCAAGCCCTTCAATATCTTCCTCACTTGGACCAAGAACAACATCGTAGTTTGAGACTTGATCACTTTTAGAGATGATGAAGCTCTCTTCTTTTGAGATAATACTGAGTTTACCTTCTTTGAAATCAACCTTTGCGTCTCTTGCAAATTTCCCCTTCACGTTTCCACTTACGGAAAATTGATAATCTCCTTCTTTCATTGTCTTGGGAATTATTCCAAATGTTGGCAATGACAAAACATAGAGAAGTGGCGAATACGCTTTTTTTAGGTTGAGGGAAATAGAGAGCGAGTTATTTACTTTTATTAACTCATCGAAATTTATTTTTTTAGATTCATTGTCACGAACTCCGAAGGCATTTAAGAGATAACTCTTAATGGAACTCTTATTAGACTTATGAAAGTATCTCTTCAGGGAGTATTCTATATCCCAAGCTGTAATTTGATAACCTTGATAGAAAACGTTCTTCTTTAATTCAAATGTATATTTTTGTCCGTCTTTGGAAACACTCCATCTCTTTGCAATATCTCCGCGCAGAAGACCTTTATTATCTATAGAAACAAGGTTTCTAAAAAGGTATTTGGAAATAAAATAATTATAGTAATGCCATTGTTTAATCGGAAGAACACTCTTTGGCATTATTGGCATAGAGATTTGATAACTCTTTATTGCAAAAGAGCTGAAGCTCAAAAACAATAGGATAACTGCGAACTTAATTTTCAAGAGCACCCCTATAGTTATAAACAAGTTTCATTCCAAATTCTGTTAACTGAGATCGATCAAAAGTTTCAATAGTTTGTCTCAAAAGCTCTCTTTCATTCTCTAATTTATACTTAAACTTATCCTGATGCATAATAAGTCTAAACATGACATGTGCGGAATGTAGTCTTCCAATTGGAGGTCTCTCCTTTCTCTGAAAAGGTGCGTATCTCAGCTCTTCATCACTTCCCTCAAGAACCAGACGGTCTTCAAGGTTTAGAAGAAATAATTCTTGGTGAGCAATTTCATGGACAATAGATTTAATAACATCTTCTTTATTTTCACATTCACTAAAATTTAAATAAAGACAAAATAGTGAATGAGGATGTGACGCTCCTCTAAAATTTGGCGCAGAGACAAGACAAAACCTTAAATGCTTATTTAGGTCAAAACCCAAATCATCCATCGCAGAGATTTCGTTGATAATTTCATCAAGATTAAATCTAGAAGCATCTCCACGAAATGATGTCAGAGATTCGCTTACTATATTAATTCTTCTATTCCAAAATGCTTCAAACTCTGTTGATACGTCTAAATTGACAACCCTTTTTTTGTAGAAGTCATTGATGCCAACTATTTCTTCAAAACTTAAGTCTCCATAATAAAGTAGAGATAAATAACACAATGGAGCAGAGGCCAAAAAGTCCAAGTTAAACTTATCCATTAAGGCCTTGGCGTAAGTTGCTCTTACTTTTTCAAATTTATTTTTAAATATCCAAGAGTCTAAAGCACCACTCACTTAACTTTTCCTAGAGTTTTAATCAAGGCCCTTTCTTTTTCTCTGAATGAAAATGCGTAACTCTCTTCCCTAAGTTGTAAATATTCGTCATTAAGGTCTTTGATCCAATCAACTACTGGAGTAATAGTCTGCTGACTCTCTACTTCTTTAAGTAAAGTAAGGTCGAGTTCATACTTCCCCCACTTACCAAATGGAGGTGGAGTTATTTCATTTTCAACAAACTTCTCTTTTCCAACATTAAATATAGGTGTTTCGAAGTTGTTACACTTATCAATCATGGAGATCAATTTCTTATTCGTGAATATTTCATCTTGAGCATAATTTACAATTAGATTTTCTCTGTTATTTGAGTTTTTTATCAGATCAAAATAAAATCTTGCCATATTGGTGGAGTAAACAAGGTGATAGGTATTATGACCTTCATCCGGAAGGAGAACACCTTCTTTATCGTGAACTCTCTCTAAGAAATAATTTGTTCTCTTAATCGGATCTCTCTTACCTAAAATAACATTAGGTCTAATAATCACTTTCTGAGAAAAATTTGAGTCAAGGAGAAGTCTTTCACAATCGGCCTTTCCTTGAATGTAGTCCCACTCCCTATCTTGAAAGAGAGAGTTTCTTTCATACTGATGATAAACATCAACATCACTTTCTTTGAAGTTATTTTCTTTTTGGTTACGAATAAGGTGATAAACAGCTGATGAGCTCGTGAGGAGATATTTAATCTCATTTCTACCTGATAGTGCCTCTAGCAAATTACTTATTATTGATTTATTCACTGAGATATTATCGACGACTATTTCAAATTGATAATCTGCAAGTTGATCTAAATCTTCTCGCTTGGTAACATCGCCTTTGAGAGTAAGAAGTTGATCGCTTTCTATACCTGGAACATTACCACTTCGATTGAAAGTCACGACCTTAGTACCAGAACTTAAAAGCATCTCCACTAACTCTCTACCTACAAATGAATTTCCTCCAAATACAAGAACTGTCGACATTAACCCTCCGAGCACTAAGGAAAGAAAATATCAGAACCAAAGCTAGCTGAAGTCCTTCTGCCACCAGTTAAGATCTCTACTCTTGCTTCAGAGAACCCTGCATCTCTTAGTCTCTCTAAAACAGACTCATTGAAACTGAAGTCTCCTGATAAGATTTCTACTCTAGACTCCGAAATATTATTATTTCTAAATACATCTAGCTCAAAATCACTCAATCCATTCTGCACTCTAGCGTCGTTAATAAGAATCTCAACTCTTGACTCGGCCATACCCGCATCTCTTAGAAGGTCAATATTTAAACTTCTACCACTATCGACTAATATCTCAATACGAGATTCTGAAAGCATTTCAGCTCTTAAAAGGTCCAGCCTAATATTGTCTCTAGAATTAATTAATATCTCAACTCTAGATTCTGAAAAGCCTGCCTCACTTAAGTTTTGTAAATTTATATTTCTCTGATCTCCCGAGAGAATCTCCACTCTTGATTCTGAAAAAAGAGACTCATTCATAACATCAAGGCTTACGTCCTCTACTTTTTCAGAGGTTAGGATCTCAATCTTTGCAGCTTGAAACTCTTTAATGAAATAAACTGCAGTATTGAGCTCTTGGTCTTTTATATCAATGATGCTTTCTAAACTCTTATGATCTTTTTCGCTTAAGTTCAGTGCATTTTCTTTGAGGAGATTATAAATATGAGGCCTTAGAGTGAAGAAGCTCTTATCATATTGCTTTGCTAGCTTTAGAGCTATAATGTCTGCCTTAAACCTTAAAAGCTCATCTTTAGCGGCTTCGCTTAAGTTAGAATTTAATTGAAATTGTCCCAGGGCTGATTCAATTTCTTGAGCTAAAACTCCCGATGGAACACTTAATAAAAGTGCTACTGACAATAATTCTTTTTTCATAACGACCTCTTGAGTACAAAAATCTTTGTATTCATATACTTATAAATTTGTGTTTTTAAAAGAGGATTGAAAAAATTCTATTTAATACACAGGTAGTAAGATACTGTAATCACATACACACCCACGACTTCCCCTAGGAAAGAGAAAGTCGTGAGCTTTTTAAATTAGAAACTTAGTAATTTCTTTAATTGATCGTAAACATCATCGATCTGAGGAAGGATATAGTCTTCAGATGTTGGACAGTAAGCAACATAAGAATCTCTCGCAGTTACTCGTAGAATCGGAGCATCTAGTGATTCGAAACACTCTTCATTAACTCGTGCTGCAATTTCTCCAGCAAATCCAGAAGTCTTCGTCTCTTCGTGACAGATAAGAAGTCTATTTGTTTTCTCTAGAGACTTCTTAACAGCATCCATATCGAATGGAACTAAAGTTCTAGCATCTAAAATTTCAATTTTCACACCAAGTTCAGATTCTACTCTCTTGGCCGCTTCAATTGACTTTTGAACAAGTGCTCCCCATGCAACGATAGTTGCATCTGCACCTTCTCTTGCCACGCGAGCTTTTCCAAAAGGAATCATATATTCTTCACCAACATCAGCTGTTCTATTATATCCTTGATAGTAAAGGTGCTTATGCTCTAAGAACATTACTGGATCATCTGCTCTAATGGCCGTTCTTAGAAGTCCAGCAGCATCAGCAGCATTAGATGGGTAAGCAACACAAATACCTGGCACGTGAGTAAAGAGAGACTCTCCACACTGAGAGTGATAAATAGAACCACCTCTTAAGTAACCACCAATTGGAACTCTAACAACCATTGGACATTTGAAGTCACCACCTGATCTATATCTCGTCGTGGCCATTTCATTTTTTAGTTGCATATAAGCAGTCCAGATATAATCAAAGAATTGAATCTCTACAACTGGCTTAATTCCTCTCATGGCCATACCAATAGCACGACCAATAATATTTGCTTCAGCAAGTGGTGAGTTGAATACTTGTCCCTCTTTAGAAGCTCTTTGAACTCCTGATGAAACTTTAAATACACCACCCTTTCCAGAAAGGTCAGGGTTATCTAATTTTTCAAGTTGAGAGAAGTCTGCTACGTCTTCACCAAACATTCTTAAAAGAGGATTCGAAGCGAACTCTCTTTTTAAAACAGCATTAATAGCTCCGGCCATTGGAATATCATCTTTTCCTTCAAGTGTAGGAGTTGTATCAAACTCACTTGAAGTGATATCTACATCTTCAGAGAAGATATGTTTTAATGAATCTTCTGGCTTTGGCCACTCTGTTGCGATTGCATCATTCATGGCCTGTCTTACTTCTTTAGAAACTTCATCTAAAAGTTCTTTAACTTCAGACTCAGTCATAATTCCAGTTTCAATAAGTGTCTTTGGGTAAGAATTGAAAACATCAATTACTTTTTCTTCTGCCAACTCTTCTTTTGTTCTATACATTGATTGATCATCAGAAAGAGAGTGTGAATATGGTCTTGTAACATGTGAGTGAACAAGAACTGGACCCTTCTTCGCTCTAATATGTTTTACCGCTTCAACAAATGTTGCATAAGATTCGATTGGACAATTCCCATCACACTCTAAAACTTTAAGTCCAGGAAATTCATCCATGGCCTTAGAGATAGACCCTCCAGGAGTCTGTACAAAAGTTGGTGTAGAAATCGCGTAACCATTATCTTCAACATGGAAGAGAACTGGGAGCTTATTTACACAAGCTGTTGTTAGCCCTTCCCAGAACTCACCTTGAGAAGTTGTACCATCACCACAAGAAGTATAAACAACTTCATCATCTTTAAAGTTATCTGTTCCTACATCGTCGCCTTGAGCATCTAGAGAATTTAAATACTCTCCCGCTTCTGCAACACCACAGGCCTGAAGAAATTGTGTTCCTGTACATGATGACTTATTAACAATATTTAATTTTACATTTCCCCAGTGCGCCGGCATTTGACGTCCATGAGAAGCTGTATCGCCGATATTACCATTTGCCTGACATAGCATTTCGTAAGGAGTTACCCCTAAGCCAGTACATAGTGCTCTATCTCTATAGTAAGGAATGAACCAGTCATATCTTGGCTTCATTGCAAAGGCAGCTGCTGTTAGAACACCCTCATGACCTGCTCCAGAAATTTGAAAGAAGGCCTTTGATTGCTTCTTCATTGTAATTTCTGCATCATCTAATTTTCTAGAAACATAAATATTTCTAAGCATTGAGATGAGATCTTCTTTTTTAAGCTTATATTTCTTAGCAAGTTTTAACTTATCTTCTGCGCTTAATTTCTTTAATTTCTTAGAACTCATTTCTTTCAGTCCTTTGGTTTTATCGAGCATGAAAACCCCTTTTGTCGCTTTGCGACGAATGTATCAAAAATCTATAGCAGACTACCTAAATGAGCGCCGAATGTCTAAAATGACACAGAGGGGAATGAGAAGAATTATTGAAATTTATTGAATTTACAGACCGTAACTAAAGCTCAGAGCAAATCTTCTATCCTCTTCGCCTCTAAATTCGTTAGATGTGGTATCAACAGCGTATGTCGTAAGATCAAATTCAAGCTTCTGAGACTTTATCCCAAGCCCTGCAGAACCCCAACCATCTCCATATCCGGCCCTAATAAAGAACTTTCTAGCAATATCGAATTCGATACCAAAAGTTAGCTTTCTATTTGTGGCCACACCATCGTATTCACTTGAGATATCTTTGTAATTGGCTTCAAGGTGCATTCTTACGACTTTTCCAATTTGGGGAGTTAGAGAAAATCCAACATCCATAGAATTTAGAACATCTGTTGGTGCACCATTTGTACTTCCCTCAGAAAATTTCTGATCAAAAGCATTGTTCATCTTTACCGCTAATGTTGGGAGGAATGTAATTGGTAGCGTTAGCTTTGCCCCCGCAACAACTATGACCGCTGCTCCCTTTTTTATTTCATCAGGATTTTCATTATACTCAGTATTGGCATCACTCTCGCCAACAATTTCTTTTCTATTGAGATATGTTGCCGATCCACCAATCTTAAAAACTCCACCAAAGAGAGAGATATTTAGGGCCGCATATGGACCGTGGTCTCTTCTATCAGCGTATTCAAAACTTGCACCGGCTTCTGTTCCAATAGTTGCTCTCGTTCTCTTAGAGAGCAAATAACCTAAACTAAAATATCTTGTTGTAAAATTTGGTAGAAAGTGAAATCTCTGATGTGAAATTGTTCCTTTGTTTTTAACGAGACTCTTTCTCTGCCCTTCTAAGCTAAAGGCATCCATCATCTCAGGAAAGACATCTAAAACGCTTCCTCTAGTTGAATTATCAATCCAACCCTTATTGAATTCCATGTGGAAATTACTTAAGTGAAAATGAGTTTTTCTAACAGTACCTAGTCCCGCAGGATTATAGTAAACAGCACTAGCATCATCGGCCTTAGCCACGTAGGCATTTCCCATAGCAAGCGCTCTGGCAGAAGTGGCCAACTCAGGAAAGACAGCATCTTCAAAGTCGATTGCAAAACTAGGCAACGACAGCGAACAAGTAAGGACAATTATAAATGGTTTAAGCAAAAGCTTTCTTAAACTTCTCATCAGGTTATTTTAACAAGTTTAAAAGGGGAATCGTATGGGGAAAGAAGGTTGAGCTAGACAGTATTAACCCAGTATAAAGCTCAACTATATTGGGTAAGGTATTAAAATCCCTGACCACGAAGGCCAGGGAATATGAAAAATTAATTTCTCGTCTTTCTTCCAGGGAATCTATGTCCAAGATTACCAAGGTATTTACCGTTAATATTTCTAATAGACTCAATTCTACTCTCAGCAAGTACGTCCGCAGCTTTATTTACTGGGATATCTTGCTCATCAGAGATTGCAAAGATCTTTAACGTTGTATCATAAATTGTATCAACCATTCTTGAAGACTTAGAATCAGACCATCCTTCAAATTCGATTGAAACGTTCATTAATCCACCAGCATTGATAAGGTAATCTGGAGCGTAGAGAATTCCTTTTTGTCTTAAGATTTCTCCGTGACGATCTTCAGCTAATTGGTTATTTGCAGCACCTGCTACGATTTTACACTTTAATCTATCAATAGTGTCGTCATTAACTGTTGCACCTAGGGCACATGGAGCATAGATATCACAATCAACATCGTAGATATCATTAACACCAACAACTTCTACCGCAGGAACTGCTTCCTTAAGAAGTTGAATATTTCTTTCGTTAATATCGCAAACAACAACTTTTGCACCTGCTTCATCTAGGAACTTCGCAAGGTATCTACCAACAGACCCCGCACCTTGAAGAGCAACTGTTTTTCCTTTTGGAGAACGATCACCGTATACTTTCATACAAGCAGCTTCGATACCTCTGAAAACACCCTTTGCTGTATATGGAGATGGGTTACCTGAACCACCGTGGATCTTTGCAACACCACAAACATTTCCAGTTTCAGTGAAAACGTGCTCAATATCCTGAACACCAATATTTACGTCTTCTGCTGTAATATATCTTCCATTAAGAGACTCTAAGAATCTACCGTAAGATCTGAAAAGAGCTTCTGACTTATCTTTCTCTGGATCACCGATAATAACGGCTTTACCACCACCAAGGTTTAAACCTGAAACAGCAGCTTTATAAGTCATACCTTTAGATAGTCTTAATACATCATTAATCGCTTCTTCTTCTGAAGCATATGGCCACATTCTTGTTCCACCCAAAGCTGGACCTAGAGTTGTGTTGTGAATAGCAACAATTGCTTTTAGATTACAACTTGGATCGCTAAAGAAAATTACCTCTTCGTGTCCATCTTTATATAATCTTTCAAAGCTCATCATTTTTTAGCTCCTTGCTACATGATCCTTAATAATTTCCATATCATACCGATAAGGAAGTATCTGAATAAATTCAGCAAACTATAATCACTAAAGGATGGAATTCGTATGCCCACCGTGTCACTCGTACAAGTAGCCGAAAATGGAGACTTATTAGATGAAGAAACCCTCAATTTTGAGGTCGAAGAGGGTGAAAACCTCTGGGTTGGACTTGAAACGGCCGGTCACTTACTCCCAAAAGGTTGCCTTGCAGGCTCTTGCGGCACATGTAGAATAAATGTCCTCGAAGGCGCGTCAAATCTTTCTAAATTAAGCGTCATTGAAAATGATACTGTTGAGCATATCAAAGGCTCATATGTAGAATCATACGGCGAAGAATGGATCCAAGGCAAAGAAGTTAGACTTGCTTGTAGAGCAAGAGTAAATGGCGATGTTAAGATTCATATTTTAAAGAAGTAAGTTGAGCTTCCCCTCAATTAATAGATAGTCTTCTCCATCGTCCCACGACTCTTTATAAATAAGCTCCGTACCGATCTTTTTTAATGAGAGTCCGTAAACTCCATTTTCATAATTTAAATTGATTTCATTCTCAGTAACCTCTCCCACTTTTTCACCAAAGTAGTAGAGTGCACCATCAACGATATTGAAGCTCGAGGGAGGATAGGAAGCTTGAATATCAGAACAAATATAACCACCATCTAGAATATAGAGCTTCTTATCTGTTTGCTTGATCTGCATGAAGATTTCTTTGCACTCTCCGCTTCTATTATTATAGTCAAAGAATCCACCAGCACTCCACTTCCCAGTAAGCCCGGCGAAAGAGGAAGACATTAACAAAAAAGCGATTAATGTTTTCATGCGTTTCTTCTCCCTCTTCTAATCTTAGCATTTATATCATCAGCACTATCTACCGCCGTATCCCATGCTGTATAGATCTGCTTCTTCACACCCGCTCTTAAATCTCCTGCAACATAGAAGTTCTCTATATTTGTTTCACCTTTATTATTGGTCACAACAAATCCTCTCTCATCAACTTCAGCCCCAAGAGATTTTGCGAGTTCATTATAAACAATCATCCCCAGAGACACGAAGCTCATTTCAACTTCAACGATACCCTCGCCCTCAACTTCAAAGCCTTCAAGCTTTCCAGACTTAGTGTCACCGTGAATAGAGAAAATCTCTCCTTCATAAACTTCGATACCGTACTTATCAATTAAGCCCTTAACTTCATCATCAAATTCTGGAGTCTCACCATGAGTGAATATCTTCATCTCCGGTGTTTGATACCTCTCATAAAGCATCGCTGCCACCCAGCCTGCTCCATTAGTGTGTCCAATAATTCCCGTCTTCTTTCCATAGACATGATGTCCATCACAACGAAGGCAGTAATCTATAGACTGATTATTAGCGTAAGGAAAAACTGGTGCGATATCTCCATCGATCTTAGGCTGTACATCCATAACTCCAGTACAGAGAATAACGTACTTTGCTTGATACTTATCACCTTTATTATCTACTAATTCAAAGAGACTTCCCTCTTTCTTTAATTCTGTAATTCCTCTATTTTTCTGCCAAACAAACTTTTCTTTTAAGTCACTTTCTTTTGATAGCCAGTCAAGTTGCTCTCTATTTGGATTCTCGATCCCTTTCTTATATTCTAAGTGGCCTGGCATATTTTCGACTTTAGTCACCCACATAGCACGCGACTTCTTCTTATCTTTACCTGTACCTGGGAAGAGAATTGTTTCATCATTATTTAGAACTGATCTAAGAGTGGCCATCACTCCTGCTGATCCTCCACCAATTACTGCAACATCATATATTTTTTCCAAAATAATTCTCCTCAAAAAAAAAAAGACCTAGATAACTAGGTCTTTAGTATAAACGTAAATGTAAAATATTTTAAGCTTAGACGGGAGATATTTTTTGCGAAGCCATTCGATCAACTTCTTTTTCTTCAACATTTTCTTCTTCACCAGCAGAATTGGCCTCTCGTTTAGAGAAAAAGTGCTTTTCACCATCGACATCTTGAATTCTAATTTCTCTAATCTCGTAATCTTGAACTTTCTTCAATTCAAAAGATAGACCTTCCCAAACAATAATTTGTCCCTCTTCTGGAAAGTTATTTCCAAGCATATCTAAAATAAACCCAGATACTGTAGAGTAGTTATCGTTTAGAGGTATCTTAATTTCGAAATCGTTATATAGCTCTCTTAGGGAAAGAGACCCATCAATATAGATTCCCGTCTCTAAATCACTAATTTGGTATTCTTTATTAATTGATTCTTCTTCTTCGTCGTGCTCATCTTGAATTTCTCCAAAGATCTCCTCAACGATATCTTCTAAAGTAATAATACCAACGATTAGACCATTCTCATCTTTAACTAAAGCGAGGTGAACTTTCTTTCTATTCATATGATCGAAAACCGCTTGGATCTTCATATGTTCATAAACAAAGAAAGGACTCTTTAAATGTTCAGTAATATCGAAATTCTCTCTCTCTTCTTGCTCTAGGAATACAAGTTCTTTAACGTGAAGAAAGCCTTTCATATTTTCAAGCTCACCATCACATACTGGGAAACGAGAGTGAGTATCTTCTTTAATAACAGTTAAAACATCTTGGTAGCTAGATTCTGACTTTAGATATTTAATCTTTTGTCTTGGTATCATAATGTCTTTAACTTTGATTTTCGGAAAATCTAAAACAGAGTGAAGAAGATCCACTTGTTTAGAATCGATTGTGTTTTCTTTCTCCGCTTTTTGAACCATATACTCAATATCGAGCTTAGTGATAAGTCGACCAGTAAGTTCAGCATTCTCACCTAAGAAAGTACTAATAAACCAGACGATACTTTTAATCACTGGAAATAGTGAGATATACCAAAGCTGAAGAAAGCGAATTGTTGGAACAGCAAGCTTTTCAGCGTGAGTTCTCGCAAAAGTCTTTGGAATAATTTCACCGAAAATAAGAATGATAAAAGTTGTTATACCCACGGCAATTCCGATGGAATCTGATGAGAAAATTCTCGCCGTAAGAGTAGTCATTAATGATGACGCAAAAATATTAACAACGTTATTTCCAACAAGGATCGTAGTTAGGAATTCATTAGGGCGCTCAATCATGAAATTGAGAGCATTTCCTCTACTTCCACCTTCTTCAATAATCTGCTTTGCTCTATCAATATTGATAGACATGAGGACAGCTTCTGAGCCAGAAAAAATTCCCGACAAGAGAAAGCAAGTCATTAGTAAAACGACTTCATAAGTTTCTACTTGCACGTTACACGTCCTGACAGAAAGTTGAATAATGTAATTGATTTAATTTGAGAGAGGTTGGCCAAGCTAAAGTAGCCGATGAATGACGGAGGTTCTATTTCCCAGTTCCTTGTTAAGTTAATAATGTGACAAATCTTTTATACTTAAATAAATGAAATGTCTTTACTTATAATACATCGCATTGATTTCTTTGTCTATTTTATAGTAAAACCAACGACTTATTGTAATAATTATACCACATTTTAGTGGTGCTCTAGCTGTTTGCCATTAAAATCGTGATCAGAATAGACGATTCTATCATTCATTTCATGGTTAAAGCCGTATATCTCTTTGATATTGCTTACGTTTCTAAAAATCGTATTGCACTTATAACAAATCGCAATCTGGCTCAATTTTCTAAATAATATGAGGTCCATTGCGTAGAGAACAAGAAAAGATATTCCATACGTCCAGATTGAGAGGATTGCCGCCACAATAAATAAGGCCACACCAATTTTTCGATTAAAATCTTTCTGTGAATAGAAGTCTTTTCTTTCGCAACATGGGCACTGCTTTAAAATACCTGTCTCATGCTCCTCACTGAAATGAACGGGAGTTTCTTTTTCGCAGACATCACACTTTGCAATCTTGGCCTCAGTGCTTGGTAAAACGTGAACTCCTGAACCGCATTCAGAACAAGTTAAAGTAACTTCCATCATATTAGTAATCCATATTTAAAATATAAATACGCTGAAACTAGCTCTCCTACAAAGACAAAAATTGTCATGGCGTACAGTACTCCTGTAGCACTTTGAGTGGAGCGAATCTTCACTAGTTTCCAAGTAAAAATACTCATTGCGAAGATGACAACATAGCCCCAGCCAACACGCATAGTCAACATTAACCAGTTAAATGCGTAACCTCCACCTAGCTGAGTGAACTCCTTGAAGAAGCCCCAATTCTGATATGTTTCATATGAAGACCAAACAACTTTAATTGCTAGAATCGCCCAGAGAATAAGCACACAAATTTTCAGTGGCTTCTCACTTAATTTTGGAACGACTAAGTAGTAGTGACCAAGAATCATTGCGTAGGTAATAATCCCATTTAGAATCGCCGAACTCAGACCAAAGCGGTACTGAGTGCTCCAGCCATTTTGAAAGTCCATTAATAGATAGAGCATAGCGAGGTTGTGAACGACAAAGAGCACCCACATAAAAATAGTTTTCTCGTCTTTGTGCAATTGTCTTATTAAGAAGAAGGCCGCTATCGCAATATAGTAAATTCTAGAAACTGGATCTGTTAAAGTTCCATAGGATAAGTGAATAAGGAACCCAATTGAAACTGAGCCTAGGCAAACACTATTAATTAACTTCTGAAATCCTGCCCCAGTTAGCTTTGGACTTGCAATCCAAGTAAATAACCCTATTCCAAGTGCTAGAGTCATAAAGAAAAACTCTGCTACATTTAAGATTTCTGCGCCCATATATTCTCCAACATTCCTGCTCTTTGATGCCTATCTATATAATTTAAAAGGTCGTCTATTATTTCATAATTTACTTCGGGAAGTCTCTCTTTATAAGGTAAAGACATTTCATTGAAGTTAAATTTAAACCACTGCCCATTGGCGGGACTTACATCATCCCCCTGCGCAAAGTGCACAAAGAGACAGACACTTCTATCTTTGTAAGTATGTGTCTTAATCTTAAAGAGGAAGGTCTTCGAAAGCGAAACACTGGCCTCTTCTAGGAATTCTCTACGTGCGGCTTGATGAGAATCTTCACCTGCTTCGATTTTTCCGCCGGGAAACTCTAGCAATCCGTTAAGGGGTCCATCTTCAACTCGCTCCTGCATCCACAGCTCAAGAGAGCCTTTTTCTATAGATCTAATCAGAATGACAATTGAAACTGGAGTAACCATGAGTAACCTTAAAATTTTTATAATACTTTCTAGCAAAAATAAAAAGTGACCACAAGTCTTGAGATATTGACACCCATGGTCTATAAGCACTTTATGCGAAAATTACCTTTCAAAGAGAGATCACTTTTATTTGCACCTATGGAGGGAGTAACCGACGAGCCCTACCGTATTGCTATTGAAAGGGCCTTTCCTGAATGGGATTACCTATGTACTGACTTCCTAAGAGTTCCCACTGTAGGGTCATTCTCTACTCAGAAAATAATTGGTCACTACGGTGAAAAGGTTCTAAGCACTCCTGAACTTAGAAAGAAGACAGGATTTCAAATCCTCACTAGTTACCGCGCTCAAACTAAGGAGATGGTCTCTAGGCTCAATTCAATAGAAGAAATTGAGCATCTTGATTTAAACCTCGGTTGTCCTTCTAAGAAAGTAAATGCCCACAAAGGTGGAGCCTACCTCTTAAGTGAAATGGATGAACTTAGAGAGATCATAAAAATAATTAGAGAAAACTTTAAAAGAACTTTCACGGTAAAAATTAGAATCGGCTACAAGAATACAGACCGCTTCCTTGACTCACTAAAACTCTTTGAAGATGAAGGTGTTGAGGCCATAACAATTCACGGCAGAACTAGAGATCAGCTCTACCGAGGCCTCGCCAATTGGGACTACATAAAGCAAGCAGTTAAAAGCGTTAATATTCCAATTATAGGAAACGGTGACGTTTGGACTGTTCACGATATTGATAGAATGTTCGACTACTGTGAGTGCGATTCAATTATGCTAGGAAGAGGGGCTTTAAAAACGCCATGGCTTGCTTCGCTCTACTATCAGAATAAAGATTCTTTAGATGATCTCGATGACTACACTCTATTAGAAGCTAGAAAGACATTTATTCAAAACTACTTTGATGAACTTGAGAGAGAGTATAAGAAAGAAGAAAATCAAAATATTAGAATTCTAAATAGGTTTAAGTCTTTTTCTCGCTATCTCTTTGATGATTTTGAAAACCCTGAACAATTGCGATCTAGTTTTTTACGAGCGAACTCTCTCGACCACTTTAAAGACCTTCTGTACGGAATTTAATTAACTTCAACAATCTCTTTCTTTGAAAAATTAATTCAAAGTATAAACCTCCGATTAGTGAGGCCATAAAAATACCTTTCATACTAATGAGAAAGCAAAGAAAGGAAATGATTATTGGTGGTATAGAGCGAAGAAAAATTCTTAAATAAAACTTAGAGCTCAGAGAAACAAGAAAATTATCTACTCCAAAAACAAAGCGTAACAGTGAGAACTTATATTTCTTTAACTCTAGCCTCTCTCTCAAACTTGGTGCATGAATAGTAAAGCTCCAACAAAATCCTAAAATTATATAATTTAATGTTTGGAAACTTAAATTTATAAACCAAAGAATAAGAGTTAAAAAAAAGAGAGCAACTAGATAAGTTACTAAATATTTATTTTCTCTATTTAATTCCATTTTCTTACACCGCTACATAAGTCGTTATTAATATTATAGCAGAGAAATTATTACCATCTCTTATTTTTTTCTAAGCACATTTATAATGAAATCTACCATTTTGGAGGATACATGAAAAAGCTAATTACTATCTGCGCCCTTGCAGCTTCTTTTACTACATTTGCTGATTGTACAAACAGCTTTAACAAGGGTGTCACTCAATACAACCTCGGAGCAAGTTATTTTCAAGATGGGATGAATCACTATCAAAGAGCTGTAGATGAATCTAGAGGCCAAGGTAGAAGATCAATTATCTGTGAAGCCCTTTTAAAGTCCAATACAGGTTTTGATGTTGCAACAAGATCATTCTTAAGTTGTACGACGGCATTTGGAGAAGCGGCTTCAAGTTGTTCTGGAACAACTGGACAAATCGCTAGAGATAATCAACAAACATGCGCAGAAAACCACAGTGTTTCAGAGGATAACTATGCCGCTATCTTAGAAACACTTAAGGCCACTTGCTTTGGAGAAGAGGGGAATACTCTCATTAATACTGTCGTTAGAAGTTTATAATTCTAAAGTAGCACCGAGACTTCTCGGTGCTCAATCTTAAAGACACTCTTTCTTTTTTAACCTAGCAGAGAAATCATAGAAGAGACCTCTTCTTACAGATGAGAAGTAAAAGTCTCCTTCAATCTCATCTCCCACAATTTTAAATTTTGCATCAACTAGGAAATCAACTTTAATTCTTTCATAATTAGAGCTGTAGTACATTATATCTTCATTCATCTTAAAGGAGATTTCATTTCCTACTTTTGTCCACTCACCTTTTTCGACAGGAATAATGACGTTAGAAAATCCGTACCAAGGGTCGTTATAGCCATTGAAGACACTTACTACTAACGTTTTTAATTCTTTAAAAGTTTCAAGGTCACGGTAGTATTGATTATCTGTTAGAAAAAATTCACTCTGCGAATTGAGTGCTGATGGCCCACTTACTACATCTTGAGCATTAAAAGAAATAGTCTCATAACATCCTTTAAGTTCACTATAAGCAAGAGAGTTTAAAGATAGAAAGACTAAGAATAGAATTGATAACTTCTTCATGAAATAAATCTCCAGTAAAAAATTTAAATTAATTTTAACATAGAGATTTACTTTTTAGGATAATGTTAGATTTCTTGAGAATAAAAAAACCATCCAAACTGGATGGTTTTAATATTTTGTGTTTTGTTCGCGTTTTGTACGATCCTTGCTCGCGCGCGATCCGCCCATGCATTTTGTACGTGCTCCTTGCTCACACGACAGGCGCTAACGCTTCTGTCATGTGCCAAGGTGCCTAGCGACGTCAAAACGCTTTCGCGTTTTGCACGCGCGGCTACTTCGCAACGCCGATGGCCTTAGTCTCTCTCACAACTGTAATCTTAATTGTTCCAGGGTAAGACATCTCTTCTTCAATTTTCTTAGCAATATCTCTTGAGAGCATCACTGTCTGCTCATCACTTACTGAATTATTTTCAACAATAACTCTCACTTCTCTACCACCAGAGATTGCATAAGACTTTGAAACACCTTCAAAGCTATTCACAATTTCTTCAATATCTGTAAGACGTGAAACGTAAGACTCCATCATCGCTTTTCTTGCACCTGGACGAGCACCTGAAAGTGCATCACCTGCAGCAACAATATGAGCTAGAACAGATTCTGGTTTCTCATCATCGTGGTGTGCTCTAATCGCATGTACAATATCAGGAGACTCTCCGTACTTCTTAGCAAAGTCTGCACCTGTTACAGCGTGAGAACCTTCTGCTGAAGCATCAAGTACTTTTCCAATATCGTGAAGAAGACCTGCTCTTCTTGCCTGCTTAACGTTTAACCCCATTTCAGCGGCCATAGCTCCACAAATAAATGCGGCTTCAATTGCGTGCTGATATTGATTTTGAGTATATGATGTTCTCCAATTTAGAGCACCAACTAACTTTAAGATCTCTGGGTGAATTCCGTGAACACCTATTTCCATTTGTGCTTTTTCACCAAGAGAGAGAAGTTGTTTCTCCATTTCAGTTTTAGACTTATCATGAAATTCTTCAATTTTTGCTGGGTGGATTCTACCATCAGCAATGAGTTTTAAAATTGTCTGTCTAGCAATCTCTCTTCTCACAACATTAAACGAAGAAATAACAACAACTTCAGGTGTGTCATCAATAATTAAATCAACTCCACAAATTTGTTCGAAGGCCCTAATGTTACGACCTTCACGACCAATTAAACGCCCCTTAACGTCATCAGACGGAAGCTCAACCGTTGAGATTGTTTTCTCTGCAACGTGCTCTCCAGCAAATCTTTGAATGGCGATACCAACAATTCTCTTTGCTCTTTCTTCCGCTTCTTCTTTCGCTTCTTCCTCTAGGCGAACAAGTCTTTTAGAGAAGTCTACTTTCGCGTCTTCTTCCATTAAAGAAATAAGCTCTTCCTTTGCTTGCTCTTCTGTAAGCTTGGCCACTTCAGTTAGCTTTACAACAATTTCTTCTTGCTTAGCCTTGAAACGTCCTCTCTCTTCATCAGCACTTCTCTTTGCTTTTTCAAGATCTGCTTCTTTGTCAGCAAGACGAGCTTTTTCCTTAGTTGCTTCTTCTAACTTTGAATCAAGCTTAGCTTCTTTTTGAGCAATTTCTTTTTCTTGATCTTTAATTTCTTTCGTTCTTTGACTGATTTCTCTGTCTAGATTTTGCTTTTCTTCCTTAGCAATCTCTTTAGCTTCTTTTCTAGCTTTATAGGCTAAATCCTTCGCCTTCTCTTTCGCCTCTTCGATGATTTCATCACCCTTCGACTTTCTTTCATTCAATTCCTTCATTGCTTGCGAATTTCTAACAAAAAATCCCGCTCCCGCACCAACGATTAGAAAAAGAATGGATGCAAGAATAACTTCTATACCCATCTCTTTACTCCTTTATTATTTCAAACTTCAATGATTTCTTTATCTGTGACAATCCAATTTAGATAACAATCGTGATCTTCCATTGGGATGTCAGCAATTAATTGCTCATCGAAACTTAAACCTATGGTTATACCTTTATAATTCTTTAAATACTTATCGTAATAACCCTTTCCGCGACCAAGTCTCTCGCCATTTCTTCCAAAGGCAAGGCCCGGAACAACTAGAATATCTGGATCAATTTCCAAGCACTCTAATCTGGGCTCAAATATCTTTACTTTAAAACTCGATTTCTCAACCAAGTCTTCATACCTCGACTCTCTAAAAACCATCTGTCCCAAATCATTTACACTTGGAAAAGCTAGCTTGAAGCCTTGGCCCTTTAACCCACTCACAATATCTATCTCATCAGAAAGTGGAGCAAAAAGTCCTATCGTTTTATCACTGGAAAGAAGGGAGAGATCCCCAAGAAGTTTTGTAAAATAGCTTAAGCAAGAGAGCTCTTTCGATTTTTTTTCTTCAGCATTGAAATTATTCAATCTCTCTCGAAGAATTTTTCGAAGATTTTCTTTACTCAAAATTTACTTCCACTCTTTTGTAAGAGAAGAATTAGATAGTAGAAGGAGACACTTCTTCAATAAATTGAAGAGCATCACAAGCTGTCGTATGCAATCTTGATATATTATTTTCGAAGTCTTTCTCAATTGAAAGTTTTTCATTCGCCACTTTTAAAGCCGCTAACGTTGCAACTTGGGCAATATCTAATTGAGGAGATTTTTGTCTAATTTCCTCAGTAATTTGCTGTACGTAACTCACAACCTCATCTGCTGAAATACTTGCCTCAGACTCATCTGGTGTGAACTTGATTTTATATCCTAGTACGTTAAATTCTTTTTCTTCTCTTATACTTTCCATCTCTTAAATATTACCCTTAAAGGAGCATTAGAGTCAATCTACTTACTATTACTCAAGGTCCAAAAGGGCGTCCAAGTACTCACTGAGATTGAAGATATTCAGATCCTCGACCTGCTCTCCAACACCAATGTACGCAATTGGTACTTTTAATTTATCAACAATTCCTATTGCAGAACCTGCTTTAGAAGATCCGTCGCATTTCGTAAAAATTAATCCTGACAGCCCAAGAGTATTATTAAACTCTTCAGCCTGTCTCAAAGCGTTTTGACCCGTAATGGCATCAATTACTAAGAGAGTCTGATGTGGCGCAGAGTCATCCAGCTTCTTCAAAACGTCTCGACTCTTCTTAAGCTCTTCCATAAGGTTACCTTTTGTATGTAACCTTCCTGCAGTATCTAAAATACAGTAGTCCGCACCCTCATTAATAGCCGTTTGCAGAGCATCATATCCTACGCCACTAGGGTTTGCTCCTTCTTTGGCCCTAATCATCTGAGCTCCGGCCCTTTGACACCAAACTTCTAGTTGATCCACTGCTGCAGCTCTAAAGGTATCACAAGCACCAACGACAACTTTTGCTCCCTGAGCAGTGAGCTTCGTCGCAAGCTTTCCAATTGTAGTTGTCTTACCAGCGCCATTAACACCAACGACCATGATAACCTTTGTTTTTCCACGATTCGCTTCATTAAACTTATAAAGGTCGCTATCAACCGTTGCCTGTACGCCATTCATTTTTGAATCTAAGAAAGTCTTTAAGTATTTCTTAAACTCTTTCTCACCGAAACCATCTTTCTTGGCCTCTTCTTCAAGACCTTCAATTAATTCAACTGCGATAGTTGGACCAATATCTGCACCATAGAGAAGCTCTTCAACCTCTTCTAATGTGTCATCATCCAATCCTTTCCCAGTAAAAATAGCTCCAATCTTTCCCCACACTTCAGAGCTTGAACGCGAAAGCCCTTTTCTAAGCCTATCTCTCCAGCTTATTTCGACTACTTTCTCTTCAACTTTTTCTTCAGCAACAGGAGTTGGTTCTTCTTTAGGTGACTCCTCTTTCGCCAGAGCGTCTTTCTCTACTTCATCAGCACTTTGCTTGGCCTCAATCTCTGCACTGACCTGCTCAACTTCATCTTTAAAAGTTGGCTGATCCTTAATTTGTTCAGGAGTCTCTAACTTCTTTGTTGGTGATTTTCTAAAAAGAAGAAATAGAACTAATACGAGCAGAAGGGATAGCCCTCCTCCTGCACCATAAACATGGTTAATATCTGCAGTTAAGTTTTGACCTGTCTGGTCATATAGATTTTGAAGTAATTTAATTAAATCATTCATTAAAAATCCTCTTGTGTATTTTGTGCACCCATTGATATGTCATAGAAAAAAGAAAATCAACACATGGCGCGGTGAAAGGTGAAAGAGAAGAGTGAACGCTTAAAAAAGCTTCAAAAACTATTTAAACTCCAACAATTCATAAGAGACTTTTTTCTAGAAAGAGAATTTATTGATGTTCTTACTCCTCCGATGGTGCAAAACCCTGGAATGGAAACTCACATCCACCCCTTCCAAGTTAGAAGTCCGCACAATAAAGAAAACCTTGAGCTCTACTTACACACATCACCTGAGTTTCATATGAAAGAGCTCCTTTCTCTAGGCTTTTCAAAAATTTATAATATTTCATATTGTTTTAGAGATGAGCCAAACTCGACTCATCATCGCCCGCAATTTCTAATGCTCGAGTGGTATAGAACGCAAGAGTTTTACACTACTATAATGAAGGATACAGAAGATCTTTTTAAATATTGCTGTGAAAAAATGCTCGCCAGTGGAGAAGAAATTAAAAGCGAGCTCAAGAATTTCTCTCCAATGAAGAAGACTGTTCAAGAAATATTCTTAGAAGTTCTAAAAATTGATATTTTGGAATACCTAGAAAAAGATAAGTTATTGGCACTCATCAGAGAGCGCTTCCCGCAGGTTCCTCTTCCACCAGAAAAAGACGACCACCTCTTAAGTTGGGACGATGGTTACTTTCTTTTATTTCTAAATGAAGTTGAACCAAAGTTAAAAGAGTACCCTTTTATTATTTTATATAATTTCCCACATCACTTAAGTGCTTTATCAACAATCAACAAAGATGACTCCCGTGTTTGTGACCGCTTTGAAGTCTATAGCTTTGGTATTGAGTTATGTAATTCGTTTAATGAGCTTACTGAGTTAGATTTACTAAGAGAGAGATTTAATGAGCAAGGACGACTAAAGGAAAACCTTTATCAGTACAAACTACCAGAGCCAAGCGAATTCTATAAGACGATGAAAAGTCTTCCAACTTCCAGTGGTATTGCACTAGGAGTTGAAAGACTACTTATGTCTATTTGTGATATTGAAAATCCGTTCTACTACTGATTAGTAGCATTGAATAATTTATGAAGCTTTATAATGACTTCAGACTTTACGTGTTGAACCGGAACAAACTCGGCCCACTTTCTATGCCTTTCTCTTGAAGTACTTACACGAATTTTATTCGTAAAATAAGTTGGATACTTCTTCGCTACCTCAGCAGAGAATACGGCATACCAATCATAGAAGAGATTAACATCTTTAAAGAGTAGCTCGTCGATTATCTCAAGCGTTTGCTCTACTAAAACTCTCTTTAGAGTATAGAAGTTTGTCTTTTCCAAAGAATCTTTAGAAATATTCTTATCCATAAAAGATGAAACATAGTACTGAGCAAATTTAATTCCAGAGTCAGTCATTGGAGAATCATAATTTTCCATCGCTGCATAAGTATTATCTAGGACGAGGGCCCTATAAACTCCCTCACGACTTCCCCCTTGAGTAATAACATTCATCCATTTAGCGATATCATTATCATTAGGCTTCACTCTTCGTGCTGATTCATAAACTTCAAATAAAAAAGAGAGGTCTGCTTTCTCCATTTTATCTTTAGAGATTTTTGATTTTGTTTTATCGACGAATTCAGGACGAGTAGACTTTGCATCTTTATTAACAACTGGAATTTCAGGCAACTTAATTGATTGCTCCTTCTCTCCAAATAATTTTACAGCAATCTCTTCTCCTAAGTATTGCTCTACATAAGGTCTTACTTTGTCACTCCAACTTTCAGCTTGTACGCTGCTAATACTTAGTGACATCATTAATACAATTAAAATCTTTCTCATTCTTCTACCTTTATTCTTTAATTATTTCTTTAACACTTCCCCATGTCTCTTCTAGGCTCGTAGCCTTTTCAAGTAAAAGAGGAAGTATCTTTTCAACTAGATCTGGATTTGATTTCCAATTATCGTTAACAAGGGCCAACGACTGCGCAATTGCAGAAATACTCGAATTCATGTCGTGAATTAATTTACTCTTGTCCACAGCCCTTTCCTATTCTCTCAGATATACGATAAAAAGCACTATTAGATATCTTTAAGACCCCTAAAGATTTCCTCACTTTATCATTATTATTCTTTAGCACTTGTGAAACTGCATCCTCTTCAACTTTTTCTACAAAGGCCTTTAGCCCATTTATTTGAATGTATTCCATTTGCATCTTATTTAAAATACTTCCCTCTAGGGCCGGAGAGAGTTCACTTGAATCTAAACAAGAGCTCTTAGTAACTCCTAAGATATGAGAAGGGAGATCATCTACCTTTATAATTCCATGAGCTTTCGCCTGAAGAATTTCTACAACTTTTCTAAGCTCTCTTATATTTCCAGGCCACGAATATTTTTCAAGTAAAGTCTTAACTTCTGCTGACAGAACGACTCTCCTCTTTCCCTGTCCTAAGAAATGCTTAATCAAAAGAGCGATATCTCCTTTTCTCTTACTTAAGGCCGGAAGCTCAATATTAAATCCCTCTATCCTAAAATAGAGATCTTCCCTGAAGTCTCCATCTTTGACCATTTGCTCGAGGTCCTCACAGGTTGCACTCACTAAGCGAAAGTCGGACTTAACCATCTTTTCACTCCCCAGTGGATAGAATGACTTTTCATCAATTGCCTTAAGAATTTTCTTTTGAAGAATCATTGGCATTGTCGCTATTTCATCTAGAAATAACGTCCCACCATCTGCTAGTTCAAACTTTCCTTTCTTAGAACTCTCGGCTCCCGAGAAAGCTCCCTTTTCATACCCAAATAGTTCTGCTTCTAAAAGGTTCTCAGGAATTTCAGAGCAATTGAGATGAATAAACTTATCATCATTCTCAAAAATCAATTCATGAACAAGCTTTGCAATGAGCGTCTTTCCTGTTCCTGTTGGCCCTTTTATAAAGACCGGCTTATTAGCAGAAATAACCTCACTAATAATTTTCAAGCTATCAATTAACTTCTGATCTTGAGTGATATATTTTCTTGAGAAGAACTTCTTTAGAGTAGACTCTTTAGAGAGTACTTTATACTTTCTAAGTACAAGCTCTAAAGCATCCTTATCAAAAGGTTTAGAAAGATAATCCTCACAACCTCTTAAATAAGCTTCCTCAATATTGGTCTCTTCTTCTCTTCCTGATAAGACAACAGGGTAAGCTCCCGATGACTTCACTAGTGGAATAAGGTCTAGGCCAGCTAGATCTCTTTCAAGATCTAGATCAATCCATGCTAAATCAAATTTTTCTGATTCAATTAATTTCGTTGCTTCTTGTGAGTTCTCAGCTTCCCTTACTAGACCATGATCTTTGAGTAAAGTTACTAAGTTTAATCTCGAAAGTGCATCATCTTCTATAACGAGAAAGTTTAACGTCTTCTTGCTCACTGTAAGCCCCAGAAATAAAAAGGATTAGTCTTTATCCTATTGTATTTTCCAAGCTCAATTTAAACAAATTTAAATTCAATGGGCAGAGATTTAACCCCTTGTAAAAATTGAGATGATTAAGAAAAGCTTATTTTTAAGGATAGTTCTAGAATTGAGTAAGACTTGCTGCCTCTATTTTCGGGCAATTTTACTCAAGCTCTCTTTACTGAATAGGCAATTTTTTCCACTTAAGAGTTTGAAATTAAAGTACTCTCTCATCTTTCTAAATATCCGCTCAGAAAGTGTCGATAATAAGACTATGAGAACTTTATGGAAGATATCGACATTTTTAGTTTTATTATTCACCCTTACAGCGTGTATGCCGGACAGCCTCACGAAGTTTAAAGAAGCACCTACTAAGAAAGTAGATGATACAACTTCGGCCGGAGGTAGTGGCGATGATACAGATGAAGAGGAAGTAGAGATTGTTACAGAGTTAACAAATCTTGAAATCCCTCAATATGCTGACCCTGTTAACGGGGACCTCATGCTCTTAAATGTCGACAATATAGGGACTCTTAAAGCTGGTGATAATATTTTCTCATCTGCAACAATGTTTAAGACAACAGATAAAGGTGCTGCGAGAATTATTCAAGTTGCGCCTGACGATACGGGAACATCAGGAAAGCTACTCGTTAGAATTACACTTGCTGCGGCCGGTGTAACGAGAGTATTTAATGAGGACGACTTTGTAGACAATTGCTCTCTTGGTTATGCAAATTGTGCTGTTGGAGCTTCTACAGCAACTAAAGTTGGTGGAACATCATTTTATTTTGATCCATCTGGAACACCTGCCTTTTCAAGAACACTAACAGTAGATTCTACAAATCCTGTTCCAATTAAATTTAGAGTAGAGCCAAGTCTACCTTTAGGAGTTAGTTTGAATGAAGACACAGGTCTTCTTCAATCTCCAGTTGTACCTTTTACAATTGCAAATACTTTTGACTTAGAAGAGTACAACTTCATTGCAGAAGTTGCAGAAGATAATTTCGGAGAAATTCTAGACGAGCAAGAAACTGTTTCATATCTTGACTCTATCAGTTCAAAAGTTGGTTCTCAGGCCACTACAATTTCTAACTATAACTTTTCTTATAAGTTATTAAACGGTGACAGAATACTTATAAAACTCGCTAATACTACTGGTATTTACACTGGTGATACTCTCTATTCATGTATCTCTTCAACATTTACAAGCTGTAATAGTAATACTGAGTATACGGGAATTGGAACTGTTTATCATGTTGATACAGAAAATAGTGAAGTCTACTTGACTGTTGCAGACGTTAACGGAGCAGCAAATCCAAGTGAGTTCCTTGACGGATACTACGTTCATAAATCAAATGGGTCATTATTTACAATTCAAAACGGTTCTCCATCGAGACTTTATAACTCTAGTTCAACTGGTATTTCATTTACACCAGATTGGGAAGTTGATCCTGCAGGAGATGGAATCACTGTTCTTTTCAATATAAACTCTCTTATTCCAGGGATGTCTATTGATACAAACACAGGTGTTGTTTCACTAACTGCTCCTATTCAACTTAGTACAGAAAATGAGTACCAAGTGACAGCGATTAACTCTGCAACGGGTGAAACTATTTCAAATTATGTTTTCAAACTTGGTGTTTTTGATCCACCAGGTGGCATCTCATATTCACTTCCGACACTAAACCTTGGGATTGGAAGAGACTCTATTGACTACGAACCTTCTCTTACGCCAGCAAACTTTGCTGACGCAGAAAGTGTTTACTATAGCGTTGCAGGTACTATTGTTTCAGGAATTTCTTTTGAAGAAGAGTCTGGAGCATTCCAAGGTGTACCAAATGCATACGATGCTGGTACTCTTTTAACAATTAGTGGATTCCATCCAAGATCTGGATCAACTGCATTTGCCTCAACAACTTTAACAATTAGGGCCGGTACACCAATTGATGATTTCTACTATCCACAGTATCTTAACGAGTATTTACAATTAACTGTTTCAGATACATCAATTTTTAGCCTTGCTCAAAATATTTCATCTAACAATGGTGCTCAAGGTACTGTTTCATATATCAATAGCGATACGAGCCAAATTGTAGTGCAAGTAACTGCAAACCTCACAGGTAATCAGGTTTTTAAAGCTGGTGATACATTAGATAATGCTGGAACATATTCTTTTCCAAAGGCAAACCTCACGAGTGTAGTGCATATCTTTAATTCGGCAGCAGGTGTTGCTTCTAGAGTACCCGCTCTTTACAATAACTCACAAGCAATTGCGCTCGCTGGTGGAGAAGTTGTTACTTATAATGTAACTCCAAGTCTACCTGCCGATTTTACAGCTTTTAATACAGCAACGGGTGAAATTGACGGTGATTCTTCACTACCTCTTTCTCTAACGTCAGCTAGAACTGTAAATATTCTTCTAACAAATTCAATTGGTGAAATTACTACTAAGCCATACACTTTCTTGGTCAAGAGTGCTCCAATTGAAGCAACAATAGGTAGATACCAATTCATAAGACTTTCTCAAAACTTCAATCGCTTCTATATCGGTACGAGATTTCAAACTGCTGCAGGTATTAAAGGCAGAGTTGTCCACAAGATAGGAGACGCTACAACAGGTGGATTACTTGTCGAGGCTCAGGGAACAATTGAAGCTGGCGATCAGGTTGATAATGTCATTCCTTACCAGGCTGCTGAAGGTCGCGTAGAGAATTATATCTTTATCACACTCAAAGATGTTACGACTCTTGCTGCTTCAGACACAATTACAACTCCTGATGGAGACAACGCTACAATTGTAAATGTTATTGGCGCAGAAAATAAACTCTATGTAAAAATAAATAGCGGTTCATTTGAAACTGGTGAAATTGTAAATGCAGGTACTGCAACAGAAAGTATTGTTATGGATGTCGTAACGAAGCACTATGCTTCTCACATCTTAAAACTTGCTAATGCAGCGGCTTTCCAAGTTGGTGGATATATCTCTTCTAACACAGGAGCTGCCAGTGCTGATGTAATCTTCAAAGAAGATGCAAATGACTATGTTTACTTACAAGTTATAAGCGGGACATTCTCAGAGAATTCAAATGTTGACGATCTAGCGACATATGCTGCTGCAGCGTCGACAGTTGATCAGATTGCAGGTCCAATTGTCACAATCACTTCTTCAGGGAATGCTGGAGGTAATAATGTTACATCTAGTACAAACCCATTTGCAGAGGGAGCAACAATCACAGCTGACAATGGTTCACATCAATCATCAGGTATCGTTCTCGATGTTGTTGGAAACGACTTTACAGTTGATGTTAAAGACTTAAAAGGAACAAATGCCTTTGAGGTTGGAGATGATATTGATGATGCAACACCATTCAACTCAACTCTTGGAAGTGCAAACTCAATTACTGCTGTAAGCACTACAAATATTATTCCAATCTATGTTGGTGAAGAAACTTATATTGAAGGTAAGGTTAAGGGTGTATTTAGTGATGTTTCTCTAACTCCAGACACTCTACCTTCTGGACTAAGCTTCAATAGCACAACAGGTGTGATCTCTGGTATTCCTACAGAGCCACAGGTAAAGACAACTTATACTATTACTTACTCTTCACCTGGTGATGCCGATGCAACATTCTCATTTGAACTGATTACATATAATCAATTTGAGCTTATTCAAGAAACAGAGAACGCTTCATCATTTAATCTTCATAAAGAAGGTGAAGGTTTTGGAACAACTTCATGTAAGATCCTAAGCTCACAGGTATCAGAAACGAATGACTCTAACTATCAGATGAATGATGTTGTCTGTAGATTAGAGGCCGGAGAACTTGATCTTTATAATAGAGGTGCAAACTTAAAAGTTAAGTCTGGTGCGGGAATGTGTGAATACGTTCGCTACGTACCAGAAACTCACAAAAGTTACCCTGCAGGTAGAACTGACTCATACTATGTTCAGTACTCTGACTTTGCGGGAACATGTGCAGGTGGTATTTCTTCTTTAAGTATCCCTGACCCTCTTGCTGTTGGTGGACCGATTGAACTTGTTGAAACGGCTGCTGACAATAACGACAATATTCCTATTAATGCCAATGGAGATGTCTTCTTTGGAAGAAAAGTATGTCTTACAGGTGATTGTCTAGAGAGATTTGCGGTATCTGCTGATGGTGCGACTTCATGTCAATTTGATCACAGAGAACACCAAACAGGTCTTAACTGTGACGAAGGTAGTAACTGGGTTGCAACAGTAAGTTGTGAAGAAGATGATGATACTGGTGCCTGTACTTGTACTTCTACAGACTTTGTAGAAACAAGATGTGGTGGTAGTCGTTACAACTGTATGAGTGGTGCAATTAAGAGTACGGAGCTCGATACAGAGAGTGAGTCATCACTTATTGTAAACTCATTCAGTGGTGTAACTGCAGAGTTCCCAGTTGATGCTCCTCAGTCTCAGGGTCAGTATAGTAATACTATTATCTCAAATACGACGAGAGCAACACAGTGTAGAGACACTACTCAAAACTTTGCTTTTGATAGTTACGATAATGCTGGAAACCTAACAACATTTATTAGTAACCTTGCAAATTATAACCAAATTGATACAACAGCTAGAGGTTTCTGGGCAGACTTAAATCCAACAGGAAGCTCGGCCATGAACGCTAACAAGTTCTACGAATACCATTGCCTTGATGCCTCATATAATATTAAGGCGAGAATTAGACTTCAAATCAGAGACTGGAACGAGAGTTTCAATCCAGAAACACCTGAAATTGAAATCTTCGATAACGGTGGAGCTATTGCAGGTATCGATACTTCAGGGCCAAATTGCTTCGGTGAAGAATGTGATCAAAGATGGGACTGGGATAGTTTAGTTGATGGTCTCTCAGCTGGATCAAGACCAAATTATACTGTTGCCGCAGGGTCTTGCTCTAGAGGTGGTAATGCAACTTTTGCATCAACAATTACAACAGTCGCGGGAAGTAACGTTCTAACAGTAAGTGGTGGTGCACTTGGAAGTGATATCACAATTGGTAGTATTATTAAGGTCGGTGCAAACCTAGCTGGTAACGAGTTTAGATACTTTACAGTGACTGGCTATACTTCAACTACAATTACAACATCAACTCCTGCCGATGTTACAGTATCAGGGCTAGACTGGGAGCTCATAAGAGACTTCCCATTCCCACTAGATCATACTAATTAGTAAGGACAACTCGTCCAACTAAATCATAATCTAAAACTTCGGTGATCTCGACTTTAACGAGATCACCTGCTTTTAGATCTTCAATATCGCTATCATTAATAATTACTTTTCCATCAATATCTGGAGCTTGACCAATGTGACGCCCTTGTATGAGGAGTTCCGTTTCTTCGTGCTGACCTTCAATAAGAACATCAATCAACTGACCTTCATACTTTGCATTAAGCTCTCTAACAATCTCTCTTTGAGTTTCAAAGAGCTGATCAAAACGATCGTCGATCGTTTCCTGGTCAACCTTACCTTTTAATCTATAAGCAGGAGTTCCCTCTTCATCTGAATATCTAAAGATTCCAAGGTGATTAAATCTCGCCTTCTTAACACCCTCAAGTAACTCTTGAAAATCTTCATCAGACTCACCTGGGAAACCTACAATAATAGAAGTTCTTAGAACAATTCCCGGAATTCTCTCGCGCAGTCTCTCTACGCGATTCATGATTTCGGCTCCAGTAATTCTTCTATTCATTCTCTTGAGTACATTATTTGAAAAGTGTTGAACTGGCATATCTAAATAGCTACAGATCTTCTTGCTATTTCTCATCTGCTCAATAACTTCATCAGTAAGCTCATCTGGATAGAAGTAAAATAGACGAACCCAATCAATTCCTTCCACTGTTTCAAGACCATTTAAAAGCTCGTGAAGGTTATTGTTTTCATCTAAATCGACACCGTAGTCTGAAAGATCCTGTGAAATTAAATTAAGCTCTCTAACTCCTGACTCAGATAGTTTCTGCGCCTCAGTCACAAGAGATTCAACAGAGCGAGATCTTAGTCTTCCTCTTAGTGTTGGAATAATACAGAATGTACAATTTCTATTACAGCCTTCAGAGATTTTTAACCAAGCTGTATAGAAGGGCGAAGTATTTAGTCGTGGATCAAACTCAGTATGAATGAACTTTGGAATTTCAACAAAAGACTTCTTCTCTAATTTATTATCTTCTAGTGCCTTTAGAAGAGGCACTATTTTATTATACTCTCCAGTTCCAATGAACATATCCACTTCGGGTAGAGACTCTTCTAATTGATCAGAATATCTTTGGGCCATACAACCAGAGACCACGAGAGCTTTACAGTTGCCTTGCTCAGTATCTTTGTAATCCGCAAGATCAAGAATAGTTTCAATAGACTCTTGTTTTGCGGCCTCTACAAACGAACATGTATTTACAACGATAACTTCCGCACTATCTGGCTCAGGAACAACCTTAAACCCATCAAGGCCCATATAACCAAGCATAACTTGTGAGTCTACTAGGTTTTTAGAGCAACCTAGGGAAGTGAAAAATACAGTGCGGTCTTCAAACTTAGTCGTTTGCATAAAAGTTCCTTAAATTTAAAAAATATCTTGAGCACTTGTAATATAAATTCTTCCAATAATCAAAGGGTTGTGTAATTTTTCATTGAAATAGCAGATTGCATTTTTCAGCACCTGCAAATAGACTTAAATCATGGAAAATAAAAGACTTTTTACCTTCATTTTACTCTTAATTCTCAGCTCCTCTTGTTCGAGAAATGTTATCAATCCTCCTCACCCAAACTTTATGAATTTGACGGGCAGCCTAGAGCCTTCAAAATCAGATATTTTGGCGAAGAAGTTTCATCTAGCAAACTTAGATTTCAATAATAAATATTTTGAAAAATCCTGTAGTGTTTATGAGGAACTATTAGAAGAAGGTGACTTCCCTCTTCAATCCATAGCACTTATACGAGCGATAAAGTCGTGTGACTGGACAGTTACTAAACTCATTTCCATCTGGGATAGTAAAAGTGTTGAGCCATGGCTTGCTCAGGATTACCATCTCATTTCACTTGAGGTTGCAAAAAGTAAAAATATAAAACTATGGCAAGCCAAGCATAACTTTGCACTCTACCCTTTTGAAAAAAGAAAGGAAGAGAAAGAGAAGTTTATTAGAAATGCTCTAGAGATTGCTGAAGACGAGCAGATAACTGAACTCGTCACTAAGTATAACGAAGAACTACAGAAAATCTCTCCCCGCTTTATCACTGCCCCTAGCGATGAATTGCTCTATGATGTGGCCAGAGACTTCGAAAGAGCAAGAGAGTATGACAAGGCGATAGCGACATATGAAAATATCATTAAGAATTCAAGTATCGATCTAAAAATTAAAATAAACTCTTGGCACAGAATCACTAGAGTATTTAAAAACAAGAGAAGAAAAGATCTAGCATTGAGTTCTACTAAAACTTTAGTTAACTGGATTACTAAGAATAAAGAATTATTTGGAACTCAATATGGGTATGAGCTAGTAGAGGCCAGAACAAGATGGGCCAGAGCAACTTGGACAGAAAATAATCTTCCTCTAGCAAAGAAAATTTTAACAAACACTCTTAATAGAAATAATCCTGAAAGCGAACAAGCTGCCACAATCTACTATCTACTTGCGGGAATAGCTAAGGAAGAGAAGAAAATTAAATCGGCCATAGTCTATCTAAAAAAGTCAGTGGACCTAAGCACTAGCTCGCAAAGGGAAGATATTCTCTGGCAACTCGCATGGCTTGAATATAAGAGAAAGAACTACTCTGAATCCACAACTCTCTTTAAGAAGTTACATAGTGAGTACGATGATGTTTCCAAATATACCTATTGGTTAGCGAAATCTCTTTCCCGTGAAAAGAAAACAAAAGAATCAATTGAATTCTTTTCTAAAACAATTGAACTCAATCCCTTTGGATACTATGGCATTTCGGCAAAGAGAAATCTTGGTCTAAAAGATGGATTTAACTTAGAAGTTATTGAGAGTTCTAAAGATAATCTCTTTGAGTGGCTAATTGCTCTAGGAGAATACGAGAAGGCTTCAAAATACTTAGATAGTCTAATCTATTCATCAAAGTCAGCCTCTAGTAAACTTTCTCTCCTAGAGAGAATGAATAGAGCTAGAAACTTTCAAGGAAGTTTAAAAACATTCTTCAATATGGGCGAAGATCAAAGACTAGAGATAGAAAAGAAGTTTATCCAGTATATCTATCCAAAACCAGTTCTTGAATCCAAGTATCTTGAGAATAACTTTGATAACAATCTAGCCTATTCAATTATCAGACAAGAGTCGGCCTTTAACAGAGAAGCGAGAAGCTTTGCAGATGCTTATGGTCTTATGCAAATCATTCCTTCTAGGGCAAAGAAATTGGCCAAGAAGCATCGTATTCCTTATCAAAATACGGAAGACCTCTACGATATTGATGTGAATATGGCCCTTGGTGTTCACTATCTAGAGGATCTGAAAAAAATGTTTGATTATTTACCAATGGCAATTGGATCATACAATGCAGGAGAAGCTGTTATGAGTCGCTGGGTAAAGTCTAGGTATCAAGGGGATATAGAGACTTTTATTGAAGATATTCCATACAGGGAAACTAGAAAATATATTAAGCTTGTTCTAAGAAATTACTATATATACCAGCAGCTTCCCATAGATAAGAAAGTCTTTATCTATTAATCTTTGTATTGGCGGGCACTTTGAAAACAAAGTGCTCTTTCTTAAACTTCGGACCTTCAACTATTTTAGACAATTCAAGCTTCTTCGTTTTCTTATTAGATAAAGTCATTTCTACAATTTTTAAATTCTTAAATGTAGCGGTATCTTTTTTAAAAGTAAGCTTGGCCTTCTCTACACCTAAATCCTTAATAATAGTTTTTGAGAATTCTAGAAAGTACTCTCCAGCTTTATTCTTTGAAACTTTATATAACTTATTTGTTAACAATCCCTTTCTCAAAATATCTAGAAACTTTGTAAGCTCATTCTTAGTTGCATCTTGGATAGTCACTTGTCCAGGCTCAGACTCTATGAATGCTGGAGTATAGTACCAAGTTTTAGAGTCATTACTAACGTAAGTAAGACTCTCTGGCGAAGATGTCTCCAATTTAATATTTCCAGGATACATATAGTCCATTGTCCCCTTAGACCTTTTCTCCTTACCAGTGAGAGCACTCTTATAGACTTGCTCAAAGCTTGCAGAAAAACTATTAGGAATAAATCCTGTAGCGAATGTTTGATTGATAAATAGTAATGAAATTAATAAGAATTTAGTCATAATAGTGAAGCCTCCTAAAGACTTCACTATTATAACGATTTATGAAAATTAGTGCAATTGTACTGATACTGCTTTTGATACACCTGGCTCTTGCATTGTCACCCCATAGAGAGTGTCGTTCAATTCCATTGTCTTCTTATTGTGTGTAATAAGAATAAATTGAGAATCTGAACTCATCTCTCTTAGAAGTTCATTGAACCTACCTACGTTTGCATCATCAAGTGGAGCATCAACCTCATCCAGTAAACAGAACGGAGAAGGCTTAACAAGGAATATAGAGAAGATAAGAGAAACCGCTGTCATGGCCTTTTCACCACCTGACATGAGGTTAATATTCTGCATCTTCTTCCCTGGTGGTTTCGCAATAATGTCTACACCACATTCGCTGTCATTTATATCTCCAGTTACCTTAAGCATGGCCTCACCACCACCAAAGATAATTGGGAAAACTTTTCTAAATCTCACATCAACTTCTTCAAAGGCGATTTTAAATCTTTCCTTAGATTTTTCATCAATGTGATTAATTGCTGTTTCAAGATCTTCTAAAGATTGCTTAAGTTCAACTTCTTGTACTCTTAGGAAATCAAATCTTAGCTTTTGACGATCGTAATCTTCGATGGCCTGCCAGTTAATTTCTCCAAGACGGTTGTACTCATTCTTATAATTCTTTAACTTATTTGAACATTCCTTAAGATCTTGTCCATATCTTCTATGGAATTCGTAAGACTGCTTTTCAATAGTAACGAGTCCATTCTCAGTTTCCATAAAGTGCATCTGTCTTGTATCAATAAGATCATCAAAGTCATCTTGATCGTACTCAAGGAAGCCACCAATGGCCTCACGAAGATCGATCTGATATTTTTCAAAGATATTCTTAACAACTTCGACTTCATCGTTTTGCCACTGATTAATCTTAAGTTCATATTCAGTTATATCTTTTTCGTTCTTAGCGATTTTCTTAGAAAGCTCCTTAACTTCATCTTCTCTCTCCTGCATAGCAAGTAAGAGCTGAGTTAAGTCATCTTTCATAATTCCAAGAACATCATCTCTTTCCGATAGCTCTGAAGCCATTTCTTGATTAGATGACTCTAAAGTATCAATTTGATCATTCGTTGTTTCAATCTCTTCATTATATTTTTCAATTAACTCTTTATTAGAAGCAATTCTCGCTGTCTGCTTATCCATTTGAGAATTAATATCTTCAATCTGAGACTGAATTCCAGAAACTCTTTCTTTGAAAGTATTGATCTCAACTTGTTTTTCCATATAAGCTTCGCGTTCAGTCTCATATGTACTTTTAAGGTCTGCAAGTTCGGCATTCTCTTCTTCAAAGCGAGTGCTTAATTCTTCTAGCTCTTCATCTAGAGAAGATTTATTTTTAGAGAGAGAATCTTCACTCTCTAACATATCTAATCTAGACTTAGAGATTTCTTGTTTTCTCTTCTTTAGAATTTCAAGTCTTGTATTTCCAGACTCCATACCAGAGAGCTTAGACTCAAGTGCTGATTTCTTAGCAGCATGATCAGCTCTTGCTTCAGAGAGAAGATTTCTCTGCTCTTCTAAGCTATCTCTCTTCTGCTCTAGAACGAGAGATTTCTCCCCTGAATTTGTCTCAAGTTCAGCAACCTCAACTCTTAACACTTCAATTTCTTTTTCCAGCTCTTGGATCTGATTATTTCTTTCGACAACACCCTGCCCCTCAGAGCTTCCAGACATTGTTAAAATTTTACCATTTCCAGGATTCTTCACTAGAAGCTTCCCATCAGTTGAACTAATGGCCTTAAATCTAATCGAATCAGAAATTGATTTAAAAACTTCTTGATCAAACTTACTTGCAATAAAGTAACCGTCAAAGAAAGGAATTAATTTTGATTTATATTCTTCAGGAAGATTTAAAAGTTCGTGTACAGGAGTAATATCTCCACCCGTAGCAACTCTTAGTCTCTCTAAAGTTTCCTCTGAAGTAATGTCTCCATTCTTATTTGGGGCCAAGAACTCAAGAGCTTTATCATTATTAGTTTTACACCACTCAATTACAGCTGAAACATCTTCATCTGTAGAAACAAGAGTGTCCATAAAGTCACTTAGAAGGTTTTGAACGGCCTTCGCGTGATCTTCTTCACACTGAATTAAATTACCAAGTAATTGATACTTATCAGAATCTACAGTCTCAAGAAACTCAACTGCACCTTCCCTTACACCGTCCATTGCCGCAGCAATTTCTTGAAGAGATGAGAGTTTAGATTCTTTAGTAATGAGTGACTTACTCTTTTCCTTAAGTTTAGCATCTAACTCTTTATTCGCTGAGATTAACTCTTCGATTTCAGACTTAAGCTCTGACTCAACTTCCGTAAGTTTCTCAGATAATTCTTGAGCAGTATGAACTGCATCTCTTTCATCTGCAATTTGAGTTGATACTCCAGAGTATTGCTTCTCAAGTGCCTCAATCTCTTCTGTAATATCTTGAAGGTTAGCTGCATATTCTTCGAGCTTAGAAGTATTTTGAAATGCTGCTTGAGAAAGAGTGTTAAGTTCAGATTTCTTTAACTCAATCTCTTCTTTTAAAGTATCCACCTGATCTGTTTTAAGCTCAAGTCTCTCTTTAAGTAATTCTATCTTCTCTTCTACTTCTTCAAAATTAACAGTTTCTTCATTTCTAGTTTGAAGTTCAACTAAAGAATCTTCAAGGGCCTTAATTTTTTCTTCCCTCTCAACTAGTTCCTCTTCGAGTTCAGTCATTTCTTTCTGTCTTGTCTCAATGAGGTTTTCTTTATCAGTTAGTGTCTTACAAAGATTTGAGAATCTCTCTTCCGCAGTTGCAAGTTGAGTAGATATTTCATTTCTTTCTTTTTGAAGAATTTCTAATTTCTCAGTTTGTTCTTCCTTCTTAAATCTCTCTTCTTCAAGTGAGATCTCTAAGGAATTCTTTCTTGTTCCCCAACCCTCTAATTCAAGAGTCTTTTCATTTAATAACGTCTTCCCATCTCTTAAATCTTTTAAGAGATCATAAACCTTATGCGCGTGAACAATAATATCATTTCTTTTAATTTTTTCTTTTAAAGAACGAGCTCTCTCGGCCTTCTCTGCTTGCTTTTGCAGGGCCTTTAAGTTCTTCTCAATCTCAGATTGAAGATCTTGAAGTCTATTAAGGTTTTGCTCTGTTTGCTCAATCTTCTTAAGCGATTCTTTTTTTCTAACCTTAAACTTTGTAATCCCTGCAACTTCTTCAATCATTGTACGGCGCTCTTCTGGCTTGGCCTGTACAAGTCTGTTGATCTCACCTTGGGCGATAATAGAATAAGACTTTGCCCCAGCTCCGGTATCCATGAAAACTTCTTGAATATCTTTCAATCTCGCTGGGTAATTATTAATTCTATATTCAGTTTCACCGTTTCTATATAGCTTTCTTGTTAATTGAATTTCAGAAGGGCTAGAAACTTTATTTCCAATATGGATATGCTTTCCATCATCATTTCCAAGAACTAGTGTAGCTTCAGCATATGCACCTGGATTATATTTTGATGAACCAGCAAATATTAGGTCTTTCATGGATTTACCACGAAGGTGCTTCGCCGATTGCTCACCCATGACCCAAAATAATGCGTCTACAATATTTGATTTTCCACAACCATTTGGTCCTACAATACCAGTAATCCCATCGTCGAAATGGATAGTCGTGCGATCTTTAAAGGATTTAAATCCCTGTATAACAAGTCTCTTCAATTTCACAAGCGCGTCCTTTGCTTGAAATGTGTGTGTATGTCTTAGGAATCTACCATTAATAAAGGCATTTCGTACACGATTAAATGCAAAATGTAAGATCTTGTGAGGCCATCGCAACACGTACTTTCAACAACTTGGACTCATTTATTTATAGTGTGCTTTTTATTGTTTTTTGCTAATTCACTATTTTTATAAGAAAACTTAATTAACTCTCTTAATCTTGCCTTAAGAAATTAACCCTAAAGCTCTAAATTCATATACCGATACTTAAGAAAACTTAAACCTTGAGAGCGGTTATGAAAAAAATAAACTTTAAAATCAAACTACTTTTATTGTGTTCTTTTATGTCTCTAGTTAGTCTTGTCATAGGGGCAGTTTCCTACTTTGGATTCGATCACTTTAGTGAACTTGCAAGTGAGGTTAATCATGACGTCATTCCAAGAAGCACACTTGTTCACACTATGGATGTCAATTATCAGAAAACGAGAATTGCCGTAAGAACATTGGGCCTATCCAATCTATCCGAAGAAGATCGAGAACAGGCCATCGCGGACTCTCTTACAGCTGTGGCGAACTATGAGAATGCAGCCAAAGATTTAGATACTAGAATCACGAAACCTATAGAGAGAGAACTCTTTAATAATGTTGCTAGTGAATGGGCCGACTTTAAAAAAGTTGGTGTTCGCGCTATCGAACTGGCAAAAGTCTATGATGAAGCGGCCAAAAAAGATCTCTTAGAAATTTTCCTCGTTCACTGCCCCAAAGCCGCTAAGAGCTACCAAGCAGTATTAGACGAATACACAAAGAATATAGAAGAAGAAGTTCTTTCTTCATCAGAAGATATTTCTAGAACAACTCATTTTTTAAATTATCTTCTCATTGGTATTTCTTTAAGTGGTATTTGTATTGGGCTAATTGCCGGGATCGTCTTTGCCAATAAGATTTCTACTTCGATAAGAGCGACAGTTGAGTCTCTAACAGAGAGCTCTACTTTTCTAACAAATAGTGCAAATAGTATTGCCGAAACATCTCAAAACCTTTCAAGCTCAAGTGAGCAGCAAGATTCATCACTTCAAGAATCATCTGCTTCACTCGAGGAAATTAGCTCAATGGTGAGAATGACTGCTGACAATGCAATGAAGTCAAACGACCTTGCCAATAGAAGTTTAGAAAGAGCTTCTCGTGGTAAGCAAGTTGTTACAACGATGATTCATTCGATGAATAATATTAATACAGATATTGATACTATTGTAGATGAACTCGATGGTAATAATGAAAAAATGAAGCATATCACAGAGCTTATAAATAAGATTGAGGAGAAAACTCAAATCATTAACGATATTGTTTTCCAAACAAAGCTTCTCTCGTTCAACGCCTCAGTTGAAGCGGCGAGAGCTGGCGAAGCTGGAAAAGGTTTTGCGGTAGTTGCAGAGGAAGTTGGAAACCTTGCTCAACTTAGTGGTAAAGCATCTGTTGATATTGCAGAAATGGTTTCAAATAGCGTTGAGCAAGTAAATCATATTATTGAAGATTCTAGAGGAAGAGTTTCTTCCCTCGTTTCAAATGTTAGAACTAGCGTTAACAATGGTTCTAGTATTGCCAATGAATGTGGTGAAATCTTAGAGAGCATTGTCGTCAGTGTAGCCGATGTAACATCTGCTATTTCAGATATATCTACAGCTTCACAGGAGCAGTCAAAAGGTATTGAAGAGCTTCAAGAGTCCATCTTACAAGTAGACTCTTCATCAAAATCGAATACGGGAATTGCCAAAGACGCATCAGAGATAGCTGTAAAACTGAAAGGACAAGTTGTCACAGTAAATAGTTCTATCATTGAAATTCAAAATGTTATTTTTGGTAACTTTGAAAATAAAAAGAAAGCCGCTTAATTAGGACAAAGAGTCTTATCAAGTTTACACCCAAGCTCTCTAAATTTATTTGCGAGCTTGGGATTTCTACTTTGGTAGTTCGAATATTTCATACAAGAGCTAGCCGATGGTCCAATTTCTGCCTGACAACTTCTTCTATAAAAGCTCATTGACCTCGCAAGGTTTTTCTTTTCAATACTCTGAGCAAACCTTAAGCAACCAATTCCAAGATCTAAGTCACAGGCCTTCTCAAAAGAAGCAAACTCGAGCTTCTCCTCTTTTTGCTCAACCTCACCAAGCGCCAAACACCCATAGGGAGATTTATTATTACAAGAAGTCTCCGCCCACTTTCTAGCGTCTTTTAAATTTCCAAGAAATAAGAAGTTATTGGCAAGCATTGTACAACTTTCAAACTTTTCAGCTTTACAATCTTTTTCAAGGAGAGACATTCTTTCTTTTAACAGCCTTAAATAAATTTCTTGATCACTTGACTCACTCTCACTTAAATCTTTTGCTGCACTTCTTATGATTTTCGAAAAGTAAGTATCGTATTTTTCTTTCTCTTCACATGAAGACTTAAGCCCTAACTGACATCCTTTTTCAAAACTCTCTACGGCCTCAATATAAGATTTTTTCTTAAAGTAATATCTAGCGAGATGTAGACAACCTGTTGGAAAATTATAATCACAAGACTTCTTAAGGAGATCTAAACTATTCTTAGTTTGATTTAACTTTTGGTTAACCCTCTCTAAAGCAAAGCACGATTTACCATCCTTTAAATCACACCCCTTCTTAAAGTAAATAATGGGAGCAAGCTGATCCCCTCTCTTAGACATTTCATAGGCGTATTCAAAGCAATCATTTGCATTCGCCTTTTCACACGAATCCTTTAGATCCTTAGCGCTAATACTTAGAGATAGAATGAGTGATAGAAAAACTTGTAACATATAGTAATAATATAACACGGTGTTGTTATTCAAAAAATCTATAAGTTACTAGTAATTGAATCATGCTATATAAAAATTATAGATTCTCTCATTTTTAAACACAGCACAATAAATTCTAGATATAACTCCTCTCCAACGAAAAAGGGGGATCTAATGAAAAGGTTATTAGTATTAACAACACTAGCACTTCTCAGCTTTAACAGTTATGCATTAAAAATTTCCAAATCTACTGTAAATTGTATTCTTGAAGAAGGGCACATGGAGATTGTCGTTAAAGAATCAAAAGACGAGAGAATTTCAGTTGCTCTCTATGATCTAAACTTAGATTTTACTAGAGCGAAGCTCATGTATAAGAGCCCTAAGCTCACTTATAACGATTCAACGAAGACGTATCAATCAAAGAGCGGAGCAATTAACTTTCAATTCTATAAGTCTAAAGTTCAAAACTATGGCGCAGAATTAGAAGTCGAAAGTATTGATTTCTATAGCGATATGTTCTCATGTGAGAATTTCTAATTGTGATATAATTCTTGAATGAGACTAGCTCTTCTATTTTTCACAATCACTATTTTTCTTTGCCAGTTCACCCTGGCAAAGGATGAAGTGAACCAAAACGAACAACGCAAAATAAACTCTCTTCTCCAAAGAATAAAAAAGTCTGAAGTGATATTTATTCGAAATGGTAGTGAGTACTCTCCTAAAGAAGCACATGATCATCTCAAAAGAAAATTAGATTACGCTCTGAATTCATGGTTTGCGCCGGCCAAAAGCAAGTGGACGGCCAAAATGTTTATCGAAGAGATTGCTTCAAAGTCTTCATTTTCCAAAAAGCCCTATCAAATTAAACTCAAAAACGGCGAAGTATTAAATACCGAAACTTGGCTCAAGAAGTTACTTAAAGAAATTGAAAAGAAGTGAGAAAAATGGTCGGGACGACTGGATTTGAACCAGCGACCCCTACTCCCCCAGAGTAGTGCGCTACCCCTGCGCTACGTCCCGTTTCTAGATACAATATATTAAAAGAGATCAACGTAGTCTTCAAGGCTTTATAAATTTACTGGATGAAATAGTAGAAAAATGGTCGGCTCGCCAAAACCGTATACGAACCAAACCCCCACTGTTGCTATCTACCTGTTTTTATTGCACATTTTTTTCAATAATCCCAAGGAAAATATCGGAATTTTACGGAAACTGTATCTTAATTTTGATCTCTCAATGAGCAAAATTAGTGAACTGACTGAAGGAAAGTGGCCAAAGACTTCCATCATTGAAGCCCTTCAGGCCCATGGAATTAAGAAGTCGGACACTCCAATTCCTTCCAAACCTAAGTACGGGTACAAGGTCGAAAATGGGGAGCTGGTTCTTTGTGAAAAAGAACAGAAAATCATCAAGCTAATCTTAGAGCTTCACGACCAAGACAACTCCTTGCGAAATATAGCCAGAATTCTAAATGAGAAAAAAATCAAAGGTAAATACGGCGGTCTTTGGGACAAGTCCGTCATTTCTACCATTATAAAGCGTGAAACCAAACAGGAGGAATAATCATGCGTGCAGTTATCGAAATCATTCTTGCAATTGGCTTTACGGCTGTAACAGGAACGACTGTTTTAAACTTCTCTAGTAAGGCTATCAAAAAAGAAGCTCTCACAAAGGTGCAGAAAGGGCTTCCATCACTTGAGAGTTTTACAAAGAAATTAGTAAAACCTAGATAAGCTTCATTTTAAGTACTCAACAAATTGCTTTAAATCTCCTCAAAATGCAAAGGTAAGAAGAGTTGTTAGAAGTATTTAAAAGGTACTAACGATTTAAACGTTGATTGAGTAAATCAACAAGCTTACTTTGATTCTCTATGCAACAGGCTCTTGCATTAGCCTCTCTTTGTTCTAAGTGATGAAAGTATTTTCCTGAAACTAGAGCAGAAGCTTCACTAGAAGTAGCTAACCATACTTGAGTATCAACTCCCATTTTTAAATCATCCGTAGCTTCTGATCCTCCCATTCGAGTTGGAACCCAGCCCGGATCGACAGCATTTACAAAACAGTCTGACCATTCCTTAGCAAAATAATTTGAAAGCATAGTAGCGTAAAGTTTTGAGTCAGAGTAATTAAGTTTATCCAAACGACTGAAGTCAACATGACCATTTAAGTGCATTGATGAGCTTAAAAAAATCATTCTTTTTGGCCTATGAATCAGACAACTTAATATAAAAGGGGTAAGCACATTAACAATGAATAAATCATCTGGACTTGCATTATATATTCCGGCATTTTGTATTATTGCATCATAAGGGCCATACTCATTAGCTTGTTCAGCAACCATCTTAATCTCTTCAAGTTTAGAAAAATCACCAATGACGTATGTTAGATTGTCCTTCATTTGAGACTTAGAGTTTCTCGCATGAAAGATTACATCATGCCCCATCCTTAAAAGTTCGAGCCCTGCTAATTCACCTAAACCTGTTGTTGAACCAGTAATAAATATTTTCAAAAGTTTTTCCTTTTCAACAAGTTAACTCATTTAATTTCTTACAATCAATATCCTTCTCAAAACGAGTCTTAACAAAATAATATACCACTAGGGATGCAAGAATCCATAAAACCCCACTCATGCCAAATAAGATATCTACTCCTAAACGATCGAAAACAATTCCTCCAAAGAAGGAACCTATTGCGGCTGAAGTCTGTACCGCGGCGACATAAAGACCACCAATTGTTTCAGTATTCTCAGGAGCTATTTTGGGTCCCCATTTTGACCACGATACAGGGATAGGAGCAAAGCAAAAACCTAAGAGAAAAATCAATATTCCAGTTATAGCAATCGTGCTGCTGGTAAGAGTAAGGCAAAAGCTTGTCAAAGCTAAAAGTATTGGGGAAATAATCATTGTCCCTCCGAGACTCCTATTTACGAGTTTTGCTGCCTGTAAACTACCGATAAAATAAGCTAAATCAAATACAAGGAACATGATTGATATGTCGTGCCCCTCTAAGTTTATCTTTTGCTCAAGATAGGGACGCAGAAAAGTTAAAGTTGCAAAACGCCCACAAAAAGTAAGCCCTATTGCAATCATTCCACTTCTAACGGAGCCTTTATTAAAAACCTTTATTATTGTTCCAAGCCTAATTTCACCAAGAGGTTTTAAGTGCGGCATACTGTAAATTATCCATCCAACGCCAAGAATCCCAATCACTGAATTTAAATAGAAAACATTCCTCCATCCTATTATTTCACCTAGAAAACTACCAAGAGGTGCTGCAAGCATAGCCGAAAATGAAGCACTCCCAAATATAATTGAAAGCGCCTTCGCTACATTCTTTTCCTCTACAATTCGTATGGCAATTGCTGTTGACATAGACCAGAATCCACCGAGCGCAACTCCTAGCATTACTCTTCCGACTAAAATTGTTGAAAAGCTGCTTGATGAACCAACAATTACACTAGAAATAAATGTGAGTAATGAAAAGCCAATGAGAACATTTCTTCTATTTAGACTTCTCGTTAGATATGCACAAAAGAGACTTGATAAAACTGCGAAAATCGAAGTTACAGTCACAGTTTGTCCTGCAACACCTTCAGTTATATTTAAATCTTTCGCAATTGGAGTCAAAAGACCAGTTGGTAAAAACTCCCCAATCATAATTGACGAAACTCCAAAGGCCAAAGCCCAAATTCCTCCCCATGAGTTTTTATTTTTTATTGAAACTTCATCCACCATCTTTTTGTCCTATAATCTTCACTCACCTCTACAATTTCACCAATATTGGGCATAATGATCGGAAAATTTCTTTCTACTGAATAATCATAAATTTTTTGTGCCGGTTCAAACCATGAATGTGTCGACAAAGTAAAAGCGCCCCAATGTACAGGAAAGAATATCTTCGCCTTGAGATCGTAAAAAGCTTCAACCCCTTGCTCCGGCAAAAGGTGGACTTCCTCCCAGTTTTTGTTATATTGGCCATTATCAAAGAATGCGATATCAAATGGTCCATATTTTTCACCGATTTCTTTAAAATGAATGTCGTACCCAGAATCACCGCTAAAGAATATTCTCTTCTTCACATTTTTAATTATCCAACCGGCCCACAAAGTTGAGTTCTTATTACTAAATGAACGACCAGAAAAATGTTGAGCAGGAGTGGCCACAAACTCGATATCATCAAACTCTAGCTTATCCCACCAATCGAATTCATTAATACTTGATTTTTCAATTCCCCACCCCTCAAGATGTGCTCCAACACCAAGGGGGACCATGAACTTTGTATCTTTGTCCCGAAAGAACTTTATAGTTGGCATATCCAAATGATCATAATGGTCATGAGAAATTAGGACGTAATCGATCCTAGGCAATTCTTCTAAACTTAGCGGCGAGGATTGAAATCTTCTTACAATGAAAAAAAAAGGAGAAGCAAACTCCGATACAATAGGGTCGACTAGAATCGTTTTACCACTGATATTTATTAAAAAGGAAGAGTGTCCAAACCATATAACCTTTAGCTTGTCGGATGGTTTTAAAAACTCACCTAAATTTGGTTTTAAAACTGGAAGTCTGTCTAATGGTTTTCGTTGATTTTCGTTGCCAAAGAAAAAACTAATCCATGCTCCTGCTTCATTCTTTCTTTTTGCCATCCTTTCATTCATTTTTTCTAAAGCTTCCTGGTCTCTATTTATAAAATTTTCCGTGGAAGTATCAAAATGATCAGAACTTGCGAATCGCTCACGGTCTTCTTGATTTGGATTTGAGCCTAAGGATAAAAAGGCATAGCTTAAAAGATAAATAATAAATACAAATATAATTAAACTAGTTAATATTGATATATTCTTAACTCTATTCATTTATGCCCCGTTATACTTTAACCCTAAAGCAGATGCCTCAGGGTTTTAGCTTTAAAACTTTACGATTATTTCAAATTTGTTTTGAAGAAAGTTGTAATTTTATCAAAAGGAATCTTGTCCACTTGATCATATAGATCGACGTGACTAGCACCTTTCACAATCACCAGCTCTTTAGGCTCGGCAGCGGCTGCATAAGCAGTTTCGCTAAAGTAGCGAGAGTGAGCTTTTTCACCGTGAATAAAAAGAGCCGGTCTTGGAGAGATTTCCTTAATGTAAGTCAATAACGGAAAATTCATGAAAGATAAGGACGTAGTCTGTGTCCAAGCATTACCAGAATTGACCGAACGCTTATGATATCCACGCTGAGCAGACATGTAATAGTTGTGATAGTCCACTAAGAACTGTGCTTCGCCACCTTTCAGTTCATTGTAAGGGGGTTGGTAAGCTGGAGTTCCCGTTTCTGCATCTTTCCAGCGCTGCTGGCCCAGTTGCTCTAATGTTTTCGTGCGCTGTTCGAGTGTCACGCTGTCGTTGTAGCCTTTAGACATAACTCGCGACATATCGTACATCGTACTCGATACAACCGCTTTAATACGCTTATCGACGGCCGCTGCACTTAGGGCCATCCCACCCCAACCACAAATTCCGATAACGCCAATTCGGCTTCGATCAACGAAAGATTGCAGACCAAGAAAATCTACAGCTGCACTAAAATCTTCGGTACTGATGTCAGGCGAAGTGACATTGCGTAGCTCTCCACTGCTTTCGCCAGTGTAAGAAGGATCGAAGGCAAGCGTGATGAATCCACGTTCTGCCATTGTTTGTGCATAGAGGCCTGATGCCTGCTCTTTGACTGCTCCAAAGGGACCACCAACAGCAAGAGCTGATAGTTTTTTGCCATCAACGTCCTTTGGAATGTATAAATCTCCAACAAGAGTGATTCCATATCTGTTTTTAAAAGTTACTTTCCTATGTTCTACTTTATCACTTTTGGCAAAAGTCTTATCCCATTCATTTGTTAGTTTCAATTTGCCTCCTCCTGCACTTGAACAAGCAACAACTCCAAGCAGAGTTGAACCAAGTAACAATCTTCTTAGTATTGTTTTCATATTCCTAACCTCCTATAGCGTTGCCATATCAATTACAAATCGATAACGGACATCACTTGTTAATACACGTTCATAAGCTTCGTTTACTTTTTGAGCAGCAATTACTTCAATCTCTGGAGTGATGTTGTGCTCTCCACAAAATTTTAGCATCTCTTGAGTTTCCTTAATTCCACCAATCCCTGATCCTGCATAAGTTCTTCGCATGAGAATTAGAGAAAAAGGGTGGATACTTAATGGCTTCTCTGGCGCTCCAACAGACACAAGAGCTCCATCTAACTTTAGAAGAGAAAAGTAGCTAGACATATCAATATCAGACACAGCAATTGTATTGATAATAAGATCAAAGCGAAGAGCATTTTTCTCTAATGCTCCTTCTTCTGCTGTTATGATAAAATCATCTGCGCCTAAATGTTTTGCATCTTTGCGCTTTGACTCTGATCTACTAAGAACTGTGACATCTGCACCCATCGCTTTTGCTAGTTTAACAGCCATATGCCCAAGGCCCCCTAGGCCCATGACCGCAACTTTTTTACCTGGCCCAGCATTCCAATGTCTTAAAGGTGAATATGTTGTGATTCCCGCACATAAAAGAGGTGCTGCTTTATCAAGCGGTAAATTATCAGGAATTTTTAAAACGAAATCTTCATTGACTACGATTCTGTCAGAGTAGCCTCCTTGAGTGACTCCTGATCCATCTCTTTCAATAGAACCATAAGTCATTGTGTTTCCATCGACACAATAATTTTCAAGGTCGGCTTTGCAGTGAGAGCATTCTCTGCATGAATCGACCATGCAGCCAACTCCTACTCGATCTCCAACTTTATACTTTGTCACACCTGATCCAACTTGAATCACAATGCCTGCGATCTCATGCCCTGGAACCATAGGAAATGGAGAGCCCATTCCCCATTCATCTCTAGTCATATGGATATCTGAGTGGCAAATACCGCAATACTTGATATCAATCACCACATCCTTAGTCTTCGGATCCCTACGTTCAAATGTGTATCGCTCTAAAGGTGCCTTTGGTTTTAAAGCTGCAATAGAATTAGTCTTAATCATTTCGACCTCCAAACAAGTATTATTTTAGACTAGATTACAGTTTCGATAAATGGCACAATGGACAATGAATCATTAACGAGGACGCAATAATGGACAAGAATAGATTTGATGGGCTCATCGCCTTAAAATTAGTCGCTGAGAACCAAAGCTTTAAAGCCGCAGCTGAATTACTTAATATTTCAACACCAGCAATAAGTCGTATTATTGCCCAGCTTGAAGAAAGCATGGGCGTCACCTTGTTAACGAGAACAACTCGATCTGTTAGGCTAACTAATGCCGGAGCAATCTTCTTGGAACAAGTATCTCCTGCAATGGAGCAAATTCTGAAGGCCCAAGACTTCATTAAAACCTATGGTGAAAAGCCATCTGGGCCTTTGCGAATAAATACGCCCGTTATCTTTTATCAACACTACCTCAAAGACTTCATTAAAAAATTTCTAATTAAATATCCAGAAATACAATTAGAGATTTTTTCAGATGATCAAGCTACAAATATCTTTGAGCGCGGTTTTGATGCAGGCATTAGAGCAGACGACATCATCGCAAAAGATTTAATTGCTTTTAAATTATTTGGGCCAATAGATTTTGTTACAGTTGCATCCCCTAACTATTTTAAAGAATTTGGAAGACCTATGCATCCGAAAGATCTTCTTGAACATAACTGTATTACCTTAAGATTTGGTTCTGGCTCCGGCATATATGACAAATGGGAGTTTGAAGAAAAAGGCAAAGAATTCAACGTTAAGATTCATGGCAATCTCATTTTAAATAACTCTGAAAACATCAGACAAGCGGCACTTATAGGGCAAGGTATCGTTTACACAGAAAAAGGTTGTGTTGAAGAAGACCTAAAGGCAGGACGCTTAGAAATTGTCTTGAATAAATATAAATGTCAAAGTACCGGCTTCTATCTCTACTATCCTCATAAGACTCAAATTTCGCCGGCACTAAGGGCATTTATTGAATTTTTTAAAGAAGTAAAGCAACGTGAAAGATTAAGTAGAAAATAAATTCAACTAGCCAAGATCAGAGTGACTCTATGGTAATGAGGTCTTGGCACTAACTTGAAATTAGTGCATTTAAATAGTGCAAAAAATATCGCACAAAAAATGGTCGGAGTGATAGGATTTGAACCTACGACCCCCTGCTCCCAAAGCAGGTGCGCTACCCCTGCGCTACACTCCGACTGATTCTTTTTTATGAGAGATTTTTATAAGGCCTATTACACTATTTGGCAATCCTTTCCTTGAAAAATTTCTCGGCCATTTTACAAGCGTTCGCTCTGTGAGAGTTTTCATTCTTCCACTCAGGCACCTGGGCCACAGTCTTAGACTCAAACTCACCTAAACCATGGAATACAGGGTCATATCCAAAGCCATGATCACCAATGTAATTTTCTCCAATAAGGCCATTGAGTCTTCCCTCAAAAAAGAAAATTTCTTGAGGGTTTAAGTAAAAACAAAGAACACAAGTAAAGTGAGCTGCTCTATTCTCAATATCTTTCATTTTATCCAGTAAAAGCATTGCTCGATCTTTATCATCAAGACCTGGACCACCAAACCTAGCTGAATAAATACCTAGCTCTTCTGGCAATGCCTGCACATTTAAGCCTGAATCATCTGCTAATACTGGAACTTGAAACTTATCATAATAGGCTTTCGCTTTTAGAAAAGCATTCTCATTATAGGTTGTGCCGTTTTCTTCGACCTCTAACTTTTCAGCCGCAGCACTTACTTCAATGATTGAAGTATCAAATAACTCTGCAAACTCTTGCGCCTTATGAGCATTTCCCGAAGCCAATATAAATTTCATTAAGATAAAACCTTTTCTTGCTCTTTAAAAACAGATTGAATTGCTTCCGTAGCACACTCTAGGATCGCATTGAGTTCATCTCTTGAAAATGCTTCACCTTCTGCTGTTCCCTGAACTTCAATAAATTTTCCAGATTTAGTCATAACGATATTCATATCTGTTTCACAAGTTGAATCCTCATCATAATTAAGGTCAGCAATAACTTTACCTGCAGAATTTATTCCAACACTAAGTGCCGCTAAAGGCTCCTTTATTGGTGTTTCTTCAATAAGACCAGACTCTAGTAATTTCTCGACTGCCATCTCAAGTGCAACATACGCCCCTGAAATAGATGTTGTACGAGTTCCACCATCAGCAACTAAGACATCACAATCAATTTGGATACTTCTCTCACCTAGCTTTTCAAGATCAATAATGGCCCTTAAGCTTCTTCCAATGAGTCGTTGAATCTCTTGTGTTCTCCCACTGACCTTACTTCTTTCTCTTCTATTTCTAGTATGAGTTGAAGACGGAAGCATAGAGTACTCAGCTGTAATCCAACCTTGTCCTTTATCCTTTAAGAACCTTGGAACACTTTCTTCAACTGTTGCAGTAATATGAACCTTAGTGTTTCCAAATTCTGCAATAACACTTCCTGCTGCATAAGGGTTAATTCCCGCTGTAAATTTAATATCTCTAGGCTGAGATCTTTCGATAATTGACATGTTACTAACCCCTTTATAATGATTACATATTATTTTTACCTAAATAATAGAGAATTGAAAAGAAGGTCATTTTAATATGAATGAAAAGATTGAGCATCACCACTTAGAAATTTGCGAATCAACACAAATCACTTTGAAAGAAATTTTAGCTTCTAAAGATGAAGTAGAAAATATTCTTATAACTAGTGAGAAACAAACTCTAGGAAGAGGAAGAGGAACAAATAAGTGGGAATCAACTCCTAACTCAATTGCTATGAGCTTTAGTTTAAGGCCACATCCCGTCATCACTTTAACTTCCCTTGAACTCGGAGTTTTAATCTGTAGATACTTTCAAGGTGCTCAACTAAAGTTAAAATGGCCTAACGACATACTAAACTCAAAAGGTCTAAAGAGTGCCGGTATTCTGTGTCAAACATATAAAGATCATATCTTAGTTGGACTAGGATTAAACTATGGAACAAGTGACGAAATAAAACCTTCAAAAGAATATAAATTTGGAAGAGGGTATATACACGAAGATAGTTTAACGAAAGAAAAGCTAATTAAAACTTCTAAGGAACTCTATCAATTCATTCTGGATAATCGAACTTCAACTAACGACTTTTCAAAAGAGTGGAGTTCATATTGTATTCATCAAAATAAATCTGTAACGATTATTGATGATCAACGTAGAGATCAGGGACTATTTATTGGAATTGGAAAGAATGGGGAAGCCCTCTTAGAAAAAGAGGGTGCTATTAAAAGCGTCTATACAGGATCACTATATCTTGATTAGTGCTTAAGTGTACTTGTGATATCTTTAATTTCTTTCTTAATTAAATTCTCTGCTAAATCAGGTATGACTTCCCAAGCAACTTGTTCAATCTTCTCTCTACAAAACTTTTGAACTAACTCTTCAAGAGCAGGAGTGATTGCGTCTTTTACTTGAGCTACAATTTCATCTGTATCTATATTTAAGTCAATTGCAGGTGATCTATCATTTTCAAGTTGAGAAGGATTGATTGCATCAACAGAGTAACTCTCTTTCTCAGAGTCTATCTCACTTTCTAAGTCGGCAAAGATTTGATCAACTTCTTCTTCTGCAATATCGTCTAAATCTTCGATATTTGCTGAAGTTGCTGTGTCAAAAGAGTTTTCATTCTCAGAAAGCTCCTCTTCCACTTGAGCAGACTCTTCATCTACGGCCCAGAAGTCTTCCTTATCTATTTCATCTTCTAGTGAAGCATGTTCTTGTACGTTTTGTGATTGAAATTCTTGTGGCATTTGAAATGAAGGATCAGTTGCATCAAGATCTTCTTCAACTTCGACATCATCAATTTCACTAGCAGATATACTTGAGTCTGAATCTGGGTAATCCATATCTTCATCAGAAGGTAGACTTGATTCAGATTCAACTTCTTCTGCAGAAGACTCTTGAGCTTCTATCTTAGGAGGGAATACCCCAAATTTATTTTCTGCACCAATTACATTAGGAACTTCAATTCCCCAACCTTTCATCTCTTCACTGAGAGCATCTTCGGCCTGTGCTTCATCAAACACTAGTTCCTCTGGCTCTTGATCAGATTTAGAAAGTGTTGCACTAGAATTGTCAGATGGTTTAGGTGAATCAACTACCCAATCATCTCCAATAATATCTTCTTCAACTTCATCTTGAATTTCTTCATTATATGATGATTCTTCTTCATCTAGATTAATGTCTGCAAGATCTCCTCTATTATCTAGGAGCATGCGACACTTCTGAATAAACTTTTCACTCTCAAATGGCTTTACAATTTTATCGCCAATACCTGAGTCTGATAATTGATAATCATCAATCGAATCAAAAGTTCCAAGCATTGCTAGGATTTCACTATTACTTGAAATTCCTTTAATTTTCTTCGCGAGATCATAACCTGAAAGAGATTCAGATAGATTAAAGTCCAGTAGGATTAAATCAAACTCTGATGACTCCACTTTCTTAATAAGATCACTCTCATTGAGACACTCAACTAATTCATAATCTGTATTAGAAAGAGTGATTGCTATAACTTTTTGAATTGTAAGACTGTCGTCAGCGACTAATATTTTTTCTGCCATATAGATATTGTCACTCAATTTCGTCCGGTAAGCAACTGATTATTAATACAATGGCTAAAACTGGAGAAAAATAGTCGACTGATTATCTAGGTTTCCTCTTTGATTTGAGAGCTTAGTCAGTTCTTTAATTTTCCCATTATCATCTAAGTCTTGTCTCTCAATAGTATGCTTAATCTCTTTGTGAGTAACTCTTGAATATACTCCGTCAGTCATAAAGATAAATAGATCACCAGACATGACTTTGAATTCTTTTACGTTCAAATGTAAATCATCAAAAAGTCCAAAACCACTCATAGGAGTTGTTCTAAATTGAGTATCATAATTATCTTCACTTAAAGACTCTAGAGAATCTGGCCTTACTATATTATCAAGCTTTCCTCTCCTAAAGAGAAAGGCACTACAATTACCTGTTGAGGACATTGTTAAAATACTATCTGCCAAAGTTGCAGCTATACAAGAAGCTCCACCTCTATTTGACAGTCCTTTTTCCTGATTATCATTTTTAATCATGGAGTGGGCCAAATGCATTGAGTTCACAAGGGCGTTGCCCTCAATTAAATATTTATGGCTATAATAAAAAGGAAATGTTGAGTCTGGGTCTCCACCAATTTTTGTATAAAACTTCAATATCGTATCTTTAATTTTAGCAACTGCTGCATCACCTATATTTGAGCCTCCAAAACCATCAAAGATTAAGAAGAGTTTATTCTTTAAATCTACAACTGCATCATCTTCATTAATTTGTAAGTATGGCCCTTGATTTGTATAAACAGAGTAGCTTCTTAACTTCACCATAATTACTCCAAATAATCCTTTAATTTCTCAGTTGCTTTAAGATAATACTCACTATCCATTGGCGATATTTGCTGAACTTCTTGAAATTTTTCTTTTGCTTCATTAAAGAGACTTAGAGACTCAGCGATGATCGCCTCTCTAAAGACTCTTTTAGAACGAAGTGTAAGTCTATCGCGAATTTGATCCATCTCATTTAAAGCTTCTTTATGTGTAGGATCAAATTCTAAAATTTTATTATAAGTTTCGTAAGCACCCTTAAGGTCTTGCCCTTCATTCAATGATCTAGCTTTACCTAGAAGAGGGCCTACAATATTATTCAAATTCTCTTTGGACTCGTTAAGCATTTGAGTTGCCTCTTTAACTAAGTCATCATCCATTCCTTGGAGACGTAAGAAAATCTCTAATTTCAAAATGGCACTATGCCATTCACCTTTAAGGTAAAATGATTTCCCTGGTTCAAGCTCGGTCTCTTGTCTCTTTCTTTCTGCTTCTCTCTGAGCCTTTTCAACAGAGATGCGGTCTTGCTCTTTTCTCCATTCATCAAGCTCTAGCTTAAGTTGAGGGACGTCATAATTTTCAGGATCTAAACTTAGAATTTCCTGAAATAGAGATCTAGCATAAGTCTCTTGTCTATTCTTAACTGCTTCCTTAGCCTTCTCTAGAAGTTGAGCGATCTTTACTTTTAATTCCGCTCTTCTTATCTCTTCTCTCTTCTTTTTCTCGGCCTCTTCAATACGAGCTAAACCTTCTTTAGCATTATTATAAATCTGATTTGAATTTTTATATTCAGGAATGACCTGACGCAATCTCTCTATTTCAATAAGTGTTTGCTCATACTTTCCACTAGCAAGTAAATCCTGCGCAAGAAGATATTGAGACTCTACAAATTCTTTTTGCTCCGGCTTCAACTCAATCTTAGGCTTATTAAGCGCTTTCTTAGGTTGATTTGCCAGTTGCTCATTCTTCTTCTTATTCTTTTCACTTTCTTCAGGCACAGGGTCATCGGTTAGAAACACAAGCGCCAATAAAAGTCCTACTACGATATAAATAAGCTTCTTTCTCTGAGCTGGATCTTTAAGAGCTTCTTTTGAAAATAATGACTTTGGGGTAGTGTCTACTGGAGCGCCGAAACCATCTCCATCGAGTTCAACAACATCATCATCGCCTTCATAATCAGCTGCGACTTCAACGACTTCTTCCACCTCTACTATTTGATTCTCTTCAACAGGCATTAACCTATCTTTCTCTTTATCTAAGAAGTCAGAACCTACTCTAAAAGTAAATGTTGTAGAACCAATTATAAATTCATCATTATTAGTTAAAACGGCTTGATTGACCCTTTCACCATTTAAAAGGGTTCCATTACCAGACTGCATATCTTCTAGAATACAGGTGATATTATTCTTCTTTAATTTTGCGTGAGTTGAAGAAACCTCTGGATCATTTAATACAATCTGACATTTGGCAGGGTCTCTACCGATAATGACTTCTTGATCTTCAACATTATATTTATCGTATGGTGCATTCTCACCAAATAGCTCTAAGAAGAAAGAAGCAAATGACTGAAGAACCTGAGTCTTATCATCCTCTTCATAGTCATCATCTAGGCCATACTCATCATAGCCATCTTCGCCGTATTCTTCATCTCCATAGTCACCCTCGGAGTCCATGGCACCGTCACCGAATGTCTCTGTACCATCATTGTCATCTGGAAATTCAACGTCGTTATTCTCTCCAGAGAAAAAAGAAGTCGTCTCACCAATTGAAGATGACTCACCTCCATCTCCATCTTCCTCATCTAGTACTTGTGCATCTTCATTCGCATCGAGAGAGTCTAATGACTCAAGATCATCAGATTGCTCTTCAGTATCTTTTTTGGCAGCGACTTCCGAGGGAGCAATGGCGACAGTCTCAGTAAATGATTCTTTCACTTCTTCAACGACTGGCTCTTCAACAACTGGTGCTTTTGTTGTTGGCATTATAAAACAAATTACTGAGAAAGGACCAATATTGATCATATCTCCATTGTTGATCTGAATATCTGAAACGTCTGTACCATTAACATAGACCTTACCAAACTCAGAGAGTTGTTTGATTGACCATGTTTCTCCATTGAAGTTTAACTGGGCATGTTCTCTTGAGACCATCTTATCATCTAAGCAGACATGACACTCCTCAGAGCGTCCAATAAGGAAGCTTAATCCTTGTCCTGCCATCGTGAGCTCACTTGTTAAGTCAAACTCACCTACAGATATATTTCCTTTAGAAACATTTAACTTCATCTGCCCTCAATCCCTGCTCTTCAACAATTATATCAATTTCTTTCTGAGCTCTCTTATAGCGCTCATCCTCAGGTCTCTCTTGTAAATATCTTAATATAGAACAGTAAATCCTTACTGCTTTCTTAAATTTTAAAGAATCGATCTCTCTTTTTGCCTTATTAAATTGGCTCTTTACCTCTTCATCTAGGAGCATTTTAGATTTCTCCAAATAGGCACTCGCCCTACCGTGGTTCGGACTTAAAATAAGGGCCAAACTAAATTCTTCAATTGCACGAATATAATTCTTCTCCCTAAGCTCTCGAAACCCTCTATGAAGAATTGTTCCAATTTTCTCTTCTGTTTCCTTATCATAGTTTTGGTTTCTCTTTTTGAGATCACTAGCTAAGGACTTGTCCTCCTTCTCAATAACAGGAGCCTTCTTAACAGGAGCTTTTTTCTCTTCTCCGCCATCATCTAAGAATAAAAAGAGAAGTGCTATTCCAACAATTCCATAGATCATCTTCTTCTTTTTGGCCGCAGCTTCATCTTTGGCCTTCTTTCCTTTTGGCTTTTTTACCTCTTCTTCATCATCATCGTCATCTTCGTATTCATCATCATCTTCTTCTTCATCATCTAGAACGGCTAGTTCATTCTCAACAACTATGATATTGAACTTAAAAACAGTCTGCCCAATTATTATTTTGTCCCCATCTACTAACTGATGCTGACTTACTTTTAAATCATTAACAATAATACCATTTTGAGACCCAAGGTCTGTCACGATATATGAATCGCCAAAGCGAGTGAGTTCAGCGTGTTCACGAGATGACTTTGTATCCAAAACTTGAATATCTACAGTATCGGCTCTTCCTAAGACGAGCCTCTTAGACTTGAGATAATAGACAAGACCTTTATTTTTCCCAGTCATACACAATACTCTATAATGAGTACCTGCTGCCTCTGGCTTTTTTAAATCTCTAGTTAGTCTTACGTTCTGGTTTCTCATGATCTAATAAAAGTTATATAGTATGCCTTTGCAAAATTATCCTTTCCTAATAAGCTTGAAACATGAATTTCATAGGAGTTACCTTGAAGTTCATACTCACCCTCTTGATTAGTTCCCCCATTATTTGCAGAATTATCACATAATTCGATAATAGTTCCTGCAAATCCTTTCTCTCTTGATACGTCTGATATACTCATTCCTTGAGAGCTTGATTCTCTGATACCTGTAATATCTTCTGCATCAGTGCTCACGGCCTGCACACTTTTTTCAGAGTCTAAGACAACAACAGGTACACCTGCTCCACGCATAAACTCCTTCAATGTATTTACATAGCCTTCGTCACTTTCCATTTCAGCAAATTCGGAGTCCATCTCCTCATTCTGCAACTCTCTATTTCGTTGTAGTATAGAGTTAACCGACGACCTCAATGAATTCATCTCACTAAATAGAAATCTACTTTCTAAGTTACGTCTCTTCCCTCTTAGTGCTTCCTCGATTTGATACTTCATCTCATCGAGAGGCTTGATCGTTAAATAGTAAACAATCGAGAAGAAGACAATTGCAACGAGAAATGATGTCATTAAAGCTTCTAAGTATGCCTTAGTACTTTCTTGTGCTTCAACAGCAAGGGACTTTGGACTAAATCGAATTGCAATAACACCTACCGGCTCAGTTGTTCCCGTCTTAGGGTTAAAGGCCATGATCTTCTTACCAATTCCAATTTCACCACCGTCTAATCTCTTCTTATAAATATTTTCTTCTGTTCTCGTTTTCTGCGCCCACTCTTTTACTTTAATTGAGTGTGTATCTGTAATGTAACTATTCATCCTTACAAGAGGACGAACAATACGACCGTCAAGCTCAAATAAATCGTAACTTGTAACGTCTTTGATATTATTCATAAACGCAGTATTTAGCTGATCAAGATTTTTAGCCTCAAGTGCTCTGGCATTGGTACGAGCAATCTCCTCAGCGTAGTGAGCACCCCTTTCTGCTGTTTCAAGCAGTAGAGTTCTCTTACTACTTTGAATAACTGGAAAGATTGTTAGAGTAATTGTAATCACACTAAGTACGGCCAAGAGAATCCCAAATAAAACTCTCCACTCATACTCTTCATTAATACCGTGAAAGACAGGCATTAATTTATATTTAAATGCCCAAATGACCTTTGCAGGTAAGCTCTCTGGCGCAGGAGGTGTATCGCTCATGAAGTCAATATCATCGTCTTCGTCTTCTTCTTGCGCCCTCTTTTTAATAATAATCTTTTTTTCTTCTACATAGACAACTTGTAGAATTGAATCTGGCAATGCGACCTTATCGCCATTTTTTACAGTCGCTCTTTTGATAATCTTACCATTTAAGAAAGTTCCATTAGAGCTTCCCAAATCTTGTAAGTAAGCTGCATCTTTGGTAACCGTTACGGCCATATGTTTCTTGGAAACACCATTTACAGGAAAGTGAATATCACAATCTTCACTTCTACCTAAAGTATTCTCTCCATCGTGAAGTTCAAACTCTTGTCCTCTAAGTTTTCCTCCAACAACAACTAACTTATACATACCACTTCCAATTGATCATCTTTTTTAATTCTATTTTTCAAAGTTCCACTCTTAAGCTCTAAGACTTGTGTCGCCTTAAAATACATTAGAGTTGCTCTCCAAGGCTTCATATTCTCTATTACTTTCACCACCCTTAAATCTTTATCCAAAAAAATAATATCTAAGGCATACCTCATAAAGAATGTATGAATAGAGTTGCATTGCTTTATAAGAAGAGCATCAAAGCCCTCCATTTCTTTTTTAAACATTAGCCCTATCAATCTTGAAAGAAAGCTATCTGCTACCTTTAGTTTTTCGCTAATCACTTCATCTTTAAATTTTACGATACTGGCCACTACTTCTTCCCTACTACTAATTCAAGAACAATAGGAGCGGCAACAACGATAAATACCGCAGGAACAATTAAGAAAAGCATTGGAAAAAGTATCTTTGTTGCTGCAGTCGCCCCAGCTTTTTCAACTTCTGATGATTTCTTTTGTCTAATTTCCATCGAAAGGGCTTTTAAAATAGGACCAATTGATGCCCCTACAGAGTCTGCTGCAATTAAGGTTGCACAAAAAGAAGAAATTTGAATTAAATCAATTCTCCATGCTAGATTTCTAAGAGCTTCAGCTCGACTCGCACCAATTCGAATTTCTTTAATCATTGTTTCAAACTCTTCAGACAGAGCTGTCTTCTTTGCCTTTTCCACAACTTTTGTCATTGCTGCAACAAAGTCTAATCCCGCTTCTACTGACAAGGCCAACATATCTACACAAAAAGGCATCGCCATAATAACTTCTTTTTGCCTCATTTCGATTCGCCCTTTAATCCAAATATCAGGATAAACAAATCCCACTGCACCAATAATTGGAATTAAAGTCAGTGGCCACTCCTCTTCTAGGAAAACTCTTATTCCAAAGAAAACAATTGGAAACCCAACAATTAGAAATATTTTAAATGAAAAGAAATCTTCAGGAGTAAGAACATCAGTTAGTCCAGCTGATGCAAGTTTCCTTTTATACTTTTCCTTTATTTTCTTCTTATTCTTCATGGAGGAGACTATGGGGGTCACATACCTCTTAAAGAAAGGTTTTGAGTATCGAAGAACGATTCCATAGTTTTCAGTCGGAGAGCTCTTCTTATCCCCATCTTCTAGTTTCTCTGAAGCTTTAAATTCCTCTTCATCTTGAAACATCATTATTGTGACAAGATAAACAGCTAGGCCAATAAGTCCAATTGAAGAATAGAAGAGAAGGTCTGATCCAGTATCTCTTGCCAGTCCGCCTTTCAAAAATTCACAAGCATTCTCATGCCCGCCCTTACAGGCCTTTTGAACGAGCTTTCTACCTTTTGCTTTAGAGGCTTCACTCTCAGCACTCATATACATCTGACCTGCTTCATAGCAATTGGCCATCTGTCCACGCTCACACTCTTCATTGAGGAGAGCGACTAACTCTCTAGAGGTTAAATTTTCATAACGTCCGCTTTGGGCAAGCGTGTCCGCTGGCGCAAATAGCGTCAATATTGTGAGTACAAGTAAAATGATATGATATCCCCATTTTTTCATCTAAGTATAGAATATCAAAAGGATGTAAATAGGATGCTGACAGGCAAAAAAAGCATCCTATTTAAAATAGTGGAGTAAATGAATTAAGAATTTAATTCTTCGATTTTTGCTTTAACTTCTTCTACGTATTCAATTGAAGCTTTAGTTCCAACAACCTTACTTAGCTCTGGAATATAGATTGGAGAATATTCTTTTAGATTTCTCTCCTTACAGCTTTTTACTCGATTATAGCGATCAACAATTGTCTCATTCTTCAACTCTTGATTCTTTTGAGCCTTTTTAAGTCCATCTAGAGCCTTACGCGCAAACTCCATGTCTTTATACTCTACAATATCTGCACCAGCATTAATTGCCATGACGGCCGCTTCCTCATAAGAGTATCTATCTGCAATGGCCTTCATTTGCATATCATCAGAGATGATCAATTTTGTATATCTAAGTTCATCACGAAGAATTTGATAAGCCTCTGGGCAAAGTGAAGTTGGAAGATCTGGATTAATATCTTCTACTATCACGTGCGCCATCATAAGAAATTCAACTCTTGACTTGATGGCCTTAATGAAAGGAAGAAACTCTTCATTCCTAAGCTCATCTAACGGCTTTTTAATAATTGGTAGATCGAAATGTGAATCTTTTGTAGTACAACCATGTCCAGGAAAGTGCTTAGCACATGATAAAATATCACTTGTTTGTAGACCTCGGATAACGGATGAAATGTATTTAGAGACAGTCTCAGCATCCTTGCCAAATGCTCTATCTCCAATCACTTTGTTTTGCTCGTTATTAACAATATCGCAAACAGGTGCGAGATTTAAATTCACTCCACAAGCTTTCAATTCCTTTGCCATAATCTGACTACACTCAAAAACTGTTTTGGGGGAATTAAGACTACCAAGCTCCATCATTGGAGGAAACTTTGTAAATCCTGTCTTAAATCTAAATACTCTCCCCCCCTCATTATCTACACATACAAATAACGGATACTCTTTACGAGTCGTTTGTATCTGATTAACTAACTCGGCTAACTGAGCAGGTGATTCATAATTATTTGAAAATAAGATGACTCCACCAATATTTTCTTTCTCTAAGAACTCTCTCTCTTCATCTAGAAGCGATGTTCCCGATATTCCTGTAATGATCAATTGTCCTAACATACTCATAATTCCACCTTGAATATTTCTATCATATCCCAAATCAAAATTAGTTGGAATCAGTAAACTTATTCACTTAAAAAGATTTTCTTGGGTCTAAATAATCTCTTAAACCATCTCCCAATAGATTTAAACCTATTATTAATCCGGCCATTACAATAGAAAGAGTAATAACCATATATGGAGCCTCTAATAAAACTGTCTTTGCAATTGAGAGCATTGCTCCCCATGAGAATTCAGATCCACCAAGACCAAGAAAGCCAAGTGCTGCCTCACTAATGATGACCCCACTCACTCCAAGAACGATATGAACCATCATTAGCGGAAGTATTGATGGAACAATAACTTTTAAGAAGAGTCTAATCTCTGTTACCCCTATTGCTCTAGCGCTTTCAACATAAGTTAAGTTCATCACTCTCATCGTCTCACCACGTGCAATTCTTGCATAACCAGGCCATCCAGTAATTACTAAAGCAAAGACTAATCCCCAAAATGATTGTCCTGTGACAGACATCACCATTATTGCAATTAATATACTTGGGAAAATAAAAATAAGGTTTATCACTAAATCACTCGTAACTTTTACAAAGTTATTTCCTGTGATTGAAAGGTAACCAATAATGATACCAATAGTTGCAGATGTTAAGCTCACGAGAGTTGATACCCCAAGACTATAGGCCAATCCCGCAGAGAGAATCTCAACAACAGAGCGACCATAGATATCTGTTCCCAATAGAAATCCCTCTACTCCAGGATAAAGTAATTCCTTAGTCATATCTGTTTCTGGGAAGTAAGGACTTAGAAATGAGCCTTTAATCATAAGACTATAAACTAGCCAGGCTATGGCCCAAATTAAATATGAACTTAAAAGAGCTCCACCTATTTTGATTTCTTTATTTAACTTCTTTGACATAATTAAGCCTGTATCCTTGGATCAATTCTTGCGTTACAAAAATCGACAACGAAGTAAACTGCCATATAAATAATTGTAGAATAAATAATTACCCCTTGAACGACAGGGTAATCTCTATTTTGAATCCCCTCAAATAGAAGCATTCCCATTCCTGGAATATCAAAAATAGTTTCTGTAATCATTGTTCCTGCAAGAACAACTGATAATTGGATTGCAACAACATTTAAAATTGTAGGTAAACACACTCTAGTTAAGCGTTTTAATATTTGAAATTCATTAAGACCCTTAGACTTAAGTACTTGAACCCAAGGCTCACCACCTTCTTCTAAGAGCTTATTACGAGATACTCTCATAAGAACTGCACTCAAAGGAATGACCAAAGTAATGATTGGCAATATCGAATGCTTTAGTCCTCCCCACTCTGATACTGGTAGGACGCCAAGTTTTACAGAGAAAATATAAACAAGAATTGGAGCAAGAGAGAAGATGGGAAAAGATAAAAATAGTAGTGAAATAATTCTTGAAAAGTTATCAAAGAGTCCGGATCGCTTAAACCCTGCCCATACTCCTAGCATTGTTCCTAAACACATAGCCAGCCCTACAGAAATAAATGCTAATACAATAGTAGGGCCCATATGCTTACTAATTAGATCTTTTACTTCTCTTTTTTTAAAAAGACTCTCACCCATATCTCCAGTAACAACACCTACTAAGTAATTCTTATACTGAATTAAGATTGGCTGATCTAAACCTAGTTGCTTTCTATATTTAACAATCTCTTCAGGCTTTGCCTCCGCACCCAGAACTTTCTCAACAGGATCACCTGGAGTTGCTCTTAAAACGATGAAAATCGCAGTTACTGCGACAAAAATTGTGAAAAGAGAATATGCGAACTTTCTAACCGACTCTTCCATTATTCCAACTCCACCATTGATAGTCCTTGGGAGACCCAGAACTTTTTCATTAACTCTCTATTATCATCCAAGAAATAGAAAATAGCCTGATCCCCTACTTTTAAGGTAAACCTTCTCTCGCCTCTTGAATTTTTCCCATCATACTCAAATGTTCCCTCAGTAAATACTGCATTTGGAATATTGAGATATTGTTCTTGAAAATAAGGATAACCTTCCCAAATAATGACAACTTTCATTGAACCACTATCTCTTTTAATTGCTTTATCTATAAAGCCTGTCGCTCGAGCACACTCTGTAATTTGAGAAAAATAACAAAAGATTCCAGTGGAGTTCGGGAAAGAGAAAACCCTCTTTCCTTGCCACTGTCTTTCAGGAGAAGTTAGCTTAACTTCCATCGACTTAGTATTTGGATTAACTTCCATTCTAGAGACATACTTCTTGCCTTCAAACCAAACGGAGTATTCAGAAATCTCTGGCCTTAATACTGTAAGAGACTTTTTGAGAGTTCCTAACTTTGAGATGACAATTAACTTTTCTAGCTCTTTAGATTCACCAGAGACCTTAACTGATTTCTTCACAATAAATTGGTTCTTACTTTTGTTGAAACCCTTTTCTCTCTCGACAACAAATTTTCCGGCCTTGTCTGAGAGTTGGAATACTTTTTTAACCTTGTCCGTATTTCCAGATCGAACCTCAGATGAGCTTGTAAAGATGTCAGAAACTCCAATACTTTTAAAATAAGCACAAGAGCTTATAAACATAAGACTTGTTAAAAGAAGTAATTTCCTCATATTTTAATCCGCTAAAAATGATTCTATATTTTTATCAACTTCTCTATAAACTCCAGAAGAGTCCATAAATGTAGAAAGATGATTTTTGAAGTCTTCATTTTCTTGAAAATGAACTCCAATTTTCTTCATCGGTACTTTAGAGGCGCGTGAATTTACGTAATCAACGATGTACACTATATCTTCACACTTAAGAGAATAGGCCTTCTCTTCAAACATCAGAGTGAATTCGACTTCACTATGTTCTTCCAAGCTTACAAAGTAACCTGTTTCTCTATTATTTGCACAAAATGAAAGACCATTATTGGAAATATCTAGAATTCTAAATCCCATCAATTCAGCTATGGCCTCATCATCACCAACGATACTCTTCAATCTTTCAGAAACAAAAGTATCAATGGCCCCACTAGGTGCTTCGTTAAATTTATTCAGAGAAATGATATTGCTATTATTTTCATCAGAATAAACTTTGAAATATGCATAGACTTGATGATGTGGAAAAGTGAGAAGTCTCTCATTCGCTCTTTTTTCACTCTTAAAGACTTCTTCTCCTAATTCAATACGAATAGATCCATTTTCGTCACTTAGGAGATCACCCTTTGCGAAGTAGTCCACACTATTATATGAAAAGTTAACGAAGACTCTCTCTGTTAGAGAGTGCGTTTCAATTATAGGGTTAGATATTTCAAGAGATAGAGTCTGATTTTCATACCCTTTTACAAAAGCAAGAACAGGTTCTTCACCCTTGCTCCAAACTCTAATAGGTCTCTCGCCATTTATAAAGCTAGAGACCTTAGATGAGATTTCTTTTACGTTCAATCCTGTGAACTTTTCTTTAGAGCTTTCCGCCATGAAAGCCACCTCGTTAGTTATAGTTTATGAAAGTGTTGCAACTTGTCTCAATAAGTGAATTGATTCAAGGGCCTTACCACATCCTCTAACAACACAAGTAAGAGGATCTTCTGCTAAAGAAACAGGAAGACCTGTCTTCTCTTTAATCAGAACATCTAAGTTTGCTAGTAGAGATCCACCACCGGCAAGAATAATTCCATTATCAACAATATCCGCTGCAAGTTCAGGTGGAGTCTTTTCAAGTGATACCTTGATAGCTTCTACGACCTCTGCAATTGGATCGGCAAGAGCATCTCTAATTTCATCTGAAGTTACTTCAATAATCTTAGGAGCACCTGCAATTAAATCACGTCCTTTTACTTCGTATGTCTTAACTTCGTCATCAAAAGGATATGCGTTTCCAATAGACATTTTAATTGCTTCAGCAGTTCTCTCTCCAACAAGTAGAGAATATTTCTTTTTGATATAAGATGTAATCGCTTCATCAAACTTATCACCGGCCACTCTTACTGATTGAGAGTAAACAATTCCACCAAGTGAAATAACAGCAACCTCAGTCGTACCACCACCGATATCAACAATCATATTTCCTGATGGTTCAGTAATTGGTAGTCCTGCTCCAATAGCTGCGGCCATTGGCTCTTCGATCAAGTAAACTTCTCTTGCTCCTGCTTGCTCGGCAGATTCTTTAACAGCTCTCTTCTCTACTTGCGTGATACCAAATGGAATACAGATAATAATTCTTGGCTTAATGAGCTTTGATCCAGCTAAAGACTTTTGAATAAAGTACTTTAACATTGCTTGAGTAACTTCAAAGTCAGAAATGACTCCGTCTCTCATTGGTCTAATTGCCTTGATACTTCCAGGTGTACGCCCAAGCATTTCTTTTGCTTCTTTACCTACGGCCAAAACCTTATTAACACCTTTCATTCCCTGATGAACCGCTACAACAGAAGGTTCATTGACAATAATTCCTCTATCTTTAGCGTACACGAGACAATTCGCTGTCCCTAGGTCAATCGCTAAATCATTTGAAAACCAATCTAAAAATTTCTTGAACATTATGAAGTCCTTATTATGCTTTTATTACCAATTATAATGTCTAACTTTCTCACCTCTCTCAGCAATATCGGCCATGGCCTCAATTCCGAGTTCGATGTGAATATCTGTATACTTTTTAAATACTTCTTTAGCAGAGCTCTTTGTTTTGATTCCACCTTTCTTCATAGGGCAATCTGAGATTAAAAGAAGTGCTCCAATATTAACCTTACTTACAAAACAAGCTGTAAACAGAGCAGCTGTCTCCATTTCAACAGCAAGTACTCTCTCTTCAATTAGGTTTTGCTTGAACCTGTCATCAAATTCCCAAAACCTAAAATCTGTAGAGTGAATTGTTCCCGTTCTATAGTCATGCCCATGCTCGACTAAAATTTGAGAAACAAACTTCTGAACTTTGAAAGTTGGAAGCGCTGGAACTTGAGGTGGTAAGAAGTGATCCGAAACACCTTCTGCTCTAATTGAAGCAATAGGAAGAACGAAGTCTCCAACCTTCAATGAAGGATGTACTGAACCGGCCAGTCCTAGAAATAAAACGGCCTTTGGATTGACGACAGAAACGAGTTCCCCAATCAATGCGGCCATTGCAGAACCTACTCCGAATTCAATAATCGTAACTTGTGCTTTCTTTGAAGAAGATGCTTTAAAGGCTGAACCCTTCGTGTAAATAGCATCGTCTAAAAGTACGTTGAATCTCTCAATATAATAGTGAAAGTTCGTTAAAATTATCTGTTGTTGGAAGTCTTTAATGTCGTGACCAGTATACCTTTCGAGCATATCAATCGCGATTTTTTCCTTCTCTTTATTCCAGTGAATTCTTCTCGCTCTAAGACGAGCTTTCTTTTCTTCAACAGAATTAACCTGTCTCTTAGTTGATAATCTAACAAGTGAATATGGGTCTACTGATGCAGCCAACTCACTACTAGGAGTTGATTTAACTTTCAGTGTGCTTGCTTTCTTTGTTTTCTTTAACTTTGCAGTGACAGAACTCTGCGCTGAAGACTTTGCTGAAGATTTTTTCTTAGAAGCCTTTTTTGAAGAAGTCTTAGCAGCCTTTTTCTTAGTAACCTTAGTCTTCTTTTTTGAAGTCGATGACTTTGAGGTTTTCTTCGCTGTCTTTCCCTTGACGGCCATAGTCGTAAAATCCTTTTTAAATAAAAAAATACAATAATAAAATGTACCACTTGGCCCTTTTTATTGACAACACCTAAGTGACTAAAATCCCCATAAAAGCAAATAATATTGCCATTGATGCACAGCAACCCCGCATACGACAGGATTGAATTTTTCCTTGTCAGAGTGGGTCATTTTTCTTAGTATGGGAAAACTTAAATTAACTTAACACGTAGCAAAAGGATATCTCATGGGAATGGGTAGAAAAAGAACAGTAACAAAAATGAAGCAAAGAAAAGGTCAAGCTAAGAAAAAAGCTAGAATCTTAAAAAGAATCCAAGCTGGAAAAAAGTAAGGCCTACACGCCTTACTTTTCTTTAAAATAATCATAGAGAAACTTGGCATTCTGCTCTGGTTGCTCACTCATTTCAAAAATATAAAAATCACTTTTCCACAAAACTTTAAACACTGCTCTCATTCTTAATATGGCTATTTTTGTCTTTACAAAAAAGTCCACAATACCTTTTTCCCAAAAGTACTCAAAAATCATTGGAAGCCCAATTCCTATAAGTAAATGAATACTAAGATAGTAATACTTTTGAAAAATATTAGCTTTAGAGAGATTTACTCTTCCCCCACTTCTCTTACCCTGAATAAGAGTTTGAGATTTAGAGCCTATCGTTTTCGCTACTTCATTTTCAATTCCATCGAGACAAATCAAATCTTTCTGACCGAACTCTTGCCTTCTGATTGAATAGATATTCTCTTCTCTATTTTTAATTTTCTTAAGGATACCTGGATATGCTCCCAGCCTATTTGGAAACGGGTGCACTAGGCCATCCTTATCGACAATAGGAGTATCGTCAGAGATCAGCTTTACATCACTATAGTTTAATAGGTTGGAAAGCAGTGTACTCTTACCACCCCCCATCTCCATCATGAAGAGAATATTCTTCTCATCTAGCTGAAAGCCCATTGCATGAATTCGGTGCAATCCCATCAAATCCATCTCTTTACCAATTCTTGAGAGAATTATCAGATAAGTTAATTCGTGTAGTAAATCTGCATCCAAAGTGAAGATCTTTGCAGATTCACTTCCATAGTCAAAAATGGTCAGTGCTTTCTTTGAGTAATCATTATACCGAACTCTTCCAACATCATAGGTTGTAGAATACTTTCTTTTAAAAGTTGGCTTTATCTTAGGTAGCTCTTCTAAAGGAGGTGAGGATTTTGAGACCTCAATAGATAAAAATACTTCGTCTTCATTAAAGCTAGATTTGAAGTATGAAAAATCCTTAACGATCTTCCCTAATGTCTCAGAGCAATTAGTTCGCACAATAACATTGAGACCAAAGAAATTAAATTTTTCACTAAAATCAAGCAACATATGTTTATAATAAGTCAAAACAACATTTAGCAAAAGTTTATTATGAAGTATTCAATTGTCATTGTAACTTATGAAAGATTAGAGCTTCTTCAGAAATGTATTTCTGAGATCAGGTCCCAATCTCCTAACACTCCTATTTATGTTGGCATAAATGGTTCCGATTCAAAGAGCGCTCAATACTTACAAAATATTCCTCAGGTAACATGCAAATCATTTAATAAGAGAACTCCTGGAGAAGTCAGAAACGCTCTTATTCAATTAGTTGAAACACCTTGGATATGTTTCTTAGACGATGACGTTATTGTTAGTGAATCTTACTTTCAAAAGGCAGAATCTATACTTGAGATGAAATCTCTAGAGATATTCGGTGGACCAGATACTTCCTATCCAAACGAGGAAAGCACAGAGACGGCAATATCTCTAGCGCTCACTTCTCCCTTGGCCACTGCACATTCAAAAAAGCGCCATACGGTAAGTAACGACTTTAATCCAAACGCAAAGGAGCAAGACTTTATCCTTTGTAACCTATGGATGAAAACTTCAATCTTTCACAAAGAAAATAATTCATTTGATGAGCGTTTTTTTAGAAACGAGGAGAATGTTCTCTTAAATAAATTATTGAGTTCAGGAAAGACTGCTCACTACTATGGTGACCTTTTCGTACATCACAAGAGAAAGAGCAATTTAATTTCTATGAGTTTAACAGTAATGAAGAGTGCTAATTTTAGAGCGAAATCATTTCTTTTATTTCCAGAAAGCTTTCAGCCTATATATCTCGTTCCAAGCCTCTCATTTCTTTTTCTAATTTACTCAGCATTTTATCCAAATCTCATTGCCCTATTAGCAATTAGTACTTATATCTCTTGTCTTTTATATTTTAGTTGGAAAATTTGTAAGGACAGCTCAAGAATGAATTTATTTTTTCAAGTTGTACTTGTTCAAATCATTATCAACTTGAGCTATGGGATAGGTTTTATCTCACCACCTAAGTCTACAAAGTAGACTTAGGCTCTTCATTATTTTGTAAAATTACGTCTTCTATTTTTCCTCTTCTTAACTTTAGAGGAACCATTGTCTTAATCCAAACACCATCGTTTAATGTCCATTTACCAGTGATCCCAGAGAGGTTTTCTTTATTTCTAATTAACATCTCAAGCTCATCGCGCGTACCAGGAGAAGTTTCAGATAAAACGCTGCTTATGACTTTGAATGCATCATAGGCCCTAATCTCAATTAGTCTTGGTCTAACTTTATAACGATCAATAAATTTATTAATAAATGTATTATCTTTTATACTAAAGTCATCACCAACAAAGTATAGAGAACCTAGTTTATGACTCTCCTTACTCATTGAAGTTGAACGCCAACTAGGGCCACCAATAATATTCAAATTAAAGGCGTCATAGTAAGTAAATGAAGGGATTAACTGAAGTGCTTCATTTGGAAAAGCTGGAACGAAAACCCAGTCAAAATCAATGATCGGCTTTAGGTTCTGTATTCTTCGCATCGAGTGATTCTTCTCTAGCGCATGAATATCTTCCATTATTGCAAGCTCTTCTTCCCTCTCTCTCTTATACTTTAGGCCTAAGAGCTTTTGGATCGTTTCTCTATGATCTGTCTTACTCTTGTCATAAGTCTTAACTCCAGTAACCTTAACATCGTGTATCTTAGCTTTTCTCCAAAATTCATCAACGTAAGCTCTCCCTCTATCCGAGTCAGGATAAATGACAGCGGCCTTCTTTCCAAAGTGAGCTAACATTTTCGGTGAAAATAAATTATCAACTAACGATTCTACCGAACCAGGAATCTCTAAAAGAAGGTGGTTTTTTTCTTCCTTTGGGAGGTAGATCTGAGAAAGAGAAATGAAGAAAACACCGTGCTTTCTCGCTTCTAAATACTCTTTCGTTGCTTCAGATGAAAAAAGTCCACCTATAATTACCGATACATAATTCTTCTCTACCAACTCTTTCACACGGTAGGCACCAACAACTCCACTCCCCTCACTATCTTTAACAAAGATTTCAAATGGAGGTTTACCTTCAAACTTATTATTTAATTCTCTAATTCCATTATCAATTCCAATAAGCGCTCTTTTACCGAACTCGACCTTATCGCCACTGCGAGGAAGGATGACACCTATTGAATGAGGATTCATTTTTGTAAAATTATCTAAACGAAATTTAAAATTTGTAACGAGTAGTGATATTTCTTGAAATTTATTATAACGGTCATCCACCCACTCTAGGAGGTCTTTTGCCTCGTCCTTCTTTCCCTTATAGTAAAGTTTCTCAGCCTCTAAGTAGCCAAGGTAACCTACGACCAAAAATGGCTCATCTTCAAATTCCTGAAGAAGTCTGCGCTTTTGATTCTCTTCTAATTGAAAAAACGATCCCATTAACTTTTCATACATTGGCTCTGATTTAAGAGCACTGAGAGAATCAATAGAAGAAAGGAACCAAATAAGAGATCTCATTGCACTAGAAGGTTTCTCTAATTCATTTGCAATACTATAATTTAATTTATGAAACTTCTTTGCTTCCTGAGTATCAAGGCTTCTAAAGTCTGTAATAGAGAGAGTTGAGAAGGCGCGATCTAAATATCCCATCTTATAATGAGAGCTTGCTAAGTTTAAGTGAATTTGAGCAGTCAGATTTTTATCAAGCCTAGACGAAGAAAGTGCTAAGCCAAAATTGTAGATGGCCTGCTCATAATTCTTTTCACCAAAATTTATTACACCTATAAGGTTTCTTCTAAGTGCCTTCTCTGTTGGCAACAAAGTTTCAGTTTGATAGCCCTGGAGTTTTTTTAATGCTATTTCAGATTGACCCTTTTTATAGTCCTCTTTTACAGCATTTATAAACGTAAGAAATTTCTCAGTATAAAGATCACTTGGATCACTTCCAGAGAGTAGAGATATGCCCGAGCATGAGCAAAGAACAATTAGTGCTACTATAGATATTATTTTCTTCATATTAATTCTCTTTTAATCCGTTAAAAGTCGCAATAATTGTACGATAGGAGAATTCAAAGAGCTAGGGCGTTTTTAAATAACGCAAGAAGTAAAAGTAAAATACGTATCCCATTAATATTTATACGTAATTTTTACTACACTTACTATTCAATTAGGCCAATTATGGCTACTTATGGACCATGAAAAAAGCTCTCATTCTCTTACTATTGTCTTTAAACTCATACTCATCGGTAACTCACGAGCAATTTCTTCAACTCAAAGAAGCTCTTTTTCTTACCTTTGAAGATTTAAAACCTTTTGAACAAGATATACTTACAATTAATACGACAGCTAATGGTCTACCTGACAACTACTGGTGGAACCTAGATATGGTCCATGCCTCATATACAAGAATTGATAATCAACATAATATTTTTCTATTTGGTGGATTTGCAAGACTTGAGAAGATGACTCTTGATGGACTTGCTGTAACAGCTTGTCATGAAATAGGTCACGGGATTGGTGGCGCTCCTTATAAATCAACTGGCTCTTCAATGGAGGGACAGGCCGATTACTTTGCAACTAAAGTTTGTCTCCCAAATGTATTTAAGCATCTCCCTCAAACAAGTGAGATAAGAGTTACAGAATTTAATCACAAGTACTGTGAGCAATCTGAAGACCAAACTTACTGCTTAAGAGCACTCAATGCTCTTGAAAGCGATATTCATTTCTATGAGACCCTGGGCGATATTGTTCACTTTCACACTCCTTCAGAAGAAGTAGCAACTCAGTTAAATGATCATCCCACTTTTTATCCAAGCTCACAGTGCAGGCTTGATACATCTCTAGCAGGCGTACTCAAAGAACCTAGACCAATATGCTGGTATCCTCTATAAAAAATCGTTTTGTTATATAAGAAAAAACAAGGCCACTCAGGGCCTTGCTTTATTGAAATAAATTTCTAACTTTATCAAAGAAACCGTTACTCATTGGATGAGAGTGCTCATCATCAAATGTAGCTAGTTTGTGAAAGAGCTCTTCCTGCTCTTTAGTTAGCTTTTGAGGTGTCTCAACATGAATATGCATGATTTGATCACCGTTTCCATAGCCGCCTAATCTTTGAATTCCCTTTCCTTTTAAGCGCATCTTTTTACCAGACTGAGTTCCAGTAGGAACCTTAACGGAAACCTTTCCATCAAGAGTAGGAACTTCTATCTCTGCTCCAAGTGCTGCCTGAGAAAATGAAACTGGTATTGTACAATGAACATCAAAACCGTCTCTTTCAAAGAGTTCGTGCTCCTTAATATCAATCACAACATAAAGGTCTCCCGCAGGACCACCCTTTGCACCAGAGTCACCTTCACCTGTAAGTTTAAGTCTCTGACCGTGATCAATACCCGCTGGAACTTTAACCTCGAGTTCAGTTTTCTTTCTTGTTCTTCCATCACCATGACAAGTTCCACAAGGATCACTTACCGTTTGCCCTGCACCCTGACACTTTGGACATGTTTGAGAAACAGTGAAGAAGCCTTGTTGTCTTCTCACTTCACCCATACCACCACACATATCGCAGTTAACAGGCTGGGCACCATCTTTTCCACCAGAGCCGTGACAAGTTCCACACTCTGCAAGTCTAGTGATATTTATATTCTTTTCACAACCAAATGCTGCTTCAGTAAAATCAACTTCCAATGACATTTGAAGGTCGTTTCCTGGACGAGCTGCCGAGCGTCTTCTACCGCCTCTACGTCCACCACCAAAGATATCTCCAAAAATATCTCCTAGATCTCCAAAGTCGCCGAAACCTCCACCGAAGCCTCCGCCACCAAAGCCTCCGGCCTGGCCATCAACTCCAGCGTGACCAAATTGATCGTAGCGTGATTTCTTATTTTCATCCAAGAGAACTTCTGCCGCCTCAGATGCTTCCTTAAACTTGGCCTCTGCTTCAGCATTATCTGGATTTCTATCAGGGTGATACTTCATGGCCATCTTTCTGTAGGCCTTTTTAATTTCGTCCTTACCGGCGCTTTTATCTACCCCTAGAACTTCGTAATAATCTCTCTTACTCATAATATTCCTTATACGAGGAAGAGGTGTTAGATGATTTTACTCACCGAACACCTCTACATCTATAAATAAATCTAGAGGATGAAACCTCTATGCAATGTCTCTAAAAGAATTAAACTTCTTTAAAGTCTGCATCGACAACATCATCGTCGTCTTTCTTCTTAGCTTGACCTGCATCTGCACCAGCTCCCGCTTGTCCAGCACCCATGTCAGGACCAGGTTGTCCTTCAGCTCCAGGTTGCTGATACATTTGCTGTGCAATTTTGTGAGAAGCATTTTGAAGTCTCTCTTGCTCGGCCTTAAGCTCGTCAAGAACTTCTGATTGTAACTTCCCTTTTGCAGCTTCGATTGCAGCTTCTAGCTCTTTCTTATCGCCTTCAGCAATTTTATCTCCACCGTCTTTAATCATTTTTTCGCAGCTTAAGATAAGAGCATCTAAACTATTTCTAGTATCAACGATTTCTCTTCTCTTAGAGTCAGCATCTTTATTTGCTTCTGCTTCTTTAACCATTCTTTCGATTTCGTCGTCAGTTAAACCAGAACCAGCAGTAATTTTAACTTCTTGCTTGTTACCTGTTGCCTTATCTACAGCAGAAACATTAACGATACCGTTAGCATCAATGTCGAAGATAACTTCAACTTGTGGAACACCTCTTGGTGCTGGTGCAATTCCAGTAAGGTCAAATCTACCAAGTGTTTTATTATCATTTGCAAATTCTCTTTCACCTTGAAGAACGTGAATAGAAACCGCTGGTTGGTTATCTTGAGCTGTTGAGAATACTTGTGATTTCTTTACAGGAATAGTTGTATTCTTATCAATTAGCTTAGTCATAACTCCACCAAGAGTTTCAATACCAAGAGAAAGAGGTGTTACGTCTAGAAGAAGAACGTCTTTAACATCACCAGCAAGTACACCACCTTGAATCGCGGCACCAGCAGCAACAACCTCATCAGGGTTAACACCTTTAGAAGCTTCTTTTCCAAAGATTTCTTTAACTCTTTCTTGAACCGCAGGCATTCTAGTTGAACCACCAACAAGAATTACTTCGTGAATTTCATTTCTATCTAATCCAGAGTCTTCAAGACAAGTTAAACATGGCTTAGCAAGAGCTTCTAAGTCTTTTGCAATAAGTGACTCAAATTTTGCTCTAGAAAGGTTAATGTTTAAGTGCTTAGGCCCTGAAGCATCTGCTGTAATGAATGGAAGATTTACATCAGTGCTATTAACGTTTGATAGTTCGTGCTTAGCTTTTTCTGCTGCTTCTTTAAGTCTTTGAAGGGCCATCTGATCTTTTCTTAAATCAATTCCTTCAGTCTTATTAAATTCTTCAGCAAGGTAGTTGATAATATCTTCATCAAAGTTTTCACCACCAAGGAATGTATCACCATTTGTTGCCTTAACTTCAAATACACCGTCAGTTGTAATTTCTAGAATCGAAATATCAAATGTACCACCACCAAGGTCAAATACAGCGATATTCTTATCTACTTTAGAGTCTAGACCGTAAGCAAGTGCTGCAGCAGTTGGCTCGTTAATAATTCTCTTAACTTCAAGACCTGCAATTTTACCAGCGTCTTTCGTTGCTTGTCTTTGAGCATCGTTGAAGTATGCAGGTACTGTAATAACTGCTTCAGAAACTTCTTCACCAAGGTAATCTTCTGCAGCTTTCTTTAGCTTTTGAAGTACGATTGCTGAAATCTCTTGAGGAGACATTTCTTTTCCGTCTACTTTTACCCAAGCATCACCATTTTTATTTGCAAAAATTTCAAATGGAGCAACGTCAGCAAATTTCTTTGCTTCTGGAGTATCGGCCTTACGACCAATTAATCTCTTAATTCCGTATAAAGTTTTTGTTGGGTTTGTAACGGCTTGTCTCTTAGCCACTTGTCCAACAAGAGTATCTCCATTATTTGCAAAACCAATTACTGAAGGAGTTGTATTATGTCCTTCTGCGTTTGCAATAATTTTGTACTTTCCATTTTCAAGAACTGAAACACAAGAGTTTGTAGTTCCTAAATCAATTCCAATAATTTTACCCATGGTAATCTCCTTTATTTATATATTAGTTTTTTGCTATTACTACTTTTGCCGCTCGTAAAAGACGACCGTTTAAAATATAACCTTTTTGAAATTCAGAAATAATTTCATCGTCGGCCTTTCCTTCTGCCGGCTGCTGTGCCATGGCCTCATGGAAATTTGGATCAAAAGATTTACCGATTGATTCAACTTCTGTTAATCCATTATTTGTTAAAACTTCTGAAAATTGTTTCTTAACCATATCTACACCAATGTAGATATTTTTAACTTTCTCATCTTCATCATTTGCGATTGCAGAAAGTGTTCTATCTAAATTATCTAAAACATCTAAAAGAGAAGATAAGATTTTTTCATTTCCATACTTAAGAAGGTTATCTGTTTCTCTTGCTTGTCTCTTTTTAAGATTTTCCATTTCAGCTGCTAAGTAATAGAACTTTGCTTTAAAGTCTTCTTGCTCAGCTTGTGCCTTCTCTTCTTCAGTTGGCCCTTGTTCTTCGCGCTTAGTCTCTAGTGACTCGACATTATCATTTTCAACTTCGTTAGAAGTTTGCGCTCCATCTTCAACTTTAGCTTCTAAATTCTCAGTATTTTCAGTAGTCATTTTTTCTCTGCTCCTAAAGCGTATTAATTTCTCCTTCTCAAGATGGGAGCAACCTGGCGAGTGTCAATGCTAAGGAAAATAAAAAAATCGTAAAGAGACCAGACATCTAATAATTACGATACCTTAGCTTTGGCACAAGTCTTGTAACTAATATATTGAGTCTCAAATGGACTATTTATAAGTTACTTAAATTACATAAAAGTGATGTTGGAGAACTGACTGGTGTCTAAACTTAAGGCAATTTTACTATTTCTAGCTCTAATCGGCAGCACCTTTGCTGGTGGTATTGATATTAGTAAAGAGTACTTACTGGCAAAGACACAAATTCAAAGCTCATCTTTTAATAGAGAGTTACTCATCAGCTTTCTCAGATCTCAAACAGTTCTCTTAGTACCTGGAGTGCTTTCAGAGTCATTTAATTCAAATTCAAATCAACGCATTAAAGTTAACTACGCTCTTGGAGAAATTTTCAGCGATCACGAAGAGTGGTTAATGGAGTACGGAATCAATTATGAGTTCTTAGACATAGAATCAGAATCCTCTCCGAGCGAAAATAAAGATTTTATCATTCAAGTTTTAGAGGAAATTCCAAACAATATTATCCTCTTTACACACAGTAAAGGTGGGCTCGATACTTTTGCAGCTCTTTCTAGCCGTCCCGATTTACTCGAGAAAATAACAGGAGTCATCACTGTTCAAACTCCCTTCAACGGATCTCCTGTAGCTGATGCTTTTGCTGGTAATTCTATTACAAGATCCATGGGTAAATGGCTCTTTCAATTTCTTGGTGGTTCAGAAGAAGGAATGCTTAGTCTCACAAGCAAGGAAAGTAGAAAAAGGAACGAGAAGAGAGAAGAAGATTATCAAAGAATCATAAGAACTATTCCAGTGGTAAATTATGGCTCTTACAAAGAAGATGAACTTGGTTGGGACACACCACTTGAAATTTTTAGAGACTTCACTCAAAAGAAAATTGGAAAGAACGATGGCGTCGTCCCTCTAGAGAGCTCGTTTCTAAACGACACCTATCAAATTACAGAAAAAGGCGTTGATCACTTAAATAGCGTTACAAATACTAGTGGCGTAAGAAGAGTCTCTATCCTACCGGCACTCAATTATAGAAAGAAATGGGACTATGATAGAAAGCCACATTTTGAAGCACTGTTAGAGTCTCTAAGACAAATTTCATATTAATTTATACTTGAAAAGATCATTCATCAAAGAATCCAAGAGTAAGAAGCCTCTAGAGTTTAAACTCAATTTATATCCTACTCTCTCTTTAAGATAAGAGCTCTTCTCCCAGTGAGAAATAACCTGCTCAAGAGTTTTTAAATCTTCTATTTGCAATGAGAGATCATAGAGCTGATTGATCCTAAGACCCATATAGATTTCTTCTAGTCGAAGTTCATCTTCAGTCAGAATCTCTTCTTTATACTTACTCTCTAAGACTTTCCACTTAAACCTCGTAGCAGCTTCTTTTAGATATCCTGTAGCAGAGGCGCCCAGTGCTGCGACAGACTCACTTCTCCAGTACTGAAGATTATGCCTAGACTCCTTTCCCTTTTTAGCAAAGTTTGAAACTTCGTAGTGATCAAAGCCTTTCCCTCTAAGAAAGTTAGCAACATCCAAATATTCTTTTTCAATATACTCTTCACTAGGAAGATGATCTCGATGAATATAGCCGGCCTTAGTTGTTAGAATATATAAGCTGATATGCTCTGGTGCGTAGTCTAAAATTTCTTCAAGCTCTTTTAAGATATCTCTATTGTATTTTTCAGAAAAAGGTAGGCCTAACATAAAGTCTACAGAGAAACTTAAATTGTGCTCATGGAAAAACTTCAGTGTCTCGTACACATCGTCAATGCTATGAACTCTATCAATGACTTTTAAGAAGTTCGCATCAAGAGATTGTATTCCAAGAGAATAGCGATTTACTCCACTACTTTGCCAACTAGACAAGGCCTCTCGAGTCCACGCTCCAGGGTTCACTTCAAGAGTAAATTCACAAGTACTGCTCAATTTTATATTTCTTTCAAGAAGAAAATTTTTCAAAAATTCAGCTCCGCGAACTCCCCATAGCGAAGGTGTTCCTCCTCCCAAATAAAGTGTATTTAAAGAAGAAATCTCACAATTATTTCTAAGTAAAAATTGTTCTAGCTCTGAGTAGCCCTCTACCAAAGAGGTTTCAAACTCCCCGTACTCAAGCTCTTTGTCCACGGGTATATTCTTATAGAAATCACAGTAATTACATAAGTGTCGACAAAAGGGAAAATGAATGTAAAGTGACTCTATAGGGTGATTTTTCAATTTTTTACCTTAAAAAAAAGCTGCCTTAAACTATAATAGAATGAGTTTAATTTACCAAAATAGGATATATATGCAACACGATCAAATGACACTAAAAAATGGCCTTGAAACTCTCTTTGTCGATTTCCCAGGCTCCACAAGTTCAAGTGTACAGATTTGGTTTAAAGCGGGCTCAGCGCTTGAAGCAAAAAGAGATGAAGGTATCGCTCACTTTCTAGAGCATATGTTTTTTAAAGGAACGAAGAGAAGACCGGGGGCTGAGATTGCTCACGAAGTTGAATCATTTGGTGGAGAAGTTAATGCTTTCACTTCATTTGATTACACTTGTTATTATATCAACTCTCCAAATTCAAAAATTATTCCAACTACTGATATTTTAATGGATATGGTTGCCAATCCGATGTTCAAAAAAGAGGACTTTAACCCTGAGATAGGAGTAGTCTTTGAGGAGTACAGACGATCTCAAGATAACCCTAATCAATATTCATTTCAAAAAATTCAAAAGAGTAGTTTCACAGGTGGCTATGCTCACCCAATTCTTGGAACCGAAAAGACTATTTTAAAGTTTAATAAAGAGCAGCTGCAAGATTTTAGAAAGAAACACTATAATTTAAATAATGCTCTACTCGTAGTTGCGGGAGACTTAAAGCAGAAGAGTAAAATTATTAAGTCGATTGAAAAGTATAAATTACCTTCGGGTGATTCTTCAGTTTTCCCAAAGTTCAAGCTGAAAAAAGAATCTACTCTTAGTATCCATAAAAAAGATGTAAGAATGTCTCAACTCACTCTTACAATTCAAGGTCCGGCCTATTCTGATGCGACAGCGGCAGCAGAAGATCTTGCTCTAAGTACTTTGGGCCACGGTGAAACTTCTAGACTTCATAGAAATCTTGTTCTCGATGGAACTCTTTCTAACGGGGCATCAAGTTCAACGATGTTTATGTCAAAGGGTGGTGTCCACTTTTTAAGAGTTAGCCTACCTCATAAGAATCTAAAGAAGGCCCTTACAAAGCTAGAGGGCATCTTCAAGGAGCTCGTAAAAACAGGATTAAAGAAGGACGAGATTACAAAGATAAAGAATCAATATATTGCTTCAAAGATTTATGAAAAAGAATCACTAGAGTCTTACGCCTTCTCTCTTGGTCATGGCTTTGCTCAAACTGGAAATATTAACTGTGAAGAAGACTTTATAAATAGAATTAAAAACACTTCAATCACAGAAGTTAACCAAACCTTTAAAGAAATATTTTCTAGACCTATTCACATCTCTCTACAAGTTCCTAAGGATACTGATGTAGATAAGGCGCAAAAAGTTTTAGAAACTTTTCAGAAAAACACGGCCAAGATTAAAGACCTTGCAAAAGATAAAAATATTAAGCAGAAGGGAATTACTTCAAAGTTTGACCCTCAAGTTAGAGTTCTTGAACTTAAGAAGGGTATCTCCCTTCTCTATAGACACAATCCTCTAAACCCTACTTTTGTACTTCACACTTATATCAAGGGAGGACTAACAGAGGAGAAGAAATCTAATAACGGAATCTATCATTTACTAAGTGGCACAATTTCTAAAGGTCATCAAGATAAAGACTACGATAAGTTGAAGGAAGATCTTGAGAATAAGTCAGCACATATCTCTGGCTTTACAGGAAAGAATGCCTATGGAATCACAATGCATGGTTTAACAGAGAATGCTCCAAGTCTATTTAAAGATTTCTTTGCAACACTTTTAAGACCTAGCTTTGATGAACGATTTATTGCCCATGAAAAGGAAATGACTCTAAGACATATTGAAAACCAAAAAGAAGATCCAATTAGACATTGCTTCTCTAAAGTTAATGAGTTTGCTTTTAAAGATCATCCTTATAGTTTTAATATTCTTGGAACAAATGAAAATATTAATGACTTCTCTAGAGAAGACCTCATCAAACTTCACACTAAGAATTTAAACGAAAAAGAAATTCTTATTAGTTATTGTGGAGACCTATCACTTGAAGAAGTGATGGAGATGGTAAAGAAGGAAATATCTAGTTTGGATAAAAGAGCTAAGAACAAACTAGTGGCAAAAGTGATCAAACCAGAAGTTGGAAAGAGTCACTTCATTCCTTTTGATAGAGAGCAAACACAAATCTTTCACTTCATTCCAAGTGCAAAACTTGGCAAGAAAGAAAATATTGTTTTAAAGATGATCGCGACACATCTCTCAGGACAGTCTAGTGAGTTATTTGTAGAGGTGAGAGACCGACAAGGTCTTTGCTACTCTGCTCAACCGATTCATTTCACGGCCCTTGAAGCCGGATACTGGGGAATCTATATGGCATCAGGGCACGATAAAGTTAAGCCGGCCATTAAAGCGATCAAAGAAATTATTGCAAAACTCAAGGACAATGGCCTAACCAAGAAAGACTTTAATCGTATTAAGAAAATGATTGAAGGACAGTCATTACTCAATGTTCAAACAAATGAAGATTATGCAAATATCTATTCTGTTCCTACTCTTCAAGGTTTAGGACTAGATTGGTACCACCAAGGCAATATTGATATTAACCAAATTACTTATGAAGAATTTCAAAAAGAAGTAAAGAAAGTCTTCAAGAGAAAGTGGAATACTATTATTGTCGGTAGAGAAGACGCCTAATAACTAGGAGGCGATCCAAATAAGATCGTCTTCCTTCGCATTACTTAAGCACTCTCTTGAAAGAAGTTCCATCAAGAGAGCGGCATTATTAAATTTCTTAGAAAATTCATTATAAAAGGAATCTACATCATAGAATGAAGGTACCAAGTGATTTAACTTTGAATACGCCGCTTGCCCAATATCTCTATAGTAACTCACGTCGACTATTTTCTTATTTAATGAGTCTTGAAAAAAGCCACATATAAAAAGGGCCGTATCTCCAATATCTTTTAACTCTCTAATTCTCTTCTTCTTTGGAAGATGAGAAGCCTGCATCAATTTTAGGCCTAGAATTTTCTCAGATGGTCGCCCCTCTTTTTGCTCAAAGAGCTGATGAGACATTCCAAATTTATCCATCACGAGACTAGAATAGAAGATATCTTCATTCGCCAATGGATTTGCTTGAATACGATTTAGCTGCGCGAGTTGATCAAAGAAGTAACATTGTAGGCTTGTCTCTAGAACGAGATCGCTTGAAAAGCTTGAGGTCATCGATTCTCCTTTCGAAGTTTCAACAGGTTAGACGAGGCACTACCACCATAAATCTACCTTCCTACCCATCATAGCACGGCGCAAAACAAATCGATATTCTGCATTTTTTTCCACTACTTAGGATTTCCAAAATGTGCAAAAGTGCCAAATTTTTGATAGCTTTAGAAATCAAATAAATTACAAAGTGGAGCACCATGAAATCGATCAATGACTGGAAAGAACTTGCAACCAAAGAGCAAAAAGGAAAATCTCCAGAATCACTTATAACGAAGTCGGCCGAAGGCATCGACATTAAGCCTCTCTATACAAAAGAAGATATCTCATCTTTTGATAATACTAATACTCTTCCAGGTTTTGCACCTTTCATTAGAGGTCCAAGGGCCACAATGTATACAGGAAGACCTTGGACAATTAGACAGTACGCTGGCTTCTCTACAGCAGAAGAATCAAATGCGTTTTACAGAAAGGCCCTCGCTGCTGGTGGACAAGGTGTATCCGTTGCTTTTGATCTAGCAACTCACAGAGGATATGACTCTGATCATCCTAGAGTAAGTGGAGATGTCGGAAAAGCAGGTGTGGCCATAGATAGTGTAGAAGATATGAAAGTGCTCTTCGATTCTATTCCTCTTGATAAAGTTTCTGTCTCGATGACAATGAATGGTGCCGTTCTTCCAATTCTTGCAAACTATATTATTGCAGCCGAGGAGCAAGGTGTTTCAAAAGATAAGCTCTCCGGTACAATTCAAAATGATATCTTAAAAGAGTTCATGGTTAGAAATACTTATATCTACCCTCCTGCTCCATCAATGAAAGCAATCGCCGATATTTTTGAATACACATCAAAGAATATGCCGAAGTTTAATTCGATTTCAATTTCAGGTTATCACATTCAAGAAGCTGGAGCCGACAATGCACTAGAGCTTGCATATACACTTGCAGATGGAAGGGAATATATCGAAACGGCCATTGCTGCTGGGATGAATATTGATGACTTTGCACCAAGACTTTCTTTCTTCTTTGGAATTGGAATGAACTTCTATATGGAAATTGCAAAGCTTAGAGCTGCTCGAATGCTTTGGGCAGAAATTGTAAGCGAGTACGAACCTAAGAATGTAAAATCCACAATGCTTAGAACACATTGCCAAACATCAGGATGGTCACTAACAGAACAAGACCCTTACAATAATGTTATTAGAACAACTGTTGAGGCTATGGCCGCTGTATTTGGTGGAACACAATCTCTTCACACCAACGCTCTAGATGAAGCCGTTGCACTTCCAACAGAATTCTCTGCTCGAATAGCAAGAAATACTCAAATAATTCTACAAGAAGAAACAGGTATTACAAATGTTGTGGACCCATGGGGTGGTTCATACATGATGGAAACACTAACAAATGAAATTGCAGATAGAGCAAGAGAGTTGATGAAAGAAGTTCACAAACTCGGAGGGATGGCAAAGGCCATTGAGTCAGGTGTTCCAAAATTAAAAATTGAAGAAGCCGCTGCAATTAAGCAAGCCAAAATCGACAGAGGCGAATATACAATTGTTGGCGTTAATAAATACAAAGTTGAAAACGAAGAAGAGATTGAAATTCTTGAGATCGATAATACTGCTGTAAGAGAATCACAAATTAAAAGATTAGCTCAACTTAAGAAAGATAGAGATAATGAAGAAGTTAATAAAGCACTAAGTGCCCTTACTGAATACGCTAAGACAGGAATCGGTAATGGACTTGAGCTCGCAGTTAATGCAGCGAGAGTTCGCTGTACAGTCGGAGAAATCTCAGACGCACTAGAGAAGCACTGGGGAAGATACAATGCAAACTCGGCAACAGTCTCTGGAGTTTATGGAAGTGCATACGAAGAAGATGAGAACTGGAATATGATCAAAGAGAGAATTGAAAAATTTGAAAAAGAAAATGGTCGAAGACCGAGAATGCTTGTTGCCAAGATGGGACAAGATGGTCATGACAGAGGAGCGAAAGTTATCGCTACTGCTTATGCAGACGTAGGCTTTGACATTGACCTTGCCCCTCTCTTTTCAACTCCGGCGGAAGTTGCAAAACAAGCAGTTGAAAATGATGTTCACGTCATTGGCGTTTCATCTCTAGCTGCCGGACATAAAACTCTTATTCCTGATCTTATCAATGAGTTAAAGAAATTGGGTGGTGAAGATATTGTAGTTGTTGCCGGTGGAGTTATTCCAAAGCAGGACTATGACTTTCTTTACAACTCTGGAGTAAAAGGAATCTATGGTCCGGGTACGGCAATTCCATACGCGGCAGAAGATGTCCTTAACCATATCGAAAATAGTAAGAAGTAATGAGTAAAGAGATCAACGAAAAAGATATTCTAAAAGGAAGTCGCAGGGCCCTTGCAAAGGCAATCACTCTTATTGAAAGTAAGAGAGAGGACCATCGCATTGAAGCTCAAGAGCTTTTAGAAAAACTTCTTCCTAAATCTGGCAATAGTATAAGAATCGGAATCACTGGTACCCCAGGTGTTGGTAAATCGACTTTTATTGAAAGCTTTGGGCTTTACCTCATCTCTAAAGGGCATAGAGTCGCCGTACTTGCTGTCGATCCAAGTTCTCCAATTTCTGGTGGTAGTATCATGGGTGACAAGACGAGAATGGAAAAACTTTCACAAGATGATTCGGCCTTCATTAGACCTTCACCTTCATCTGGTAGCCTTGGTGGAGTTGCCACAAAGACTCGAGAAACGGCAATACTCTGCGAAGCAGCTGGTTATGATGTCATCCTCATAGAAACTGTTGGCGTCGGACAATCAGAATTTGAAGTGGCCTCTATGGTAGACTTCTTTCTTGTTCTCATGCTTCCAAATGCTGGAGATGAACTACAAGGAATAAAGAAAGGGATTTTAGAATTAGCTGACTCTATAGTGATTAATAAGGTTGATGGAGATTCTGTTAATTTAGCAAATCAAACTAAGGCCCACTACTCAGGAGCCTTACAGATTATACATCCAACATCATTTTGGAAACCAGAAGTACAGCTCATCTCATCTCTTGAAAATAGAAATATTGATGGAGTTTGGGAGATGATCGAAAGATATAGAAAAGAAGCTCTTGAAAATGGTGAACTTCATCAAAAAAGAACAAAGCAAAATAGAGATTGGATGCACAAGCTTATCGCTGAGCTTATCGACATAAAGCTAAAGCAGCATCCAGATGTAAAAGAGGAACTTCCCGTCCTCCTTGATAAAGTAACAGAGGGAAAAACAACTCCTTATTTAGCTGCTAATAATATTATTAACCTTTTTTTGAAGTAGGAATAGGAATGATGAAAAACTTAATATTAATGTTTTTATTACTAATGAGTACCACAACTCTTGCTAGAGAAATTCATTGTGTCGTTCATGATGTCTACGCACCTTATTCCGACATCAACCTCTATAAGAAAAAAGGTAATAAATATGAAATGAAAGTTTTCTTAGAAGACGAATTATTGTTAACAGAGCAAGTTAGCTTTAAATTCTCTAGAAGGGCCCGTGTTGCCACATTTAAAGGGCAGTCTGTCGAGATTAAAACCATTGGACTAGTTGCAAATATGGGTGTCCGTGGACAGTTTAAGATACAGAAAATATCAAAATTACCTTATAATGGACTGTGTAAGTTATTTAAAGACTAGGACCATATTATGGACGAGAAGAACATTAAGAAAAAGACTCTAAAGGAAAATTTTCAAGCAAATAACAAAATGCTTAAGGAAATCTTTCTACTCATTAAGAAAAATAAAAAATGGTGGCTGATGCCAATTTTCTTCGTGTTTGCAATTCTTAGTCTATTCTTAACACTTGCTGGAGGAAGCTCTATTCTTCCGGCGATCTATGCCCTTTTCTAAAAAGGGAACTTTAAACTCTGAGGATCAAAAGTACTTTCTTCGCTTCTAAGAAAGTACGTCTCCTTCTCTTTTGAAAAACTCTTTCTCATTGGATCCTTTCCTATCATCTTCATAATGAGTGCAATTGGTGTAATCATAATGAAATAACCAAGAACAAGAAGTAACTGCCCCTTAATAAAGGTTAGATTATTCATTAACCAAGTCCAAGGATGATAGAGAATCGTTAACATTCTCGGTCGTATAAAATAAATCAAAATAACGAGGGCACCTAGAATGAATGGAATTAAGGAATAATTATATTTCCATACATAAGGAAGAAGAATCCCCACACCCAACATGAGAAATATAGAAAATTGCTTCGTAAAATTTTTCAAGTCTAATTCTGAGACACTTGCCCTTACCTTTTGCGTGACTTCACCACTGAGTTCAGTTGTCGTGTATGCTTTAAATGACTCCCTACTCTGATCTTCTTTTTTTAAAATAAAGTCATTCAACACAAGAATATCCATCTCTGTGTTCATAAAGCAGTTTATTGCATTTTCAGGAGTGAGCACTATTGGCTCTCCCCTAATATTGAAAGAGGTATTTATTAAAACAGGAAAACCACTCAAAGAAGAAAACTCAGATAATAAATTATGGAACTTACTATTCGTACTTTGATTTACTGTTTGTAACCTGGCCGAAAGATCGACGTGTGTAATTGCGGGAAGAGGTGAATTCACCTGAGCAAGTCTCTCAAAGAGATTGCACTCTTTCCTCTCGAGAAGAGAGGAGTTCTTAACCTTTGCAGTGAAGAGCATATAGGGAGACTTGCCCTCAAAGTTAAAATAATTACTGACACACTCTTCTAGAACAACGGGGGCAAAGGGGCGAAAAGACTCTCGATATTTAATTTTCAAATTAAGTCTTTTTTGCATTGAAGAGTCTCTAGGATCCCCAAGAATCGATCTATTTCCAAGCGCTCTTGGACCGTATTCTGCTCTACCTTGAAACCACCCCACAACTTTTGCTTCAGATATATATTGAGCCGTTTCTTTACAAATATTTTCACTCTTAGAATATACACATCCTTTAGAGTTTAAAATACTTTCTACTTCTTCGTTTGAATACTCTGGGCCCAATAGTGATCCCTTCATATCATCTGTCGACCTAGCAGATCTCGAATTCCCATTGAATTGATAGTGGCAAGAGAGTGCAGAGCCTAAACTTCCTCCAGCGTCTCCCGCAGCAGGCTGAACCCAAATATTTTCGAATATATTAGCTTCTTTAAGTTTTCCATTGGCAACACAATTAAGGGCGACACCACCGGCAAGACATAGGTTCTTAATCCCTGTCTCTTTCTTTAAAGAGGTCGCAATTTTTAAAACGCAATTCTCTGTGACAGTCTGAATACTTGCCGCAACATCCATATGAAATTGCAAGATATCCTCGTCTCTATTTCGAACCTCTCGTCCAAAGAGCTGACTAAACTTTTTATTCGTCATCACAAGGTCAGTCGTATACGAGAAATAGCTCATATCAAGGCTAAACGATCCGTCTTCTTTTATATCAATAAGATGTTCTTTTATTTTATCAGCATAGATAGGCTTTCCATATGGAGAGAGCCCCATCATTTTATATTCCCCATTATTAACTTCAAATCCAAGGTAGTACGTAAATGCAGAGTAGAGTAATCCTATGGAGTGGGGAAAATCAATATTCCAAAGTTTATCAATGACGCTTCCTCTACCTATCCAGCTACTTGTTGTATTCCACTCACCGACCCCATCGATGCAAAGGATAACGGCCTCATCGAATGGACTTGGAAAGAAAGCCGATGCTGCGTGTGAGAGGTGATGCTCGCAAAATAAAATATTCTTTGAAGAATCGATTGTTGGATCAAGCATTTGTAGCTCATGCTTCAATGTCTTTTCAAGAAAGATCTTTCCACTAAACCACTCTGGTAAAGACGCTTTATAAAAACTCCAACCAAATGGTGCAAATGAAACATATGTTTCTAGAAGTCTTTCAAATTTTGTTAATGGCTTATCATAGAAAATTATCTGATCAACTTCTGCTAATGAAATCCCTGAGAAACCCAGGCAAAAACGAATCGCTTCAAAAGGAAATGTCTTATCATGTTTTTTCCTAGAGAACTTCTCTTCTTCAATAGAAGCGAGAATTTCCCCGTCCTTCAACAACGTTGCAGAGCTATCATGATAATAAGCAGAAATCCCTAAAATATAAGCCATTACTTTTCAAATACCTTTTTAAGAAAGAAACTCTTAAACCCCTGCCATAAACTATGAAGAACTCTTTGAAAAAAGCTCATATTAGGAGATTCAATCTCCAGTCTTTTAAAAATAGGAATCTCCCTCGTTTCTTTCTTAAAACTGCTAACCTTATTCTTTATATTGCAGCAGTCCTCTTTATTATCCCATAGGTCCTGATCTTTCCAAAAATAAGCTTCGCCCAGACCAAGATAGCAAGTTGAGAACTCAATTTTATACTTAGAGCACTCCTCCTTAACCATCTCATAATAACTTCTAATCTCTGATGAAGAATATCTAAAGTCCTCTCCGAGATCCTTCATCTCCTGAGACATTAAGCTTCTTAAGTCTACTCCTGTCTTTTCCTTTATCAACTCTACGACATTGGAGTTCAAATGAACAAAGCCCGTTAACAGAGACTGGCATCCGTACTCTGACAATGTCTTGATATAAGAGAAGTCGAAAAAGTCAGAGGGTGTCCCTTTGGCCAAGTTTCTGGAGTAAACGCCGTCAGCATAAATTGGAAAAAGTGGGTTTAATCTAACCGTACACCAAATTCCATGATCTACTAACGTCTTCAATGCCTCAAGTCTTTTAATAGGAGGAGGTGCTCCAGGCTCTAGAACTTTTGTAAAATTCTCATTCAAACTTGGTAAGGATATTTGGATTGAAAAAAGACTAGGGTTTAGAATATCTAAATACCTTTGTTCAATTACATGATGAGAGCGAGTAAGAAATACCGTTGGGTACTCATAGTGATTTAATATTTTCAACATCTCTAGAGTTACACCGTACTTCTTATCCATTGTCATAAATGGATCAGAGAGAGATCCTATTCTAAGTGGTGTTCTCTTTTCAAGGATTGACCTAAGAGGATGATCCTTATCTGTTTCAAAGACAATGTAGAATAATTCCCAAAACTCTGAGATATTAATAGGCAATGGCATCGGATTATTCCACATCTCTTTTTTACTAAGATCTGATTTGGCCCAACAATATTCACAATCATGAAAACATCCCTCGGCATATGAATCTATCTGAAGTCCATAGTAGCACTCAGAACAATCACTCAGGGCATTTAAGAGAACAGGTTTTCCAGAAGGTGCTTGACCATTCTTAAAAAGATTCTTACTCAAAAAGAAGTCATAAATATCAAGACTAAAATCTGATTGATATGAAGACAGCTTTTGTAGTTGATTAAATTTCTCTACAATGTAATTGCTCATTTTACCCTTATTTTCTTATACTAATGATACAACATCTTCTAATTTCGGACCATAAATTCCCTATTTAGCAACTTGTATCAAAACACATATTCGTTCATACTTAGACAATAAGGAATGAAATATGAATAAATCGATATTTAGAGAGGTCTCAATCTCTCTCATTATTGCCATCCTAATAATATTGGCACTTGAAGGAGTATCGAGAATCATCTACACCCCCTCACATCTTGATAAAATCATGGCCGTTTTAGAAGAAAATCACTCCCGTTTCTGGAAAGTGAAGAGTAATCTTCATCAGGACTTCTTTGGTGCTGAAGTAAGCACTGACTCAAGAGGCTTTAGAATTGGAGCCGCAGATAAGACATGGTCATCAGCAAAAATGAGAGTTGCACTTATGGGCGCATCTCCTAGTTTTGGATGGGGTGTTTCTAACCACGAAACATACTGCTCTAAAATTTCAACTTATTCTGACAACCATATTGCTACGAGAAATTTTTCTCAAATCGGATACAGCTCATATCAAGGAACAAAGTTAATTGATGAAGTCATCAAGTCTAAACCAACTCATATTCTCATCTCTTATGTCATAAATGACTTAGACTACTATCGCTTCTTCTACTCTGATAATGTGCCAGATAAAGAAGTACAAGCTAAAGATCAAAGCATAATAACACTTAGAAACTTTGCAAAAGGTCTCATGTTCCCAAAGTTATTCTTCAAGTTTCTTAAAAGTAATCAAAGCTCAATAAAACTTGATAGAGAAACTAGAGTAACCAAAGAAGATTATATAAGTAATATAAATTCTCTTGTTGAAAAGATTAAGAGCAATAATATAACTCCTATCCTAATTAAGTTTCCTGTAAATATGCCTCTTCAGGAAAATACAGAGGGAGATATTCAAAAAATTCAAAATGCTAGAATAAGAAAAAGAGGTCTAGAGTACAACCTTGCCTTACAAAATTTTGCAAATGAGAAAAGCATTAAGTTAATTGATCTGACTGAGGTTGTTCGAACAACAAATAAGTACCTCTTCTTAGATCCCAACGGGGATACTATACACCCCAACATTGAAGGTCATGATCTATTTGCCAAGAAAATCCTTAAAAGTATCTTATAATCGGCTTTATAACCTCAATAAACTTTAAGACTTCATCCTCAGTATTATATGGCCCTAGAGAAACTCTAAGTGATGGTTTCAATTCTTTTTCGTGATACCATGAGTGGCAACAATGAACACCACTTCGAACCATGATTCTGTGACTCTTATCGAGTACTAATGAGATCTGTCCAAGATCTAGGCCTTCAACAGAAAAATTAATAATCCCGCCTCTCAAATTAGCATCCCTTGGCCCAATAATTTGAACACGCTCTTCACTTAAGAGAAATTCGGTCAAAATCGAGTTTAAGTGAGTTAAATGGCTTTTAATATTCTGAATGCCTATACTTTCAATGTACTCAATACATGCCTTTGTACCAATGACTCCAGAGTAATTTTGAAGTCCGGCTTCAAAGCGAAATGGAATATCACTAAAGGTACAGGAGTCATAAGTTGAATCGATGACAGTCTCACCGCCATAGAGCATAGGAGTTAGACTTGATAAAATAGACTCCTTCCCAAACAGGGCACCAACTCCAGATGGACCAAAGCACTTATGAAAAGAGAAAGCTATAAAATCAACATCAAGTTCTTGAACATCAATTTTAGACGTTGTCATCGCCTGAGCGCAGTCTAGGAGAACTAAGGCTCCATACTTCTTAGCCATGCGAACAAGAGGTGCCACAGACAATGAGCTTCCAGTAACATTAGAGGTATGATGAAGAGAGACGAGTCTATACTTTTTTTCAGATAGCTCTCTTTCAAAGTCCTCTAAATTAATATCAAAATCTTTGTTAAGAGAAATATGATTTAACTCAACTCCTTTCTCTTTAGTGAGAAACTGCCATGGTAAGAGATTTGAATTATGCTCCATTTCTGTTGTGAGTATCCTATCCCCCACCTGCCAATTGATACCTTTTGCAATGATATTTATCGCCTCAGTTGTATTTCTCGTAAAAACAATCTCCCTCTCACTTTGCGCATTAATAAATTTAGCAATGGTCTTTCTTGAGTCTTCGTACTTCTTAGTTGTTTTAACTCCAAACAGGTGAAGCGCTCTATTATGACAGGATGGATGCTCTTCATAATATTCATTCATAGCACTAATGACTTGCTGAGGTCTCAAACTAGTGCAGGCATTATCGAAGTAAAGAAATTCCTTATTGTTTTTATATACAGGAAAGTCTTCTCTAATTTTCATGGGATCAAATTTCATAATTATACTACTTTAAAAATAACAAGAATTATTAGGGTCCAAATAAATACTAAAATTGAAAAATTAAAATATTTGAATATAAGCCCTGACAGCCTAGGGGACACTTTAAATACTGCACTCGCTAGGTTGCATTTATACCTTGAGAGAATATTTTTTTGTCTTATTAACTTATGGTTCACATTAATTAATGAGTCGATTATCGATATCTTTTTCATAAGAATTATTGGAAAAAGAATTATCTTTAGCACCGTTAATAAAATAACGAGGGGAAAAGAGAGAGTTAGCAGCCCCAATAGAGAAATATGACTCTTCTCAAACTCTGCTCCACAACACTCTAACTCTTGATCAAACATCACTATTTCCCAATGATTTTCTTGAGCTTTTTATCATCGCCCTCTAATAATTGAATCATACTAGATATTTTCGATTTATAGAAATCTACCGTCATATCTCTATATTCATCATATGTATGTTTTTGCAGAAAGTATTTTATTGCAAAAATATTGAAAATAATAAATTGAAAGCATCTCGGCTGACGTTTCCTATCATACTTAGAACCCTTTACATTAGGGTTAGGTGCAAGGCCAAGACTAAAGAGCTTCTCACCTGGAGTAAATGTCTTCTTAGCTTCATCATATACCAAGGGCTTTTCTATTTCAGGTACTGTTGGATCACTTATAATCTGTAAATTAGATTTTTCAATAAATCCTTTTTCTTCCGGTCCATCCATTTCAAAAACAGGATTAAAGTATGTAATTCCGAAGTGCTCGTACATTCGCTTTAATTCATCAATAACACCCTTCATTTGAGCGGGGAACATACTCATGGCCTGATTAGCGCCATCTGCAACATACTTTATATTATTATCATTACAGTACTTTATTGTTCTAACATGCATCGACAATTTACATAGTCCACAAGTAGATAGATTAAAGAGACCAAATTTTCTGATATTGGAAAAATAATTTTCATATGAAACGTGCTTAAATAACTTATCTACATTCAATATTTCATGAATAAACTTATCACTTCCAAATTTATCTTTCAGCAGTTGCGCTTGAACGGCAGTATTGTCAGTTTCGTGAAAACCAAATCTATTATAAGTAATGAGGTGTATTTTATTAAATGACTCTTCTAGCAATGCAGCTGTTAGAGTAGAGTCAGTTCCCCCAGAAAAAAGAATTGCAACACTCTCACCTTGAGGGTTCATTTCTTCTCCTGTTCAGACTTTAACTCTTTAAGCATGAAGTTTAATATTCCATAATAGGTATAGTAGATGAATTGTGTAAACCACCCCAGCAACTCGCTAAAGAGAACCCTCAATCGCCACGGCAAAATGAGTGAGATAACACAAATGACCAGTCCAATAAACCTACTTATCATAGGCTCTTATTTTAACATAAGTTGAAACTTTAACCAGAAAAGATGGAAAATGTAGATCTAAATATCTAAAATTATGAGAAAAGAGGGCCAAATTAATGGCCCATTTTGATCGTTTTATTGATTTGAAATAATAAAGACTCTGTTAGTTTCATTATTCAGTTTTCTTACGCTAATTGCATCTCTTTGAATGAACTTAACATTATCTGCCGTCGGAGCAACTCTATCTGTGATATCTACATATCTAGGATCTTGAAAGTTTCTCTCTTCGTCCTTACTTAAAGCGTGAGTTGCAGTGTTATGAGTAACAACAAGAACATGACTTGGACCTCTCCATCCATCATTCTTATACTGAGCAGCTGGTACTTCGACAACACCTCTGTCACTATTAAATGTTCCTATTCTTTTAAAGACTTTAGAAACATTAAAAGATGAGAATCCACCACTACCTGCAACTAAGTAAACAGATGCTTTCTTTGCAGTAATATTCTCTACTCTAAATCCTGCAAACTCTCTTGCTGAAATACTCATTGACATCAGAATTGCTAAACTAATTGTTAAAAATTTCATAAAAACCTCTTTATTATTTCTTATTATAACTCAAGATAATTGTTGTAAATCATTAAATAACCATTTTCATTAATTTCAGTTTTTTGCTTCTTTAAAAGAATACCACCTAGGTCTGAAGGTACAGGAATTTCATCTGCGATCTCCATTCCGTTTATATCTTTCTGCATTTCTTTTATTTGCTCTCTAACTGACTTTCTAACTTTTGACTTAAATAACCTAATATACTTGTCGTCTAAGTAAACAGTGTCCATATCAATTCCCGAAGCAACCATCTTAATTCTTCCTGTTGCAGGATCAATTGGGAATGAAAGATTCATATCAAAATTAATATGTATTGGATTTCTAACGAATGCTTTTTGCCATCCAGTAACTTCATAAATAATCTCTAGAGATAGAGTTGCTGGCTTATTGTTGCCCTTCCCTTTAAAAGTCACAACAGGCATTCCTTCAATTCCAATTGACTCTCCACCGTCAAGATCCATCTTTTTAAAATAACCCCTTAAAGCTGAGAGCTGAATCATTCTATTTACAAGCCCTTGGTTAAGAGCAAGTGTAATGTCATAGTCAGAAACTTCCGACTTATCAATATTTGGATAATCCAAAGCTGTATATTTTGAAGGAAAAGGAACAACTCCTCTAGAAGGATCTTCTACAGTAGCTCCAAGACCTAGGTGTAAGTTATCTCCAACAAAGTTCAATTCTTCTAATCCAAGTTTCCATAAAAATTTTGGAACAAATTTTCCCTCAGGTGCTCCCGGAGGATTCATCTGAGTAACTTCAAATAGTCCGCCCTCAAGTGCGCTCTCTGCTTTTTCTGTGATCATTTGAGGCGCTTGATTTTCTAAAAAACCTTGAAGAGAGCTTTGAATCTTCTCAAGAATCATAGGCTCTTTTTCTACGACTAACTTCTCTACTTCTTCAAGATTAAGAGAGACTTCGTGATCGTTAATTAAAATTTTAATCTCTGGTAATTTGAGTGGTGATGTAAAGTCAGCATCGAATTTAACATCATTCATATTTGATACAGGCTTAGATACGACTAACTTAAATTTCCCACTCTCATCTTTTCCAAACTTAAGAGGGAGTCCTATTCTAAGTTTGTCACTACTATCAACTTGCTCTATCTTTAGGCCATCAACACCAACATCACCTAGAAACTTATGGTTTAAGTCTCTGGCATGTATCTTATCTACACTTATTTTAATGTCAGTTGCTTCAATCCAAGCGTAAACCAAAACATCATATGGCTCCTCTTCTTCTGTAATTTGAGGCTTGTAAAAATCGAGAGAGATCTTTTCCCAATTTGCTGAGAAGGCAACACCTTCGATATCAACTTGAAATTTATGCTTATCAAGATCAAGGCCACTAAAGAATCTATTCAATTGTCCTTTTACTTCTGCAATTTGCTCCTGAACTTCAGGGTCTGAAACCATTTCTTCAAGAGTTTGCTCTTCAGTTTCAATCTGAGTTCCCGCATAGAAGAACTCATCAATATTGAAACCATTATTCTCGACAACTTCTTTTAAGTTATTTTTAAAGTAATTTAGACCATTTTGAGAAATATAAAGTCCAACAGAGTGCTTAATATTCTCAGCTCTTATGCTTGAGATGTAAAAGAAACAGCTCAGAAAGAGAAAAAATGAAAAGAAGAAACGCTTCAATAATTCCAGTAACATAGATTGGTCCTCAATAGATTAGTTCCCTAATTTTATTGATTTTACGGACTTTTCTCTAGTTACTCTGTAAAGACTTCCCAGGGTGTAAAAAGTTTTTACAACTTTAGGCTAGGTATAAATTTAATTGCCTCATAATGATGAGATGGAGCAAATTTAATATCTTTATTCTCCCTCCATACATTGTGCATAAGTATTATTTTTTCGAACACTTCTTCTTTACTCCCATCCGTTAGACAACTAGAGAGCCACATTTTATGAGATTTTTCATAAATTTGAGATGCATGCCATACACTATCCCCTACAAAAAATATTCTCTCTTTTGAAGAAACTCTAACTAAAACTCCAATAGAGCCTTTCGTATGGCCATAAAGGGGTAATAAGATAACAGAGCCATCTGAAAAAACATCGTAATACTTTTTAAATGGTCCATATTTCTTCTTAGTCCATTTGATAAATTTCCAATTAATTCCTGAGTGGTCATATTGAGAACTTAAAAAAGCGTGCTCAGGCCTTCCTTCAGAGAAGGCATCTTTATACTCCTCTTTATCAACAATAACATCTGAGCCAAGAAATTCCTCCAATGCACTTGCATGATCCCAATGTAAATGAGTTAAGAATATTCCTTTTGGATTTTGCTTTTGAACTTCTTTAATATTTTCAGTTTGCTCATATCTAAAGAGTAGCTTTGCCCAGAAAGGCATTTTTTGAAACTGCTTTTCAATACCTTCACCAAATCCAGTATCAATTAAATACCTTTCACCATTATGATCAAAGGCAAAAGCATTATGGGTTGATCTATGAGTTGTTCCCCACTTTCCCCTTGCATAGACTAAAGCCTCTGGACTATCGTTATGACCAGTCTCTAACCTATAGACTTTTACAAAACCGCTTCCAAGAATTGGCAATTTATAGTCTTGAGCAGAAACAGCCTTCGAAAGAATAAATATAAATAGTATAAGTTTCACATAAACTCCCTTTGTAATATAGTTATTATAATGATTTTTACCAAGAACATAGATTACTAAAAGGTTACTTAAGATGAGTCTCACTAAAGATCAGTTAGATATAAGTACAAGAAATATATATACGGCTTTAGATATTATTGGCGGTAAATGGAAAATTAAAATTCTTGGGCAAATATATTTTCATAAAGAGATGCGATTTAATAATTTACTTAGATCAATCCCTGGTATTTCCAACAAGGTTCTTAGCCAACAACTAAAGGAGCTTGAGAGAGATGAAATTATAAAGAAGCAAGATAGAGATAATCTAATTCATTATGTTCTAGATACAAAGGGAAGTAGTATTAATCCTATTTTAACAGCGCTTTGTAATTGGGCAGGAGATAATTACTATTAATTCCCAGAAGACATCATTGATTGATAGAGGTGATACCAAAAAGACAAAACGAGAATTAGAAGCGTTACTTTAATAGCTATTCTCTTTTTATTAAGTGGTCGCTTACTCATGGCCAAGGCCCTGCACCCTCACGGATGACTTCAACTTCGCCTTCTACGCTTAGATCAACAATAGTTGACTCGCCCACAAACTCATACTCCCCTGGATCAATAATCATATCCAAAGGGCCTCTAAAAGTTTCTTCAATTTGGTAGCTGTAGAATGTCTCTCCTAACTCTAGACCAAGTAGGTCAGCAGTTATATTAGTAGAGAGAAGAACATCGCCATGAATTTCGATTAAATTTTGTGTAATTGAATCAGGACAAAAGCGAACTCCAACTTCTTTATCAGATTTATTTGCCTGAACTGCTCTTGTGATCTTCTTCTTAGCTTCAAAAATAAAAGTGTAGTGACCAGGAACTTTTTTTCGAATCATCTTAAAAGCACTGTCATGGATATAAGCAACTTCTCCTGCATGAGAAATTGTGTCACAAATTAAGCTGTAATGCTTTAATGGCCCTTCATTTTTTACACGGTAGAGTTTCTCCAAGCCTTTCTTATTGAAAGGATCACAAACGATGATCCAATTCGTATCCGTTGGATAGCAAACAAGACCTCCATCCTTTAGGGTCTCGCTTGCTTTTTTTAAAACTCTATCATCAGGGCTTTGTGCCACTACATATTCAATCATTATCTACCTTTAAGATGCTTTAGAAACTCAGAGTCCGAAGAGATGATGAAGTTCGTCTTATCTTTCAATGAAGACTGATATACTTCCATAGACTTTATAAACTCATAGAATTTAGGACCCTTATTAAAGGCCTTAGAGTAAATTGCTGCCGCTTTCGCATCACCTTCACCTCTAATTTTTTGAGCTTTTCTATATGCTTCTGATTGAATCCTTCTAAGATCTCTTTGTAGGCGACCTTCAATTTTAGCTTTTTCACCAGAACCAATTGATCTAATTTTCTGAGCAATTCTTTGTCTCTCAGAGATCATTCTCTCATAAACTTTCTTCTCAACAGATTGCTCATAAGAAATCCTTCTAAGTTGAACATCAATAAGCTCGATTCCAAAAGCTCTCAGCTCTTGATCTGCTTTTTCAACGATTAGCTGACTAAGCTGCTCACGACCAGTATAAATCTTCTCGATTTCCCCAGTAACACCCTCTTCAACATAGTTTTCACCATTTTTAATTTTCTCAGCAATTTCGGCTTTCTCTTTTTTGATCTTATCGATAATCGCGTTTGTATTTCGAACAGACTCAACTAAGTTGTGAGAAGAAATAATATTTCTAGTTGCAGAATCGAGGATTGTATCAAGTCTTGCCTTAGCACCAGACTTATTTCTCACTGTTTGGATAAATTTTAGCGCATCAATAATTCTATATCTTGCGGTAGTATCCACTTTGATAAACTTCTTATCTTTTGTAGGTATTTGGTTTGGTAACCCATCCCAAGAAAGGATTCTCTTATCTACATAGCGAACTTCTTGTACAAAAGGTTTCTTAAAATGTAGACCTGCTTCTGTCTTTGGCTCACCTACAGGTTTTCCAAATTCAGTGATAATGGCCTGTCTTCCCTCATGTAAGATAAAGAGTGATGACTTAGCCAAGACAGCAGTGATAAATAATATAATTACAATTGGAGCGATAAATTTACTTTTCATTACTTGCTCCCTCCATTTAGAGATTTGTTAAATACTGGTAATAATCCTTTCACTTCTGGATCAACTACAGTGATATTTTCAAACCTTTTAAAAATCGTAGACATTGTTTCTAGATAGATTCTCTTTCTCGTAATCTGAGGCGCTCTCTTATACTCTTTAAAAATCGCTTCAAATTTTTCCGCATCACCTAATGATCTATTAACCTCTGCACTAGCATACCCCTCAGCTTCACTAATGAGCTTCTGGGCCTTACCTCTCGCTTCAGGAATAATTTTATTATACTCTCCCTCTGCTTGGTTTATTGATTTCTCTTGCTCCTGCTTAGCTTCGTTCACTTCATTAAAAGATGGTTTCACCACTTCAGGTGGATTAACATCTTGTAGCTTAACAGTCACAATTCGAACTCCCATATCGTACTTATTCAAAACTTCTTGCATAAGAACGAGAGCTCTCGTTTCAATTTCAACTTTCCCAGTAGTAAGAATGTCTGTTACAGATCTATCACCAACAACTCTTCTCATTATTGACTCTGAAACATCTCTAATATTTACTTCTGGCGAAGATGTCTGAAAAAGATATTTAAATGGATCAGAAATTTGAAATTGAACGGCCCATTCAACATCCGCTACATTAAGATCACCAGTAAGCATTAGTGATTCAGTCTTATAGCTATTTGATGAATAAGTCGTTCTTCTCGTTCTCGTGTCCTGAGTTCTGAATCCGAACTCAGCCTGAAGAACTCTCTTCGTTTTGACCTTAATAACCTGATCTACACCCATTGGAACTTTAAAGTGAAGCCCTGGAGGATTTGTTGTTAGATACTTTCCAAACCTGATAACGACTGCTTCCTCGTCTGGCTCAACCGTATAAAAAGAAGTAAAGGCACCTATTACTAAAAGACCAATTACAATAATTGGGCCTAGAAACTTAGCGCTATTTCTAAACTCATTCTTCATACGATCGATATCATTGATAAAGTCGTTCGGATTATTTCCGTTATTAAAGGACATCTCTTCTCCTAATTTGCTTCAATTTCCATCATTAGAACACCTTGCTCTAATGCATCTCCTTCAGAGACGTGAATAGTCTTAACAACTCCATTCACACCACACTTAATTTCATTTTCCATTTTCATGGCCTCTAAAATAATAAGTGTTTGTCCTGCCTCAACGGTATCACCAACTTGTGGTAAGATTTTTACAATCTTTCCTGGCATCTGAGTAAGAAGCTCTCCCTCATTTCCACCACTAAGACCAGAAGGTTTATACCCTCTATAGACATCAAAAACTCTATTTACATTTAACATTCTAGAAGGAAGATCTTGTCTCGAAACTTTTGACCAACGCTTATTATCTTCAGACACAAAGTATTGACCACAGAGTTGTCTTACAAAAATAGTCTTTTGATCTTTAAGTTCATTATCTTCGATTGTTGAAAAATCAAACTCCACTAGTTCACTAGAGTGAACTTTTGTTCTCGTAAGATCAACAATCACTTCACTTTTTTCTTCATCTATTAGATACGTTCTCATGATTACATACCCATCCTTCTCGCTTCAACAGCGGCAAGCATCTTATAAAATCTCATGTGATTTAAATCTGTATTAACTAAATCATTTGGATTCTCTACTTTAATAAAGTCTGTAGAGTACTTTCCATCGATGAAATTTTGGTTATCCATTATCACTTTTAGAAGTGGTTTATTTGTCTTTAGTCCTTCGATGAAGAGACCATTAAGAGCTGCTTTCATTTTTCTAACAGCAACATCTCTAATGATTCCCTTTGCAACGAGCTTTCCAACCATAGGATCAAAGTCAGGCGTTACATTTAGCCCTTTATAAAGACAGTGATCAAAACGAATTCCTTGAGGAAAGTTCGTTTCAAATCCAGTTACTAGCCCTGGAGCAGGTAACATTGTGATCGGGTCTTCTGCACAAATACGGCATTCTATTGCATGACCAGATCTCTTAATGAACTCTTGTCCTGGAAATCCTAAATCATCACCTAGGGCCGATTGAATCATACAAACAATGAGGTCAATTCCTGTGATCTCTTCTGTTATAGGATGCTCTACCTGAATACGAGTGTTCATCTCTAAGAAATAAAAACTCTTATCCTCTCCCATAATAAATTCTACAGTCCCCGCAGAATCATAGTTAACGGCCTTCGCTAACTTTACAGCAGTTTCACAAACATTTTGTCTCAACTCTTCATCGTCACCAATGAATGGAGATGGCGCTTCTTCAATAATCTTCTGGTGTCTTCTTTGAATAGAACACTCTCTTTCAAAGAAGTGATAAACGTTACCTTTCTTGTCTGCAAGAATTTGAACTTCAATATGTCTTGGGTTAACGATTAATTTTTCAACAAGTAGGTCGCCATTATTGAAGGCTGCAAGAGATTCTCTCCCTACTGCTTCAAAATTTGCACGTACTTCTTCTTCATTAGCACACGCTCTCATTCCACGACCACCACCACCGGCAACCGCTTTTAATAGAACTGGATAACCAATTTTCGCAGAAATTTCGACTGCTTCCTCAACGCTTTCAACGGCCTTATCTGTTCCAGGAACAGTCGGCACACCAACTTGATTAGCAAGTTGCTTTGATGTCGCCTTATCACCCATCACTTTAATACATTCTACATTTGGACCAATGAAAACAATTCCCTCACTCTCCATTCTTTTTGCGAAGTCTGCATTCTCAGACAAGAATCCATAACCAGGATGAACAGCATCGACATTATTTTCCTTAATAACCTTCACTAGATTATCAATATTTAAATAAGTCTCAGCATTAGTACTCCCCTTTAGGTGTACCCACTCATCACAAAATTGTAAGTGTGTTGCGTGTACTTCGTTATCTGTCCAAATACCAATTGCTGTGTGACCAAGCTCTCTACATGCCTTAGCAATTCGAGATGCAATTTCACCACGATTGGTAATTAATATCCTTCTACTCTTATTCTCTGGTTGCCTTATCATAATTGAATATTCCCGTGTTTTCTTTTTGGGTTATCAACAACTTTATTCTTTAGAACTACAAGGTATTCATAGATTCTAGCTCTTGTCTCTTCTGGTAAAATAACAGAGTCAACATAACCTCTTTCTGCTGCTCTATAAGGATTTGCAAATCTATCTTCGTAATTCTTTACAAGCTCTGCCTTCTTATCATCGTAGGCTTTTCCTTCTAGTCCCTTTAACTCGTTTCTAAAAACAATATTAACTGCACCATCAGCGCCCATAACTGCAATCTCACCTGTAGGGTAAGCAAGGTTTACATCTGATCTAATATGCTTAGAGGCCATAACATCGTAAGCTCCACCATAGGCCTTACGTGTAATTAAAGTAATCATTGGAACTGTCGCATCCGCATAAGCGTATAAGAGCTTAGAACCATGTTTAATAATTCCTCCATACTCTTGAACAGTCCCCGGCAAGAATCCTGGAACATCAACAAGTGTTAGTATTGGAATATCAAAAGAGTCACAGAAACGAATAAAGCGTGCCGCCTTACAAGAAGAGTCTATGTCTAAAACTCCAGCAAGTACCTGTGGTTGATTTGCAACGATACCAATTTTAATTCCACCAATAGAAGCAAAACCAACAATGATATTCTTCGCCCACCCTTTATGAACTTCCAAGAAGTGCGAATCATCAACGATATCTAAAATAATCTCATTCATATCGTATGGCTTCTTAGGGTTTGCCGGAACAAGTTCTTTTAACTTTGTATTATCTCTATTTACAGGGTCAGCCGTATACTTTGGCGATGGCTTCGTATAGCAAGCTGCTGGTAAGTATGAAAGAAGCTCTCTCACTCTCTCAAAACACTCGTCTTCATCTTGACTTATAAACTGAGCGACACCAGAAGTTTCATTATGTGTCTTAGCTCCACCTAATTCTTCTTTAGTCACTTCTTCGTGAGTCACTGTCTTGATTACATCAGGCCCAGTAACAAACATATAAGAAGACTTATCAACCATGAAAATAAAGTCTGTAATTGCTGGAGAATAAACTGCTCCACCTGCACAAGGTCCCATGATAAGAGAAATCTGTGGAATAACTCCTGAACATTTTACGTTTCTATAAAAGATTTCTGCATATCCACCAAGGGCGTCAACACCCTCTTGAATTCTCGCTCCACCAGAATCATTCATACCAATAACAGGTATTCTATTGGCCAGAGCAAAGTCCATTATTTTACAAATCTTCTTTGCGTGATATTCACCAAGTGCTCCACCCCAACATGTAAAATCTTGAGAGTACAGGGCCACTTTTTGACCGTTAATTTCCGCGATCCCAGTCACAACTCCATCACCAAGATATTCAGTTTTTTCCATACCAAAATCTTTACAACGATGAGTTACAAATTTATCAAATTCAATAAATGTCCCTGGATCTATTAATCTTTCGATTCTTTCGCGGGCTGTATATTTTCCTTGAGAGTGTTGCTTTTCAATTCTTGCAGCTCCACCACCAAGGTCGGCTTGTGTTCTTTTTTCTAGTAATAGAGAACGTTTTTCTTCTAAAACGGTATCCATAAATCCTCCTAAAAATTGAGGGCACATCATACCGTTTTGCTCAAGAAAGTGCTATCAGCTTGCGTCAATTAACGCCAAGCACCCTTGCGCTATAAACTGCTAATATTTTTAGGTTTTTACGAAATTTAATGGATCAGAATTTAGAGGAGCTAACTAAATAAAAAAGGCCGCTTACACAGCGGCCTATATTACTTATTAATTTATTCGCGTGATCCGCCCATGCCTTGTGTCGCTAACGTGTACACAGGTCACAACGATAAAGCTACCCGATCAAATGCTCTGCACTTTAGCGCGCATTACTCTCCAGCCGCTTTCTTTCTCTTATCTAAGTCGTACTTATCAACTTTCATAATTAAAGATGCTCTAGAAACTCCAAGCTCTTTTGATAACTTCGACTTATTGTAATTACACCTCTTAAGTCCTTCCTTAATCATCATTGCTTCTAGTTCTTCCAGCGCATCTTTTAGTGAACCGTTTGTATTTATTCCTCTAGCTACTGCCACAGGCTTGTCACCAGATTCTAGAATTCTTGGACTAAGAAGATCAGGAGTAATCATCTTATCTTCCCCAGCAAGAACAACGAGTCTTTCAACTTCATTCTCAAGCTCTCTTACGTTTCCTGGCCAATGATAGTCCAGGAGAATCTCCATACACTTCTTAGAGAATTGCTTCATTGCCATCCCAGACTCGTCACATCTCTTCTTTAAGAAGTGATCCATAAGAATTGGAATATCTTCCGCTCTATCCTTTAACGAAGGTAGGTTAACGTTAATAACATTTATTCGATAATATAAATCTTCTCTAAACTCACCACTTGCCATCATCGCCTTAAGATCTTTATTTGTTGCCGCTAGAATTCTAACGTCAGTCTTCTTAGGCGCATGAGCACCTACTGGTAAGTAAGTTCCTTCCTGAAGGACTCTAAGCAGTTTTACCTGCATACTAAGAGAGGTATCCCCAATCTCATCCAGGAATAGTGTTCCACCATTTGCAACTTCAAAAAGTCCCGCCTTATCTTTAACAGCACCAGTAAATGAGCCTTTCATGTGACCGAATAGTTCCGAGTCTAAAAGGTTATCGTTAAATGCTGAGCAGTTTAGAGCAACAAATTGCTTTTCCTTTCTTGGTGAGTAGAAGTGAATCGCCTTAGCAACGAGCTCCTTACCTGTACCGTTTTGACCTTGAATGAGTACTGATGACTCTGAAGAAGAGATTTTTTCTAGCAATCTATAGATCTGCTGCATCCCTTTCGATTTCCCAATCATCATATGATATCTATACTTATCTCCAAGCTCAGAGTTAAGCTCTTTAATTCTTGATTCACGCTTAGAGATTTCTGAGTGAAATGTCTTTATCTCATCAGCAACTAGCTCAACTAGCTCCTGTAGATATTCAATCTCTCTTGGATAAAGTCTTCTAAGGCCATCAACCGCAGCACTTGCATCGGCTTCGTTAGCACCTTCAGCAATCATGTGCTTCTTGATCTCTTCAACTTCTTCCTCAGTAATCGAGCTTGAAACAAATGGATAAGCAAATACACTACCTAAAACTTCTCCACCAATTTCAACCTTAGCTCCCACACCTTTAACGTGCTTAAAGAAAGTCTCGAATGATCTTGCCTTATCATCTTCACCCTCTAGAGCATCTGTTACTTTTTCAATATCCTGTCCCATGTAGTTATAACCATGGTTCATTTGCATCTGCACTTTAAAGAAGTGATTCTTAAAATCATAACCCTTATCTACATGACCACTTCTGATTTTATAGTGCATATCTGAGTAGATTTGCTCTACACCAAACCACTTACTTAAAATCTCTTCCAGTTTTGAGATAACGTGTAGGTCTTTAATTTCTTGCCAGTTAATCATTTTTCACTCCATTTCACTAAATAATGTGAACAATAACTTCTACGAGAGAAGCGTTTACTGTCTAACTTTTCGGCAATTGAAATTTATTCTTTAGATTTATTTGTTGATAAATTTGACATAAAAACAGAGTTAAACCATTGAAAATGTGTATTTCTGTCTATTTTTTTACTAGTATGGGTTTAAGCTACTGACCAAATATTAGTCTCTTCACTCTTGGAGCAAATGCCTCCATTTCCCATGACTGCGGCCCAATGAACTTCTTTATATTTTTGAAGTTTTTATCAAAGAGATAAGTCTCTGGAACTTTCACTGTTCCAAAAAGGTTCATACTCTTACCTGATTTATCGTGAGAGATGATCACATTCTTTGGAAGATCTCCAAATCTCTTTAAAAACTTCTTAATTTTCAGATCGTCATCATTAACTGATAGAAGTAAAAATTGAACATTATCATTTTCAAATTTTTCAGCGAATTTTAAAAACTCAGGAAACTCTGCTTCACATGGAGCACACCATGTTCCCCAAAAGTGAACAAAGAACCCATTCGTCGAGCTAAAACTCTCTTTAGTTAACTCTTCTTTAGTGTAAAAGTTGGTTAATTTGAATTCTGGCAATTGCTTTAGAACTGGCTCATCTTCAGCAACATTTAGCATTTCTGTGAATTGCTTTTTCTCAAAAAGAGAATAAGCCAATGTTGCACCTAGAACTAATGTAATAATCAAAACTTTTGAACTAATAGACATAACGAATCCGAAAACAAAAAAACCTTCGGTGGAAACCGAAGGCTTTAATAAATTACTTTAATTTAAAAATAATTAATCTACTAGAGCAATGTATGCCATAGGAGCGTTGTCTCCAACTCTCGCATCTGCCATTTTCATAATTCTAGTGTAACCACCATTTCTATCTTTAAACTTAGGAGCAACGTCAGTGAATAATTTCTGAACAGCTTCTTTATTGTTTAATTTTTTGAAAGCAAGTCTTCTGTTTGCAACAGTGTCTTCCTTTGCAATAGTGATTAGCTTTTCTACGTATGGCTTAATCGCCTTACACTTTGTAACAGTTGTCTTAATTTTCCCGTGATCGATAACTTCGATTGCTAGGTTTTTCATAAGAGAAACTCTGTGTGCCGGACCATTACCAATTCTATATTTATGCTTTTGATGTCTCATAACTACAACTCCAACTGAGCCCTCAGCTTAAAACTTATTCACCGTCCTGAAGGTCTTTCATAATTGAATCTACCTTCATTCCAAGTCCAAGTCCCATGTTACTGAGAATTTCCTTAATTTCATTTAACGATTTACGACCAAAATTCTTAGTTCTTAACATTTCACCTTCTGTCTTAGAAACTAACTCATAGATGTACTTGATGTTAGCATTCTGTAAACAGTTAGCAGAACGTACAGAAAGCTCTAATTCTGAAACAGGCTTTAAAAGAGCGCTGTTAGCAGGGCTAGAAGCTTGCGCTGGTGCTTTTTCTAATCTTACAACTTCTTCTTCATCTTCGAAGTTTAAGAATACTGCAAGTTGATCTCTTAGGATCTTTGCAGAGAAAGCAACTGCGTCTTGTGGTTGAATTCCAGCATTTGTCCATACTTCTAAAGTAAGCTTATCAAAATCTGTTCTCTTACCAACACGTGAGTTTGTAACTGTAAAGTTAACTCTGTGTACAGGTGAGAAAAGAGTATCAACATAGATCCATCCTACAGGAAGATCATATTCTTCTTTATTTTCTGATGCTGTAACATAACCTTTTCCTCTTGCTACCTTAAGTTCAACCTTAATTGAACCACCTGAGGAAATATTACATATAACGTGCTCTGGATTTAGAACCTCAAGGCTTGCACTCTCTGAAATATCTCCAGCTGTTACAGGACCTTCTCCGCTCTTCTCAAGAGTAAGTACAGTATCTTCTTTACCTTTTAACTTAAAAAATACTTCTTTTAAGTTAAGGATAATTTCAGAAACTTCTTCTTTTACGTTATTGATTGTACCGAACTCGTGCTCTACACCCTCAATTCTGATAGCAACAATTCCTGCACCTTGAAGTGAAGAAAGTAGTGCTCTTCTAAGAGAGTTACCTAAAGTTTGTCCATAACCTCTCTCTAAAGGCTTGGCTACAAACTTTCCATAGTTCGCTTTCATACTCTCATTATCTGCTTCAAGAGAAACAGGTCTGATCATATTCGTCCAATTTTTTGCTACAAAATTATCCACGGATAATCTCCTTAATTATTACGATTAAACTCTTCTTCTTTTCGGTGCACGACATCCATTATGAGGGATTGGTGACTTATCTGCAACAGATGTAATTCTCAATCCAACACCAATTAGAGCTCTAATCGCATTTTCTCTACCAGCTCCAGGACCTTTAACTCTTACGTCTACAGAACTTAATCCATGCTCCATCGCTTTCTTAGCAGCATCAGCAGATGCAACCTGAGCCGCGAACGGAGTAGACTTTTTTGATCCACGGAAACCAAGTTGCCCAGCTGACGCCCAAGCAATTGCTCCACCATTAGGATCTGTAAAAGTTACAATTGTATTATTGAAAGAACATTGAATATGGCAGATACCATGTGGAATGTTCTTTTTGACTTTTTTCTTTCCAGCAGTCTTTTTAACCATTTTTCACTCCAACTCTACTACTTCATTGACTTGATAGACTTCTTACCAGCAATTGCTTTCGCAGGACCTTTTCTTGTTCTTGCGTTTGTACTAGTTCTCTGTCCTCTTACAGGTAATCCTTTTCTATGACGAATTCCTCTATAACATCCAAGATCTTTTAATCTCTTAATGTTCAGACCAATTTGTCTTCTAAGATCACCCTCTACCGTATACTCTCCCTCTAGAAGTAGACGAATATTATTCGCTTCCTCTTCAGTTAAGTCATTAGAGTTTTTGTTTAAATCAATTCCCGCTTTAGTGAGTACTTCTTCAGCTACTTTTGGACCAACACCATAGATTGATCTTAAAGCAACAGTAACCACCTTATTACGAGGAATATCAACACCAAGTATTCTTGCCATAGCTACACTCCCCTAAGGTTTTAACCTTGTTTTTGCTTATGTTTAGGGTTTGCTTTACAAACAACCCTTAATACACCTTTTCTTTTAATAACTTTACAGTCTTTACACATTACTTTAACTGACGCTCTAACCTTCATAACATCCTCTTTAACAGTAATACAGCCTACCGGCCTTTACTTCTATATGTGATTCTTCCCTTAGAAAGATCATATTTACTAATTTCAACAAGCACTTTGTCCCCTGGGAGGATTTTAATAAAGTGCATTCTCATTTTCCCACTAATATGGGCTATTACACTATGCCCATTAGGCAGTTTTACTTTAAACTTCGTATTCGGCAAAAGCTCTACAACTTCACCTTCAATCTCTAGGACCTCTGTATTTGCCATTAAGCGAAAACTCCACTAATCCCTGCCTTATATCTAAAGCGGAATCATTATGCAACATATATTGATAAAAATATATTTAAACTCTATTTATTTACAGCTTCAACAACAAGACCATAAACTTCATCAGCTGATCTCGAAGCATCGATAGATACTAAAACACCTTTTGATTCATAATAATCTAAAATAGGGGCAATAGTATTCTTAAAGACTTCCAGTCTATTTCTAACTGTTTCTGCATTGTCATCTTTTCTATGAATAAGATCTTCACCAGAAACATCACACTTTCCTTCCACTTTAGGTGGCCTAGAAAGGAGGTTATAAATCTCTCCACTCTTTGGAGCGATCCTTCTATTAGAGATTCTTTCAACCAAAACCTCTAAATCTATATTAAAGTATATTGCTTTAGAATCCGCGCCCTTAAGAACGTGCTCTTCAAGCAATTGTGCTTGCTCAATATTTCTAGGAAATCCATCAAATATATAAGCAGAATTTTCTATATCGCAATTAGCGTTCAAAAGCTCTAAAACCACTTGATCATTAACAAGGTCACCCCTATCAATTATCCCCTTAACCTTCTTACCAAGCTCCGAGTCTTTAGCGATCTCATTTCTAAGCAAGTCACCTGTTGAAACATGGCTATAACCAAGATTTTCAACAATTTTCTTTGCCTGAGTTCCCTTACCAGTTCCAGGAGCTCCTAGTAATATCAATTGTGGCTTCATTAAAACCTTCTATTTTGTCCGTTATATTTTCCGCGAGACTTGTAAGCTGTTTCATATCTATCAGAGAACATGAAAGCTTGAACATTCATCATCACGCGCACACAAACACTAACCAGGATAAGTAGTGACGTCCCACCAAACCTTGTATTAGCACCTGTAATGATCGTTGGCAGAATACAAATTACCACCAAAAATAAAGCTCCAAAGAATGTCATTCTATTTAAAATGAAATCTAAGTACTCTTTAGTCTTTGCACCTGGCCTAACACCTGGAACAAAAGCATTATTCTTTTGTAACATCTCAGCCACCTTCTTCGTTTTAAACTGAATAGGTGCATAGAAGTACGTCATATAAACAATTAATAGAGCAAATAAAATATTAAATAATAGTTGCCCTGGATACAGAGATTGAATAACTGTATCTAAGTATGGCTTTAATGGGTGACCTTGGCTTACAAAGTTTGCCATAGTCGCCGGAGCAGCCAATAGTGATGATGCTAAGATAGGAGGCATAACTCCACCAGTATCTACCCTAATAGGAAGACTCTGAGCTCCACCATATACTCTATTGTGAACAACTTTCTTAGCATATTGAACAGGAACGCTTCTTTGAGACCTTTCAATAAACGTCACAATGAAGAATCCTGCTAGGATTACAGCTACTGTAATTAATAAGCTAATTCCTGAAAGCTCACCATTTCTATAAAGAGTAAGTTTTTGCATCATTTCAGCTGGTAACTCAACAGCAATACCAGCAAAGATAATTAATGAGATACCATTTTCAAGTCCATACTCAGTAATTCTCTCACCAAGCCAAAGTAGGAACATTGTCCCGGCACAAAGAGTGATCACTGTAGTAATTCTGAAAAGCATTCCAGGCTCTGGAATAACTGGAATATTACCAGCACTCTTGAACCCTTCAAACATAACGGCCATTCCCCATCCCTGTACGGCACAGAGAAGAACAGTTGCATATCTTGTCCACTTTTGGATTTTCTTATTACCTTCCGAGTCTTCTTGTAGTTCTTGAATCTGCGGAATCACCTCTCCTAATAAAGAGAAGATAATTGATGTCGTAATATACGGCATAATTCCTAGTGCAAGAACCGAGAACCTTTTAAAGGCACCACCACTGAAAGTGTTGATAAGATCGAAGATCCCGCCACCACTTTCAGCAAAGTATGAAGCAATAGCTGCGGCATTTACACCAGGAACTGGTATTTGCGCAGCCATTCTATATACGGCAAGTAATAAAAACGTGAAAAATACTTTTTTCTTAAGCTCTTCTAGCTTTCCATGAGCAGTAGACATTTATTAAAATCCTTACTTTTTAGTTTCGATTTTTCCGCCAGCCTTAGAAACCATTTCTTCAGCTGATTTAGAAAACTTATCAATATTAACAAAAGTTAACGATTTTGAAAGCTCTCCGTTACCAAGAATTTTAATTGGTCTTCTTTTATTGATACCTTTTAGGATACCTTTCTCAACTAGCGCTTCACGAGTAACTTCTTCAGTTGTGAATTTTGCTTCAACAATCGCAAGGTTAACTTCAGCGTAAATAGTTTTAAATGGTGCATTAGAGAAACCTCTCTTAGGAAGTCTCATATATAGTGGCATTGCCCCACCTTCAAAACCAGTTCTAACACCGCCACCAGCTCTCGCCTTTTGACCTTTGTGCCCTTTACCAGCTTGCTTACCTTGCCCTGAACCTTGTCCACGACCTAGTCTTTTTATATTTCTATGTGCGCCCTTTGGGCTGCTAAGATTATTTAACGTCAACATATAATTCCCCAATATGGTCTTAGTTCTCTTTTATGTCTAAAAGGTGAATAACTTTCTTGATCATTCCACGAACAGCAGGTGTATTTTCTAATGTTTTCTCAGTTCCAGTCTTTCTAAGACCTAGTCCACGAACATTTGCCTTCTGCTTGTCAGTACAACCAATAGTACTTTTCTTTAATTTTACAGTTATAGTTTTTCCGGCCATTTTTATATCCTCAACTACTTGATTCTAAGCCCTTGAGCTTCTTTTCCTCTAATCTTAGCTACTTGATCAACACTTCTTAAGTTCTTAAGAGCATCAAAAGTTGCCTTTACGATATTGTGAGGATTATTTCCTCTTAGAGATTTTGTTAATACGTCAGTTACACCAGCAAGTTCCATGATTGAACGACATGCACCAGCAGCCTTAACCCCTGTACCGTTAGCAGCCGGCTTAAACAGGATCTTACCTGCATCAAATTCACCAGTTACTTCGTGAGGAATAGTTCCACTATCTAGAGGTACGTTAATCATACTTTTCTGTGCCGCTTGAGTTGCTTTTCTAATTGCTTCAGGTACTTCTTTCGCCTTACCTAAACCGTAACCAACTCTACCTTTCTTATCACCAACGATCATTAGTGCAGCAAAAGAAAATCTTCTACCACCCTTAACAACTTTAGCAACACGGTTAACAGCTACTACTCTTTCTTCAAATTCAGAAACAGGTGCCGCAGCCTTAGGCTTTCTAGTTCCTTGCTTCTTCTTTGGAGCTTTCTTATTTTCAGCTTTCGCTTCTACTTTTGTTTCTTCTACTTTAGTTTCTTCAGTCATGAGATGCCCCTTAAATCTGAATTCCGTTTTCTCTTACACTATCAGCAAGAGTTGCGATAACACCATGGTACTTATAACCACTTCTATCAAATACAGCAGTAGTTATGTTCTTCCCTTTTAATCCTTCAGCAACTTTAGCACCAACAGTTTTTGCTGCTTCTTTATTGCTTCCAGCGCCTACAGCATCTTTTCCGTATGTTTGAACAGAAAAAAGTGTTTGCTGAGCATTGTCATCAATTACCTGTACAGATAAATTTTTGTTTGAACGGAATACACAAATTCTTGGACGATCTGCTGAACCATTAATTTTTGAACGAATCGCTAACTTTCTACGGTAACGACGAGATTGTGCGGCATTGATTATCTTGCCATTTTGCTTTCTCATATTTTCTCCACCCTAAGCTTTGCTATTTCAAGGCAAATGTTAATAAACGGCGAAAGCCGGATCTTACTTAGATCCAGCCTTACCTGCTTTTCTAATAATTGTTTCGTCAGAGTATTTAACACCCTTACCTTTATAAGGCTCTGGTGGTCTAAATGATCTGATTTTTGCTGCTGCAAAACCAACAAGTTCTTTATCACAACCAGTTAGGTCAATAACGTTCTTGTTAACTTTAGCTTCTACACCTGTTGGCAACACATAGTCAATTGGATGTGAGTAACCAAGGTTTAAAGTGATTGTTCCACCACTTACAGCTGCTTTATAACCAACACCGTTAAACTCTAGTGTTCTTGTAAAACCTTCAGATACACCAGTAACCATATTGTTTACTAATGTTCTTGTTGTTCCCCAAAGAGATCTTGACTCTTTAGACTCATCAACAGGCTTAACTACAACACTTTTGTCTTCAAGTGAAATTGTAACTTTATCAGTAAAAGTATACTCTAGTTGTCCCTTAGGACCCTTAACAGCAACGTGAGCACCATTAACTTTAACTTCTACTTTCTCTGGAATTTCTACAGGTACTTTACCAATTCTAGACATTGTAAACTCCTACCATACGTTGCAGAGAATTTCTCCGCCTACTTTAAGTTTCTTAGCTTCTCTATCAGAAATAATTCCCTTAGAAGTAGAAACGATCGCAGTTCCAAGACCACTAATTACTCTAGGAATATCAGAATAACCTGAATATCTTCTTAGACCAGGCTTAGATACTCTCTCTAGGCCAACAATAGCATCTTCTTTAAAAAGAACTTTAATTTTAATATCATTTTTGCTTTTAGCGATAATCTTAAAAGAACGAATATATCCTTCATCTTTTAAAACTTTACAAAGACCAGCTTTTGCTTTTGAAGCAGGAAACTCAACTCTGTCGTGACCCGCTTTAATCGCATTTCTCATTCTAGTCAGCATATCCGCAATAGGATCAGTCATCATAAGTCAGCTCCTTAATTACCAGCTTGATTTAGTTACACCAGGAATCATTCCACTTAGAGCTAATTCTCTGAACTTAATTCTTGAAAGTCCAAATGCTCTGTAGTTTCCTCTTGGTCTACCAGTTAATACACATCTATTTCTAACTCTTACAGAAGAAGAGTTTCTTGGTAGCTTCTGAAGCTTAATTGTTGCTTCCGCTACTTGCTCATCTGTAGAGTTAGTATCATTAATAATCTTCTTAAGCTCAGCTCTTACAGGAGCATACTTTGAGCTTAGTCTTTTCTTCATTTCGTTGTTAACGATTTTTGCTTTTCTAGCCATTATCTCATCCTCAAGATTTATTATTTTGCGAAAGGCATTCCTAATAAAGTTAATAACTCACGACCTTCATCGTTATTTGTTGCAGTCGTAACAATTGATACACCAAGACCTCTAACCTTATCGATTTGGTCATATGTAATCTCAGAGAACATAATTTGCTCTTTAAGACCTAGTGTATAATTCCCACGTCCGTCGAAACCTTTCTTAGAAACACCTCTAAAGTCACGTACTCTTGGTAAAGATATTGTGATCAATCTGTCTAAGAAGTCATACATTCTTTCACCTCTAAGAGTTACAGAAGCACCTAGTGGCATACCTTCTCTAACTTTAAAAGATGCGATTGATTTCTTAGCAGTTGCCACTACAGGCTTTTGTCCAGCGATTGCAGTTAAATCCTTAATGATTGAGTCAACAACCTTAGAATTTGTAACAGCATCTTTAGTACAACAGTTAACAACAATTTTCTCAAGCTTTGGAACTTGGTGAATATTCTTGTACTGGTACTTATCTCTTAACTTACCAACTACTTCATTTTTATAAGTTTTTTGTAATCTACTCATCGTCAGCCTCAACTTACTTCAGTACAGAGCCGCAAGCAACTGCTACTCTTACCTGTTTACCGTCTTTCTCTTCAAATCTTACTCTAGTAGCCTTTTTTGTCTTAGGACTAACTACAGCAACATTACTTAAGTGGATTGGCTTTTCCATATCAGCAAAACCACCAGCAGGATTTTCTTGAGAAGGCTTTAGGGCTTTTCTAGCAAGGTTTACACCTTCAACAACTAGAGTACTCTTCTTAAGGTTAAGTCTTTGAACTTTACCCGTTTTACCTTTGTCTTTTCCTGCAATTACCACTACTTCATCATTAACTTTTATCTTCTGCATCTCTAATATCCTTGCAAGTTATAAAACTTCCGGTGCTAGAGAACAGATCTTCGTAAAGTTCTTTCCTCTTAATTCTCTCGCAACAGGCCCAAAGATACGAGTTCCTACAGGCTCATTATTGTTGTTTAAGATCACCACACTATTATTATCAAATTGGATATATGATCCATCTTCTCTTCTTAATGGGTATGCCGTACGTACAATAACTGCTTTCTTAACATCACCCTTCTTGATCTTTCCACCAGGAAGTGTTTGTTGTACAGCTACCACTATAATATCGCCAAGGCCAGCGCTCATTCTCTTTGAACCGCCTAAAACCTTAACACATTTAACTTCTTTTGCTCCTGAGTTATCAGCTACCAGAAGCTTTGATTGCATTTGAATCATGGGTTTTTCTCCATCTAAATCAGCTTAACATTAACTCGGTAGTCAGATTACTTCTGAGCTCCAACAAGTTCCCACTTTTTCAACTTAGAGTGAGGTCTCGATTCAATAATCGTTACCTTGTCACCAAGTTTTGCCGTATTGTTTTCATCATGAGCGTGATATCTCTTACTAAAAGATACGAACTTATTATAAGTTCTGTGCTTAAAACGACGAACAACATTAACTGTTATAGTTTTGTCATTCTTATCAGAGACAACAACACCTTCTAGCTTTCTCTTAAATTTTTTCTTTTCAACACTCATCACTACTTACCTTTAGAATTCTTTACTGTTAATAAACGAGCAATATTTCCTTTAGCAATTCTAACAGCATGTGGCTTCTCTAGCCCTGATGCTGCTTTTTGCATTCTCATGTTAAAGAGACTAGTTCTAATCTCTTTAACCTTGGCGTCAATTTGCTTGTTATCTAATCCACTTATTTCGCTTAATTCTAGTTTTTGCATCTTCGCCTCGCAATCATTCCGTCTCGGAATTATTCTTCTCTTTTAATAATTCTAGTCTTAACAGGAAGCTTGTACATTGCTAGCTTTAAAGCTTCTTTACTCAATTGAGCATCAAAGTGCTTAATTTCGAAAAGTACACGACCTGGTTTAACTACTGCCACCCATTTTTCTGGAGAACCTTTACCTTTCCCCATTCTAACTTCAGCTGGTTTCTTAGTAAGAGACTTGTCTGGAAAAATCTTAATCCAAACGTTACCACCTCTTTTAATCTTTCTTGTCATGGCAATACGGGCTGCTTCAATTTGTCGGCTTGTTATATACCCACAAGATGTCGCTTGTATAGCAAATTCACCAAACGTGATATTATTTCCACGGTTGGCTTTGCCCTTCATTCTACCTTTATGTTGTTTACGCCACTTTACTCTTTTAGGACTTAGCATATTGACCTCAAAAATACTGTGTTTCTAATCAGTTAGCACTTAACTCGTTTTATTCACGCGCCAGAGGTGCACCATTTATTCAAATCTACAAACTAAAATAGTTTATACGTAGACTTCTCCCTTATATACCCAAACCTTAACTCCAATTACACCGTATGTAGTGTGAGCTTCGGCTGTTGAGTAATCTATATCAGCTCTTAGTGTATGAAGAGGCACTTTTCTTTCTGAGTATCCCTCAGCTCTTGCCATTTCTGCACCACCAAGACGACCAGCAGTTCTAACTCTGATACCTTTAACTCCAGCTCTGAAAGCAGATTGCATAACCTTTTTCATAGCTCTTCTAAAAGCAACACGTTTTTCTAACTGAGATGCGATATTCTCTGCGATTAGCTTTGAATCTGCATCTGGTCTTTTTACTTCAGCAATATTGAAGATTAAAGTTCCCTTAGTTAACTTCTTAAGGTCTTCTCTAATTTTCTCAATTCCTGCACCTTTCTTTCCGATCGCTACACCAGGCTTAGCTGTATAAACAGTAACCTTGATTTGATCAGACGTTCTCGAAATATCAGTTTTAGCTACAGCTGCATTCTTCATGTTTTTTTCAACATAATTTCTGATTGCAAGATCTTCCTTTAACTGTTGTGCATAGTTGTCTTTTGCATACCAGTTAGATTGCCAACCTTTTATATAACCTAATCTAAAACCATATGGATGTACTTTTTGTCCCATTGTATCCTTCCTATGCTTCTTTTAATTCTAAAGTAACGTGACTACTTCTTTTTCTAACTCTAAAGGCACGGCCTTGAGCTCTTGGCTGAACTCTTTTTAGAGTTGGACCCTCATCTGCAAAGATTTGAGTCAGAACTAGATTATCAATATCGTACTTGTCAGAATCAGCTGCAATAGCAAGTCCACTATTGATTAACTTTGTAAGCATAAGTGCAATTTCTTTCTTTTCGCAAAAACGTAGAATCTTAATTGCTTCAGATGCTTTTTTATTTCTAACTAAGTCGCAAACTTGTCTTACTTTTCTCGGAGCTATTCCTACTCTGCGATTCTTAACTGTAATGGCCATAGCGAGCCTCTCCTAATTTATATGCCCCGAAGGGCATTAAAAATTCTTATTTTCTTTTTGCTTTCTTATCAGCGCCGTGACCGTAGTACGTTCTAGTAAGTGCAAATTCCCCTAACTTGTGTCCAATCATATTGTCAGTTACGTAAACTGGAATAAACTTTTTACCGTTATGAACAGCAAATGTTAGTCCAATAAACTCTGGAACAATTGTTGATCTTCTAGACCAAGTCTTAATTACTTTTGAACTTTTGCTCTCATCTCCGATTACCTTGAAAACTTTTTCAAGTAAGTGATAATCAACAAAAGGACCTTTTTTAAGTGAACGGGCCATCTATATCTCCCTAACCTATTTTCTTCTTTTAACAATAAATTTATCTGTTCTTTTATTCTTTCTTGTTTTGAAACCTTTAGTTGGTTTACCCCAAGGTGTAACAGGGTGTCTACCACCTGATGTTCTACCTTCACCACCACCGTGTGGGTGATCAACTGGATTCATAACAACACCACGAACCGTTGGTCTGAAACCAAGCTTTCTCTTACGCCCGGCCTTACCAATGTTTCTTTTCTCATGATCAAGATTTCCAACTTGACCAATTGTGGCTCTACAAACAGATCTTACTTTTCTAAGCTCACCTGAAGGCATTCTTAGAAGTGCACTCTCACCCTCTTTCGCCATTACTTGTACATAGGCTCCAGCTGATCTAGCAAATTGTCCACCTGCACCTGGGTGTAGCTCAACATTGTGAACTAATGTACCAACTGGGATGTCCTTTAATTGCTTAGAGTTACCAACAGTAATATCCGCAGTCGCAGATGAAATAACAGTGTCTCCAACATTTAAACCAACAGGAGCAAGAATATATCTTTTCTCACCATCAGCATATGCTAGAAGAGCAATGTTACAAGTTCTGTTTGGATCGTAACTAATCGCCTGTACTTTAGCAGGGATATCGAGCTTGTTTCTTTTGAAATCAATTACTCTGTATCTTCTCTTAACTCCGCCACCTCTGTGTCTAACAGTGATTCTACCAGCGTTGTTTCTACCTGCCGTGCTCTTTTTAGGAGCTAATAATTTCTTTTCGGGTGCTACACCTTTAGTCAACTCGTCGCTGTTTACGACTTGCATACGTCTTAGCGAAGGAGTTGTCGGTTTAAATTTTTTAATACCCATAGTTCTTCCTCTTCTACTTTATCTAATTAGATTCCTTTAAAGAATTCTATTTTTTGACCTTCACCAAGCTCCACATAAGCTTTCTTAAGTTTAGAAGTCTTCTTAATCGACTTTCCAACTCTCTTTACTTTACCTGGAGTGATATTCGTTTTAACACTTAAAACCTTTACATCATAAAGACTTTCAACTGCTTCTTTAATCTGATTCTTATTAGACTTAAGATTTACTACAAATCCGTATCTATTATATTTCTCAGTTGCAACTGCTGCTTTTTCTGTAATCAATGGTTTTACGATAACATTTTCAATTTGTGCCATTTCTTACCCCAATCTTCCTAAAAGCGCTTCAAGAGCAGCTTTTTCAATTACTAAGTTTTCGTATTTAACAGCTTCGTAAACACTGAAACCTTCAACAGCAAGACCTTTACCATATTGTAAGTTCTTAGCTGCTCTAATTGCTAAAGAGTCTTTTTTCTCTGCAACTACTAGTGCAGGAAGAAGGCCTTTGCTGTTAAGAGTTGTGTATAGTTCTTTTGTCTTTCCGTTTGAGTCAAAAGAGTCAACAACTGTTAACTTTCCAGCTTGAAGCTTATCAGCTAATACAGATTGAATTGCTTTAGCTGCTACTTTCTTATTTAACTTTTGATCATAGCTTCTTGGCTTTGGTCCAAATGTAGTTCCACCACCGACCATGATCGACGCTCTTGTTGAACCTTGACGAGCTCTACCTGTTCCTTTTTGCTTGAAAGGCTTTGCTCCACCACCGCTTACTTGACCTCTAGTCTTCGTACATGCGTTTCCTTGTCTTCTACCAGCTAATGTAGCCTTAACTACTTGGTGAACTACAGGAACATTTATATCTTCAGAAGTAAGACTTACATTTGTGCTAAGCTTACCTGAAGTTTCGAATTTTCCATTAAGTACTGTTATATCTGTCATCTTTACAACCCCTTAATTATTTCTTCAAAGCTTTAGCTATTTTAACGAAGCCATTTTTTGATCCAGGTAATGATCCTTTAATAAGCATATAACCTTTCTCTGTATTAACTTCTACAACTTTGACATTTTGAACTGTTTGTTTAACTGCACCCATGTGTCCTGGCATTTTCTTAAGCTTGAAAACTCTACCTGGAGTTGCTCTGTTACCAATTGAACCGTTTGTTCTATGGAAGTGAGAACCGTGAGACGCTGGACCACCTGCAAAGTTATATCTCTTCATTACACCCTGGAAACCCTTACCTTTTGTAACACCTGTTACATCTACGTAAGTTTCAGGAGTAAAGTTAGCTACAGATAACTCTTTACCTAAGTCGTCAGTTGAAACTGTTTCGTTTTTGATTTCAGCAAACTTTGTTAAGTTAGCGCTAACGTTTGCTTTCTTTAAGTGACCTTTCGTTGGCTTTTTAACCAACTTCTCTCTCTTCTCACCGTAACCAACTTGATAAGCTTCATAACCGTCTGTTTCGACAGTCTTAACTTGAGTTACAATGTTTGGGATTAATTTTACGACTGTCACAGGAACATGGTTACCGTTTTCATCGAAAATTCGAGTCATACCTGCTTTTACGCCGAAAAATGCAGGAAGGTCGATTGAATTTGCAGTTGCAGAATTTTCAGTAGACTGATTCTCAACAGCTGTATTTTCTTCTGTCATTGATCCTCCACAGCATCACCCTACTCTTAGGGATGCATGCATGGTTAATAAAAAATTGAGTTAAAACTTAATCTAACTCTTGATTAGTATTTAATTTCTACATCAACACCAGCTGATAAGTCTAACTTCATTAGGCTATCAACAGTTTGTTGTGTTGGGTCTACGATATCAATAAGTCTCTTGTGAGTTCTCATTTCGAACTGCTCTCTAGACTTTTTGTTAACGTGTGGTCCTCTAAGTACAGTAAATTTGTTAATTTCTGTTGGAAGAGGAATTGGACCAGCAACTCTGGCACCAGTTTCTTTTGCAGTGTTAACGATTTCGTTAACAGAGTTATCAAGTAATTTATAATCGTAAGCTCTAAGCTTAATTCTTAGTCTTGGTTCTTTCATGACTACTAAATCCTCATTTTTTTTACATATAGAGTCAGGGTTTTATGAGTTATTGGGCCCTTTGTCAATCTCTTTTCCACTTTTATCCGAAAAATTTTTATTTTTTTTTGCAAAAAGAATAAATGCGCTCATTTCTTTTCAATTTTATCAACTCACGAGACTATTAAACAAATTCCCTCTACCTCCAGATTCATCTCCAAAAAAATTCTTAATATGATCTTATTCTTCAAAATTTAACCCTTCAAATCCTATGGCCAGAGAGGTATTCCTATAATCTTGGCCAAATAGCCTCTCAACAACAACCAAGACCCTTTCTTCACATTTAAGATTCAAATTGAGGTCAATTGGCGTTCTCTTGGCGGGCGCTTTAAATTTTCATGCAACCTAGAAAGGGAAGAAAAGAATTCATGTCAGGGCATCAACGGGTACTATTTGAAACCTATCTCCTGCACTGTAATTCATCTTTCTTAAAAGGCTTGCCATGTGAGGATTATTTGTTCGTGCGAAGACATCTCCATTTAAAGTACTATGAGAGTAGCTTATTAAGATTTCAGAGAGTCCCCTCTTTCTAAATTTATGCATAGTTGATGTATTCATCATGCAATAATAGTTATTCTTTGGAGTTTTAAAAAACGAAGTAATACTAGCAACTTCCCCTTTATACTTTAATAAAAAGAATCGACACTCCATTTTTGAAGAAACTGACTCCATCTTTTTAGCAAATCCACTAGCGAATCCCTCTGGATACTCAAATCCATTTTGAATGCATTCAGAGAACATCAGGTAATCATCTGTCTCTAAGACTTCAATATCGCCCGAAGGAACATTCTGGGCCTCTATGGCCCCTTTAAAGAAGTACTCGCTATTTTCAATGGCATCATCTCGCCTAGACTCTAGATACTCAATTACAATATTTCCCTTAGTTTCTTTACTATTAAAGAAGTCTTGAAGATCTTTAAGCTCGTTACTTGTATATTTAAACTGTGAGCTTTTCTTGATAGCAATATTCAAAAAACCAACATCATTCGAGGGATAAGTAGCAATTAAATTATAATCATCAGATTCAATAGAAGAAGCTGTTAAAGTTTCCCATAAATAAAACTCTTCAGTTAAAAGTTCAAATAGCTTGGACATTTATTTACTACCTTAATTTGTACTCATTTACTGGAAATCTTCCGTCGGTTAACTGTCAATAGAAATAGATATATTTCTAATAGAAGTAATCAAAGACATTTTCTATTAAGTGTTTCGTGATTAAAACTTTTTACTATCGCTCTTAATAAAAAGGCCATCCGAAGACGGCCTTGATTTTTCTTATTTTTGTATCTCGAACCGAGAACCTTATTAAGGTTCTCTCTCGATCTACTCTACGATCTCAGATACTGTTCCAGCACCAATCGTTCTACCACCCTCACGGATTGCGAACTTAAGACCTTTTTCCATTGCGATTGGAGTAATTAACTCTACGTCGAATGAAGTGTTATCACCTGGCATGATCATCTCTGTTCCAGCTGCTAACTCGATCGCTCCAGTAACGTCTGTTGTTCTGAAGTAAAATTGTGGTCTATATCCCTTAAAGATTGGAGTGTGTCTTCCACCTTCTTCTTTAGAAAGAATATAAACTTCACACTTAAACTTAGAGTGTGGAGTTACTGTTCCTGGCTTAATTAAACACTGACCACGCTCGATCTCTTCTCTTTTAACACCTCTTAAAAGAAGACCTACGTTATCACCTGCTCTACCTTCGTCAAGTAACTTTCTGAACATCTCAACACCTGTTACAGTTGTCTTAGTTGTTTCTTTGATACCTACGATTTCTACTTCTTCGTTTACCTTAACGATACCTCTTTCAATTCTACCTGTACAAACTGTACCACGTCCTGAAATTGAGAAAACGTCTTCTACTGGCATTAGGAAGTTCTTATCAATATCTCTTTCTGGAGTTGGAATATACTCGTCAACTTGTGCCATTAGCTCAAGTACTTTGTCTTTTCCAATTGCATCGTCTCTCATCTCAAGTGCTGCAAGCGCTGAACCTGCTACGATTGGAAGATCGTCACCTGGGAAGTCATAAGAAGAAAGAAGTTCTCTTACTTCCATCTCTACTAGCTCAAGTAGTTCTTCATCATCTACTTGGTCTACTTTGTTTAAGAATACTACGATCGCTGGTACACCAACCTGTCTAGCAAGAAGGATGTGCTCTCTAGTTTGTGGCATTGGCCCATCTGCCGCTGAACATACTAGGATCGCTCCGTCCATCTGTGCAGCACCTGTAATCATGTTCTTTACATAATCGGCGTGACCTGGACAGTCTACGTGAGCATAGTGACGATTAGCTGTCTCGTACTCAATGTGAGAAGTATTAATTGTAATCCCTCTCGCTTTTTCTTCTGGAGCAGAGTCAATCTCGTCGAATTTTCTAACTTCTCCACCCATTGCATTTGCAAGTGTGATTGAAATTGCTGCTGTTAATGTTGTTTTACCGTGGTCAACGTGCCCAATCGTACCAATGTTTACGTGGGGCTTACTTCTGTCAAAAGATTCCTTTGCCATTTTTAATTCTCCTAAATTTCGTAAAAAATTTTTTTACTTAATATTAAATATAGATACCTTTCTTTTCTAAAATTTCTTTTGCCATTTCTCTTGAGAGGTTTTCGTACTTACTAAAGTTCATCGTAAAACTTGCTCTCCCTTGAGATTTAGATCTCAGGTCAGTACTATAACCAAACATCTCTGCTAGTGGTACTTCCGCTTCAACAACTTCTTTATTTTGCTTTGCGTTCATTGCCAACACTTTTCCGCGCTTCATATTAATATCTGAAATAACATCGCCAGTGTAATCGATTGGAGTTACAACCTCTAAAGACATTAACGGCTCTAGAAGACCAATACCTGCACTCTGACATGCCTCTCTAAACGCATTTGAAGCTGCAATTATATATGCAACTTCTGACGAAGACTCTTCACTATACTTTGCCTCTAAGAGAGTAACCTTGATATTGATAAACGCGTATCCCGCCATTGCACCACCCGGGGCCGTATCACGAATAGACTTCTCAATTGCGTCGATAAATTCCTGAGGAAGATCTCTCTTAGTCAACTCAGTGAAGAATTCAATTCCACCCTGACAATCAACTGGCTCAACCTTCAGCTTCACATGACCGAATTGAAGTTTACCTCCGTGCTCTTTATCAAAAGTATTCTCACCAACACCTGCGGCAAGCACACTTTCTCTATAAGATACTTGAGGAGCTCCGACTCTAATTCCAACTTTAAATTCTCTTTCGAGTCTGTCAGCAATAATCTCTAGGTGCAACTCTCCCATACCAAATATGAGTAACTGACCCGTTTCTTTATTATTATTAAATGTGAACGAAGGATCCTCTAGCTTTAGTCTAGAAAGAGAGTCCATTAATTTTTTCTCATCTGCTGTCGTTTTTGGCTCTATTGCAATCGAAATTACAGACTCAGGAAAGTCCATTAAATCATAAACAATCGGTTTATGATCCATACAAAGAGTTTCCCCTGTAATCGTCTCTTTAAGCCCAGATACGGCAACAATATCACCTGCTTTAGCTTCCGCTAATTCAGTTCTCTTATCTGCATGCATCTGAAGAATTTTTGTAATTCTTTCTTTTTTCTTCTTATGCGGATTATATATAGTTGCACCTTGCTTTAAAGTTCCGGAGTAAATTCTCACGTAGTGAAGCATCCCTACAAAAGGATCAGATGCAATTTTAAAAGCCAGTCCACTGAAGAGATCTTCTTCCGAAGGCTTTCTTGTATCTTCTTTTTCAATATCCTTTGCACTATGTCCTTTAATTTCTCCTCTATCTATAGGAGATGGTAGGTAATCACAGATCGCATCCAATAAAGGCTGAACACCTTTGTTTTTAAATGCTGATCCACAAAGTACAGGAATAAAATCATCATTAATTACTGCAGATCTAATAGCTTCTTTAATCGTAGTGATTGTTATCTCTTCACCACCAAGATAAGCCTCTGCCAATTCATCGTCATAATCACAAAGAGCTTCAATAAGCTCCTCTCTGGCCATCGTAGCCTCATCACTTAGATCACTTGGAATATCTTGCGTATCAACAGTTGCACCTAAATTATCATCTCCAAAAAAGAGAGCTTTCATTTCAATTAAATCAATCATTCCTTGAAATTCTTCAGCAGAACCAATTGGAATTTGAATGGCCGCAGCCTTCTTACCAAGTCTCTCTCTAATTTCTTCAACACAATTTTGAAAGTCTGCGCCGACTCTATCCATTTTATTAACAAAGGCAATTCTTGGAACTTTATACTTATCGGCCTGAGCCCATACTGTTTCAGATTGTGGCTCTACTCCAGATACAGCATCAAAGACACCTACGGCACCATCTAAAACTCTTAGCGCTCTCTCCACTTCAATAGTGAAGTCTACGTGCCCTGGAGTATCGATGATATTGATATTTTTCTTATTCCACATACAAGTTGTTGCAGCAGAAGTAATTGTAATACCCCTCTCTTGCTCTTGAACCATCCAGTCCATAGTCGCTGCACCATCATGCACTTCACCTATCTTATGGCTTTTACCTGTGTAGTAGAGAATACGCTCAGTTGTCGTAGTCTTTCCTGCATCGATATGCGCCATGATTCCAATGTTTCGGATATTGTCGATTTGAGTTGAGCTCATATTCCCTAAGCCTTTTACTAAAAATGGCTTCCTAAGTTTGAGAACCTAGGAAGCCATAAAAATTGCAATTAGAATTTAAATTATATTACCACTTAAGGTGAGCAAATGCCTTATTTGCTTCAGCCATTTTGTAAACGTCTTCACGTTTCTTAACAGCTCCACCTCTACCTTGAGAAGCATCGATGATTTCATCTGCTAACTTCTCCATCATTGTCTTACCACCTCTGTTCTTAGAGTACTCTCTAAGCCATCTAAGTGCTAAAGACTGACGTCTGTTAGGTCTTACTTCTACTGGGATTTGGTAAGTAGCACCACCAATACGACGAGACTTAACCTCAACCGCTGGCTTAATATTTGAAAGTGCTTTCTTAAATACTTTTAATGGCTCTTCGCCTGTTTTCTTTTCTACGATGTTCATCGCACCGTAAAAGATTTTTTCTGCTGCAGATTTCTTTCCGTCTAACATTAAGCTGTTTACACATTTAGAAATCACTACGTCTTGATACACTGGATCTGGAAGAACCAGTCTAACAGGAGCTCTACGTTTTCTACTCATAAAAACTTCCTCTTCAACCCGCTAGGGATTTACTCTGACCGACCGTGCGGCCAGTGATTAATAACAATTTGCTAAGCAATTACTTCTTAGGCTTCTTACAACCATACTTTGAACGTCTCTGTCCTCTTTTATCAACACCTGTTGCATCAAGAGCACCACGAATAGTATGGTATCTAACACCTGGAAGATCTTTTACTCTCCCACCTCTTAAAAGAACAATACTGTGCTCTTGGAGGTTGTGACCTTCGCCACCGATGTAAGAAGTCACTTCGAATCCTGAAGTCAGCCTTACTCTACATACTTTTCTCATCGCCGAGTTTGGTTTCTTTGGAGTTGTTGTATAAACTCTTGTACAAACCCCTCTACGCTGAGGACAAGCAACTAGGGCAGGAGACTTAGTCTTTGTCTGCTTATCTGTTCTACCTTTTCTAATCAACTGGTTAATCGTAGGCATTACCCACTCCTTCTACTACTATCGCAATTTTAGCTAATTCAGCCAAATTGATGTATCACACCAATTTGGCCAATTCAAGTTTTTTATACCATTAATGTAACAGATTCCTCTACTTTTTCTGTCTCTTCCTCTTCTACCACGGCCTCAAAGTCGCGATATTTCGAAATACCAGATCCAGCAGGAATCAATCTACCCATAATTACGTTCTCTTTCAGCCCTCTTAGAGAATCTGACTTCCCTTCTAAAGTTGCTTGAGTAAGAACTTTTGTTGTCTCTTGGAATGAAGCCGCAGAGATAAATGAGTCTGTAGTTAATGACGCCTTAGTAATACCAAGTAACATTGGTCTACCTTCAGCTGGCTCATAACCATCAGCAATCATTTGCTCGTTTACTTCTTCAAATTCACCTTTAGTTACCGAATCACCAACAACAAAGTTAGTATCTCCAGCATTTAAGACTTCGATTTTCTTAAGCATTTGAGAAACAATTACCTCAATGTGCTTATCATCGATCTTAACACCTTGGAGACGGTAAACTTCTTGGATCTCGTCAACAATGTAACGAGCAAGAGCTTTAATACCCATAACTCTTAGAATATCGTGTGGGTTAGAAGGACCATCCATAATTGCTTCACCAGCACGGATATAGTCACCTTCGTTAACGATCACATAACGACCTTTTGGAACAGAGTAAGTTACTGGCTCACTTCCGTCTTCTGGCCTAACGATAATTCTTCTATTACCTCTAAGCTCTGGACCAAACTCAATTGTACCTGACACATCAGAGATTTGAGCAGCGTTAGCAGGCTTTCTGGCCTCGAAAAGTTCTGCAACTCTTGGAAGACCACCGGTAATATCTTTTGTCTTAGTTGTTTCACGAGACAATTTAGAAAGAGTATCTGCTGCACCAACTTCTTCACCGTCGTTAACCATAATATTGGCACCAACTTGAAGTCTATATGTAGCATGTCTCTTCGTTCCTGGAACAACAATTGGATTTCCGTTTTCATCAACAATTGAAATTCTTGGTTGAAGAGATGGGTCCTTAGACTCTACAACAATCTTCTGTGTTAAACCTGTTACTGCATCAGTTTGCTCATTAATTGTCGCACCTGCAATAATATCTTCAAATTTAACTGTACCCTTAACTTCAGTAAGAACTGGAATTGCAAACGGGTCCCATTCGATAATTGTATCACCAACGTTTACTGCTTCACCTTCTTTGAAGAAGATTTTTGCACCGTAAACTGCTGGGTATCTTTCTTTTTCAGATCCACGAGCATCTTTAATAATTAGCTCACCAACCTTGTTCATTACAACCATTGAACCATCAGCTTTAGTCTCAACAGTAACATTCTCATAAGAAAGCTCACCGGCTGTTCTAATCTGAGTCTTGTTAACTTGAGCACCTGCAGTTGCAGTACCACCAACGTGGAATGTACGCATCGTAAGCTGTGTACCAGGTTCACCAATTGACTGAGCAGCAATAACACCAACTGCTTCACCAATTGAAACTTTATTACCTCTCGCAAGGTCACGTCCAAAACAGTCCGCACAGAAACCATGTCTTTCTTTACAAGTTAAAACAGATCTAACTTTAATCTGATCCACATCACGCTCTTTAAGAGTGTCCATGTCTTTCTCAGTTAGAAGGTAGTTTCTTGGGAAAATTTCTTGTGCTTCACCATCAACGATAGGAGCTGCTGTTACTCTACCCATTGCTCTTTCAGCAACGTGCTCAACAATCTCTCCACCTTCAATAGTTGAAGTTAAAGTAATACCGTCTTGAGTACCACAATCAAGTCCTCTAATAATACCATCTTGAGCAACGTCAACAAGTCTTCTAGTTAGGTAACCAGAGTTTGCTGTCTTAAGTGCAGTATCGGCTAGACCTTTACGCGCACCGTGTGTTGAAGAGAAGTACTCGAGAACCGATAGACCTTCACGGAAGTTTGAAGTAATTGGTGTCTCAATAATTTCACCAGATGGTTTTGCCATCAGACCACGCATGGCCGCTAGCTGTCTCATCTGCTGTGCAGAACCCCTTGCACCAGAGTTTGCCATCATATAAAGAGCGTTAAATGAAGGAGCGTGAATATCTTCTTCACCATCAACATCACTTGTAAAAGTATCTGTTGAAATTCTCTCAAGCATAACTTTAGTTAGGTTCTCACCTGTCTGCGCCCAAACATCAACGATCTTGTTATATCTTTCACCGTTTGTGATTGAACCTTCGTTATATTCTTCAGTAATTTTTGAAACTTCTGAATATGCTTCATCAAGAATAGAAACTTTCTCTTCTGGAATTGTCATATCGTGTACGTTAATCGAAATACCTGCTTTCGTTGCTTGGAAGTAACCAAGTCTCATTAGAGAGTCAGCAAGTAGAACTGTATCTTTTTCAGATCCAACTCTGTAGGCCTTATCAATTAAAGCACCAAGTTCTTTCTTACCTAGAACCTTGTTTACGTCTTCATACTTAAGACAAGATGGAATCGCATCGTATACGAATGTTCTACCAACACTTGTTTCAATTAGACGACCCTCAACTCTAACTTTGATTGGAGCTTGAAGGTGTAGGTTACCTGAGTGGTACGCGAATTGAGCTTCTTCTTTAGAAGCAAATACTTTCCCGTATCCTCTAGCGTAAGGACGAATTCTCGTCATGTAGTAAAGACCAAGTACAATATCCTGAGAAGGAACAATAATTGGAGATCCATCTTTAGGAGAAAGGATATTGTTTGTAGACATTGCTAGAATTCTACACTCAATCTGTGCTTCTAAAGAAAGAGGTACGTGAACCGCCATCTGGTCACCGTCGAAGTCGGCGTTAAAGGCCGTACATACTAGTGGGTGAAGTTGGATCGCTTTACCTTCAATAAGAGTTGGTTCAAACGCTTGAATACCAAGTCTGTGAAGAGTAGGTGCACGGTTAAGAAGAACTGGGTGCTCTTGAACAACTTGCTCTAAGATATTCCAAACTTCTTCTTTTTGCTGATCAACCATTTTCTTAGCAACTTTAATAGTTGTACAGTGACCAAGCTCAATTAACTTGTTGTAGATAAACGGCTTGAAAAGTTCAAGGGCCATTAGTTTTGGAAGACCACATTGGTGTAATCTTAACGTTGGTCCAACAACGATAACAGAACGACCAGAGTAATCAACACGCTTACCAAGTAGGTTTTGTCTGAAACGACCTTGCTTACCTTTAAGCATATCTGAAAGTGATCTCAATGGACGCTTATTTGCTCCAGTGAAAACCTTTCCTCTTCTACCATTATCAAACAGAGCATCAACTGCTTCTTGAAGCATTCTCTTCTCATTTCTAATAATGATTTCTGGAGCATTTAGTTCCTTTAGTCTCTTTAGACGGTTATTTCTATTAATAACTCTTCTATAAAGATCGTTAAGGTCAGAAGTCGCAAAACGTCCTGCCTCAAGAGGAACAAGTGGTCTTAAATCTGGTGGTAATACTGGAATAACATCCATCATGAACCACTCAGGCTTATTCTCTGACTTTAAAATAGACTCAACAACTTTTAGCCTCTTAACAATTTTTGTTCTGGCCATTTCTGTTGTAGCAGCTTTAAGTCCTCTTCTAAGCTCTTTATTATCAAGGTCAAGATCTACTTTTCTAAGCATATCTTTAACAATCTCTCCACCCATTCCAGCTTCGAATTCGATACCTTGCTCTTTAAGCTCATAGTACTGTTGTTCAGTAATAACTCTACCAACTTCTAGACCACCATCTTGTCCATCAGTTGCTGAAGCAGTAACGATGAATGCTTCATAGTAAAGAACCTTTTCAAGCTCTTTAAGAGTTAAGTTTAAAAGTGCACCTAAACGTGAAGGTAGTGAACGTAGGAACCAGATATGTGCAACTGGAGCAGCAAGCTCAATGTGTCCACATCTCTCTCTTCTTACTTTTGAAAGTGTAACTTCAACACCACACTTTTCACAAACAACACCTCTGTGCTTCATTCTCTTATATTTACCACAGATACATTCGTAATCTTTTACAGGTCCAAAAATTTTGGCACAGAAAAGACCGTCTCTTTCTGGTTTGAAAGTTCTGTAGTTAATTGTTTCAGGCTTTTTAACTTCTCCAAATGACCATTCACGAATTGTGTCAGGTGAAGCCATCTTTACAGATACTGCCTCAACGCTAATCGGATCTTTTGGTTTGTCAAAAAAGTTCAGTAAGTCTTTCATGCCTAATCCTCAATATGTCCCCGAGCTTTTACTCGGGGATAAAAATTAATTAAAAAATTCTTCTTCAGTAGTTTCGTCTAACTTAACATCAAGACAAAGAGCTTGTAGCTCGCGAATAAGTACGTTGAATGACTCAGGAAGACCTGGCTCAAGTACTTGCTCACCTTTTACGATCGACTCATACATTCTTGTACGTCCAATCACATCATCTGACTTAACTGTTAAGAACTCTTGAAGAGTATATGCAGCACCGTATGCTTCTAGCGCCCAAACTTCCATTTCCCCAAGTCTCTGACCACCGAACTGAGCCTTACCACCAAGTGGTTGCTGAGTTACAAGTGAGTAAGGACCTGTAGATCTTGCGTGAAGTTTTTCATCTACAAGGTGGTGTAGCTTAAGCATGTACATCGCTCCAACAGTTACATCTTCTGCAAAAGCATCACCTGTAATACCGTCGAATAATGTTGTCTTACCATTCTCCTCTAGGTCTCCTAGAGCAAGCATTTGTCTAATCTTCTCTTCTTTAGCACCGTCAAATGCTGAAGTTGAGAAACGAACACCTGTAGCTAATTGGTCTGCAACAGCTCTTACTTCTTTATCGGAAGCTTTCTTGAGCCAGTTTTTAACTTCTTCTGTCTCGTAGATCTTGTAGATATAATCCTTAATCTCGGCCATCTCTACTTGATCTTCAATAAGAGCTTTCATTTTCTCACCTAGACCACGACCGGCCCAACCAAGGTGAAGCTCTAGAAGCTGACCAATATTCATACGAGATGGAACCCCTAGAGGGTTAAGTACGATCTCGACAGGAGTACCGTCTGCAAGGAATGGCATATCTTCTTGTGGAAGAACGTTAGAGATAACACCTTTGTTACCGTGACGACCGGCCATCTTATCACCAGGCTGAAGCTTTCTCTTGATCGCTACATAAATTGTAACTTTCTTAATTACTCCAGGAGGTAACTCATCACCTCTATGGTGCTTAGCAATTTCGTCGTTAGCTTTTTGGCGAACTCTATTGATTCTATTTCTAACATCTGCGAAGTATTCACTTAATCTTTCTTCAAGCGCTGGCTCTAATGGTAAGTAACCAATAAGCTCAAAAGGAATCGAAGCAAGAACTTCACCTGTTAGCTCAGCTCCTTTCGGAAGAAGTTCAGATGAACCATCTTCAGAAACTAGTCTATCAGTTGTTTTTGCACCTTTAAGCATTTCAGCAATCTTTAAAATTGAAGAAGTTTGAATTGCTTTAATTTCAATTCTCTCATCTCTTCTAATTAAAGTTGTTTCTTGCTCAATGATTTCCTTAGATCTTGCACAAAGCTCTACACCTTCTCTTGTGTAAACTTTTGCATCAATAACAGTTCCACGAACTGATGATGGTGCTCTTAAAGAAGTATCCTTAACATCTCCAGCTTTATCACCAAAGATTGCTTTAAGAAGTTTCTCTTCCGGTGAAAGTTGAGTCTCACCTTTTGGAGTAATTTTACCAACAAGAATATCACCTGGCTTAATGATAGCACCTACTCTAATAATCCCTGCTTCATCAAGATCTTTTAAAGCCTCTTCAGAAACGTTTGGAATATCACGAGTAATTTCTTCTTTACCAAGTTTTGTATCTCTAGCTTCAACTTCATAACTTTCGATATGAACAGAAGTGAAAACATCTCTTGCAAGTAATCTTTCGTTAATTAAGATCGAATCTTCATAGTTGTAACCACCCCATGGCATGAACGCTACAAGAACGTTTTGCCCAAGAGCAAGGTCACCTAAGTGAGTACCAGGACCATCAGCAATAACCATTCCTTTAGAAACGACATCACCTTCTTTCACTAGTGCTTTTTGGTTGTTACAAGTATTTTGATTTGTTCTTTGGTATTTAACAAGTTTGTAAATATCAACACCAGATTGACCTTCATCAAACTTATCTCTTTGAATAACAATTCTGTTTGAGTCAACAAAGATAACTCTACCAGAATGCTTCGCAAATAGAATTGCACCCGAATCTCTAGCAACAGTACTTTCGATACCTGTACCTACGATTGGAGCATCAGTTCTAACAACAGGCACGGCCTGTCTCATCATGTTCGATCCCATTAGGGCACGGTTGGCATCATCGTGCTCAAGGAAAGGAATTAATGATGTTGCAATCGAGATCATCTGCTGAGGCGAAACGTCCATTAGCTCTACTTGATCGTTTGGTACAAGTGTAAATTCACCAGCCGCACGAGAAGGAACGTGTTCACCGTCAACTTTTCCATCAACGATATGGTTATTATCAATCTGAGCAATAACTTTTCCTTCTTCTTCAAAAGCTGTGAAGTACTTAGCTGCCCCTAATGATAGATCTTCATTTACTGTCTGGTATGGAGTTTCAATAAATCCATATTCAGAAACTCTTGCATATGTAGCAAGTGAAGTAATTAGACCAATATTCGGTCCTTCTGGAGTCTCAACCGGACACATTCTACCGTAGTGAGTAGAGTGAACGTCACGAACTTCGAAACCTGCTCTCTCTCTAGTAAGACCACCTGGCCCTAGAGCTGAAAGACGTCTCTTGTGAGTTACTTCAGAAAGTGGGTTTGTCTGATCCATAAACTGTGAAAGCTGAGAAGATCCGAAGAATTCTTTAACTGATGCTGATACTGGTTTTTGGTTTACCAGATCGTAAGGCATCATAGTTTCGATTTCTTGGATAGCCATTCTTTCTTTAACAGCTCTTTCCATACGAACAAGACCAACTCTAAATTGGTTCTCAAGTAGTTCACCAACTGCACGTACTCTTCTGTTACCAAGGTGATCAATATCATCAACTTTACCTTTACCATTGTTGAGTTCAACAAGGTATTTAGCCGTCATGATAATGTCTTCTTTAGTAAGAACAGTATTTTCAACTGGAACATTAAGACCAAATTTATAATTAATTTTCATACGACCAACTTTCGAAAGGTCATACTTCTCTTCGTTGAAGAATAAGTTATCAAATAACTGTTCTGCAGCTTCTACAGTCGGTGGCTCACCTGGACGTAGTCTTTCAAAGATTTTGATAAGTGCAGTATCTCTTGTATCTGTTTTATCTAAAAGAAGAGTATTTCTTACTTGGTCACCAAAGTTAATCATATCAATATAGATTACTTTTACTTTAGTAATACCAGCAGCGATTAGTTCTTGAATCTTTGCTTCTGAAAGTGCTTCGTTAGCAAGGCAAAGAACTTCACCTGTATTTTCATCAAAAATATCTTCCGCAGCAACTTTTCCAATTACTTCTTCTAGCTCAGCAGAAATTTCAGTAATTCCAGCTTCGTTTAATTTCTTAACAGAAGCTTTAGTGAATTTCTTCCCTTTCTTAACAAGTGCTTTTCCAGAACTTGGATCAAGAATGTCATTTAATGCTCTTGTTCCAATCATAAGAGAGAAATCAAGCTCTCTAGTGAAAGTAGCGTCCTTGTTGATATTTAACGTTTCCATCTCATAGAACATTTCTAAAAGATCTGTCGTTGAATATCCCATCGCCTTAAGAACTACAGTTGCATGTAATTTTCTTTTTCTATCGATTCTCGCGAATAGAACGTTCTTGTGATCAAACTCGAAGTCTAACCATGAACCTCTATGTGGAATAATTCTAGCAGAGTAAAGTAATTTACCACTTGAGTGCTTCTTACCTGAGTCGTGCTCAAAAATAATCCCTGGAGATCTGTGAAGCTGAGATACGATAACTCTCTCAGTTCCGTTATAGACAAATGAACCTGTCTCAGCCATTAAAGGGATGTTACCTAAGTAAACTTCCTGCTCTTTAATAGAAGATACAGTTCTTTGCTCGTTTCCGTCTTTATCTACGTTTACTTCGTAGAATACTAGACGAACAACCACTTTAAGTGGTGCTTCATACGAAAGGCCTCTTTGTCTACACTCTTTAACAGAGTACTTAGGCTCTTCCAAAGTATAACTAACAAATTCTAATGAAACTGTTTTGTTGAAATCGTGAATCGGGAAAACAGAGTGGAATACTTGTTGTAAACCAACCATTTTTCTCTGTGCCGGTGGCACATCTTTTTGTAGAAATTCTTCAAAAGATTTCAACTGAAGATTCATGAGTGGTGGTGTCTCAAGTACCGTTGGAGCTGTAGAAAAACTCTTTCGATACCATTCATTCGGCTTAAAAACCTCAGTCATTTGATGTCTCCTAGAGAGAAGAAGTATATAAAAAATCGATTTAAAATTATTTTTTTTGCCAAAATGCAAAAAGGCGTGAAGACGCGTCCGTCTTCACACCGTTTATTTTTTTAATTCTTAAAGACTTAAGTCTTTAAAAGTTGAACAAAGTAAGTAATTACTTAAGTTCAGCTTTAGCTCCAGCAGCTTCAAGTTTCTTCTTGATTTCTTCTGCTTCAGCTTTCTCAATACCTTCTTTAATTGGCTTCGGAGCACCTTCAACAAGTTCCTTAGCTTCTTTAAGACCTAGTCCAGTAATTCCTCTAACTTCTTTAATTACGTTGATTTTCTTTGCACCAGCGTCAGTTAGCATTACAGTAAATTCAGTTTGCTCTTCAGCAGCTGCACCAGCAGCAGCACCAGCTACAGCAACAGGAGCTGCTGATACACCAAATTTTTCTTCTAATTCTTTTACTAGGTTTGCTACGTCTAAAACAGACATTGCAGAGATGTGTTCGATAAGTTGTTCGTTTGTAATTGACATATAAAACTCCTAAATTTTTTAAAAATAATAATCAATAATAATTTGTTAACTTTTTACTCTTCAGTTGCTGTTTCTTCAGCAGCCGGAGCTTCTTCTGCAGCCGCTTCTACTGGAGCTGGCTCTGCACCTGATTCTTTCTGCTCTTGAATAGCAAATAGCACTCTTGCTAATGCTGAAATAGGAGCATTGAAAGTAGCTAGTAATGTTCCTAGCATTTCATCAAGTGATGGTAAATCTGCAAGAGCTTGAACTTCTTGGATAGAAAGAACTTTTCCATCTAGAATTCCGCCTCTTAGTTCTACCATTTCGTGTTTCTTTCCAGCTTCTTTTAAAGCCTTTGCAACACCCGGAGCATCTTCAAATGCAAATGCTACCGCTTGTGGACCTTTAAGGTTAGAAAGCATTTCTTCTGCTTCCGTTCCCTTAGACGCAAGTCCAAAAAGAGTATTTCTAGTTACCACTAGCTTCCCGTTGGCCTCTCTAATTTCTTTTCTTAGAGCTACACCATCGTTTGAAGTCATCCCGATAACATTTGTAAGAAAAATACCCTTCGCATTCTCGATATCACCTTTAAGTGAATCGATAATGGCGCCTTTCTCTTCTCTGGTTAACATAAAACCTCCAAATTGGTTAATATTAGGAGGGAGTTTCGGCTGGATTTACACGCTCAATCCCTTGAAGGCGTAACCTGCTTTCTTCAACCCTATTATTTCGCTATACTTAGCGCTTCTAAAGTATCTACTTTAATTCCTGGTCCCATAGTCGAGCTAAAAGTTAACGTCTTTAAGTACGTTCCTTTTGCTGAAGATGGCTTAGCCTTAACAATTGCAGAAACAACTGCTTCAATGTTTTGCTTTAGCTTGTCTTCTTCGAATGAAACTTTTCCAACAGGAATATGGATAATACCATTCTTCTCAGTACGGTACTCAACTTTACCTGCTTTTTGCTCAGCTACGGCCTTCGCAACGTCAGGAGTAACAGTTCCAAGTTTTGGGTTAGGCATTAAACCTCTTGGCCCTAAAACTCTACCGATTCTACCAAGTTTCCCCATCATGTCTGGAGATGCAATTACTCTATCAAAGTCAAGCCAACCACCGGCAATCTTTTGAACGATATCATCACCACCTGCGAAATCAGCTCCCGCTTCTTCTGCAGCTTTGATTTTATCACCTGAAGTAATAACACAAACTCTAACGTCTTTACCTGTACCAGCAGGAAGAGCTAAAGCACCACGGATCATTTGATCAGCGTGTCTTGGATCAACACCAAGGTTGAATGCTACGTCAACAGTTGCATCAAAAGAAACATAGCTTGTTTCTTTTGCTAACTTAATAGCTTCTTCAATTGAATATAATTTTGTACTGTCTACCTTAGCAGCAGCTTCTAAATACTTTTTTGACTTTGTCTTAGCCATGATAACACCTCATTGGTTCTAACGAACTTTCGTTCTCCCACTTAATTAATAGTCTAACTTTAATCCCATTGCTCTAATCGAACCTTCAATTGTTCTTTCTGCTGCTTCTTGTGATGCTGCAGTAAGATCCGGTCTCTTAGCTTCAACTATTTCTTCAACAACTTTCTTAGGAACTGAACCTGCTACTTCTGTACCTGGCTTTTGAGATCCTCTTTTTAACTTAAGTTTTGTCTTAAGTAAGTAAGATGCTGGTGGTGTTTTCGTTACAAACGAAAATGATCTATCAGAATAAACTGTAATAATTGTTGGAAGAACTGTTCCAGCTTCTTTTTGCGTCTTCGCATTGAATGCTTTACAGAATTCCATGATGTTCACACCCTTTTGACCAAGTGCTGGTCCAATTGGAGGTGAAGGGTTTGCTTTTCCGGCTTCAATTTGTAGTTTAATGAAACCTGTAATCTTCTTTGCCATGATTACTCCTGCGATCTATACGATCTACCAACTTGTTAATATTTATGCTTTTTCAATTTGTGTAAAATCTAACTCAACCGGTGTTGGTCTACCGAAAATTGAGACGTTTACACGAATTTTACCTTTTTCACTAATTGCTTCCACAGTTCCAACGAATGAAGCAAATGGTCCCTCGATAACTTTAACTGTTTCACCTTCGGCGAAATCAACCGTAGTTTTCGACTTCTTGAACCCTTCACCTTGCTGACCTGTCATATAGGCAGCTTCTTCATCAGAAATTGGAGCCGGCTTGTCAGATGTCCCACCAACAAAACCAGTAATCTTATCCGTATCTTTTACAAGGTGCCATGTATTATCATTCATAATCATTTTAATCAATACATAACCTGGAAATAACTTCTTCTTTATAGTTCTTTTCCTACCATTCGCGTGAGAGGTAACAGTCTCCTCAGGAACCATAATCTCAGAGAAGAACTCTGTTTGCTTATAATTAACGATTCTCTCTCTTAGAGCTCTCTGAACCTTACCTTCTTGACCAGTTAGAGTCTTGGCAATAAACCACTTAAAGTCAGGAGAATCTCCTGCCGCTAGCTCGCCTTCAGCTGTTTCAGTTGCTTCATTAGTTTCCGTTGACTCAACTACTTCAGAAGTCTCTTCTGTTTTATTTTCTTCAGACATATATCACCTTATAATTAGTACAATAACTCTAAAACTTTTCTAAATAAGAAATCTATTAATACAAAGATTCCACTTATTATAGAGACAGTGATTACAAGACCGACTGTCATCTTTAATACAGAGTCCTTGTCTGGCCATACAACCTTAACAAGCTCTGAATATACTTCTTGCATGTGTGTTGAAGCATTCTTATTCTTCAAGATTCCTACAAAAGTACCTAAACCAACAACGATTCCCAATCCTTGAGATACTGCGAGGAAGTTTGAAATTTTTGCTTCTAAATCAAACCATTCACCTAATTGACCAACAAATCTAATCATTACAAAACCAGCTAAAATACTGATTATTGCAACAAATGCATTGATCCACTTCTTTCCGTCTTCAACTCGAATAAATGACATCCGAAAAATCCTTGGACTAAACTTTCTAGCAAAAAATAGCTAAAAATTTGTTATTATTTACGTATAAGTTTTCCATATATCCAACAAATGAGACAATTTGTCCATCTATTTCTCAAACTGAATTTAACGCACACCTAAAACATGAAGTTTTTCCAAGCATCTTGACATAATTTATTGAGAACTAATGATATGAAATTTATAGGACATTTAAGTGGCGGGTGCAGAGGGACTCGAACCCCCAACCTACTGATTTGGAATCAGCCGCTCTACCAATTGGAGCTATACACCCTTAGGGAAAGAAAAGGCCATCCGAAGACGGCCTTGATTTTTCTTATTTTTGTATCTCGAACCGAGAACCTTATCAAGGTTCTCTCTCGATCTACTCTACGATCTCAGATACTGTTCCAGCACCAATCGTTCTACCACCCTCACGGATTGCGAACTTAAGACCTTTTTCCATTGCGATTGGAGTAATTAACTCTACGTCGAATGAAGTGTTATCACCTGGCATGATCATCTCTGTTCCAGCTGCTAACTCGATCGCTCCAGTAACGTCTGTTGTTCTGAAGTAAAATTGTGGTCTATATCCCTTAAAGATTGGAGTGTGTCTTCCACCTTCTTCTTTAGAAAGAATATAAACTTCACACTTAAACTTAGAGTGTGGAGTTACTGTTCCTGGCTTAATTAAACACTGACCACGCTCGATCTCTTCTCTTTTAACACCTCTTAAAAGAAGACCTACGTTATCACCTGCTCTACCTTCGTCAAGTAACTTTCTGAACATCTCAACACCTGTTACAGTTGTCTTAGTTGTTTCTTTGATACCTACGATTTCTACTTCTTCGTTTACCTTAACGATACCTCTTTCAATTCTACCTGTACAAACTGTACCACGTCCTGAAATTGAGAAAACGTCTTCTACTGGCATTAGGAAGTTCTTATCAATATCTCTTTCTGGAGTTGGAATATACTCGTCAACTTGTGCCATTAGCTCAAGTACTTTGTCTTTTCCAATTGCATCGTCTCTCATCTCAAGTGCTGCAAGCGCTGAACCTGCTACGATTGGAAGATCGTCACCTGGGAAGTCATAAGAAGAAAGAAGTTCTCTTACTTCCATCTCTACTAGCTCAAGTAGTTCTTCGTCATCTACTTGGTCTACTTTGTTTAAGAATACTACGATCGCTGGTACACCAACCTGTCTAGCAAGAAGGATGTGCTCTCTAGTTTGTGGCATTGGCCCATCTGCCGCTGAACATACTAGGATCGCTCCGTCCATCTGTGCAGCACCTGTAATCATGTTCTTTACATAATCGGCGTGACCTGGACAGTCTACGTGAGCATAGTGACGGTTAGCTGTCTCGTACTCAATGTGAGAAGTATTAATTGTAATCCCTCTCGCTTTTTCTTCTGGAGCAGAGTCAATCTCGTCGAATTTTCTAACTTCTCCACCCATTGCATTTGCAAGAGTGATTGAAATTGCTGCTGTTAATGTTGTTTTACCGTGGTCAACGTGCCCAATCGTACCAATGTTTACGTGGGGCTTACTTCTGTCAAAAGATTCCTTTGCCATGACTAAGTCTCCTTAAAAGCTTGTTATATGAATCATGTTTGTTATCTAAAATGAGTACAAAGTATCGACCAATATCGAGTCCATGACAAGAGAAAAATCTTTCACCATGGCCAAAATTGTGTCGGACACCAACGCATTTCACTATAATTAGCAAATGATTTACAATCTAACTTATCTAACGTCAATTAATTAAAGGCCTTTTCGGCAAAAAAGGCCCGATATTTAGTGTTATTTAGTCCTAATTTGAGAGAATTTTACTGCTCGGCTTGAGAATAGAGAAAGTATTCTACTGCTCGAAGTGAACAACCTGCTTCAAAAGCTCTATACATTGATCCCTCTGAATCATTATTCTCTAAACATCTTTTCTTCAGAACTTCCACTAGTGCTTGGTCGTAAGAATTCAACTCTTGCTTACATACTTCGTAAGCTTGCCAACCCAATGAGGCCACTGCTGTGTTTGCACCATATGTTTCAACAGCGCCTTCATATTTAACAGTTGCATCTTTGCATTCTTGAGAGATCGCGTAAGTATTGGCAGAGAGAATTAGTGCCATAAAAATAGCTTTCATAAATTTTCCTTATTTCAATTTATGAATTTATCCAATAGCTTTTTGAAGCTGACAACGGCTGTTGAAAAAAGTACTCGAATGGTTTTGATAAATAAGAATGGAGCTTGTGACGGGAATTGAACCCGTGACCTCTTCCTTACCAAGGAAGTGCTCTACCACTGAGCCACACAAGCATTGAAATATCGGCTCAGTGTCCGCCCATGCAAATCGAAACTGAGGTTTCGCTTTTCATTACGGTAAAGCGAGCATCAAATTGCAAAAGCAATTTGCCTGCTTCGCAGAGCCACACAAGCATATGCTAAGAACGCTAAATGCTAGCGAGTTCACTATTGCGCCGTCAAGATTTATTTTCTGATTGATTACTCAACTTTACAAGGTGGATAGCCTCTAACAAGCTTTCCAATTTTTCCACCTGTCTTACTATTGCTTGGACGCAATTTTTCCCAGTAACTATTTGTCGGAAATATCTTTCCATTGGACTTATACTCTCCGCCCTTACCTTTTAAGAGCTCGTGCATAATATCCATACTACATCTAATCTGGTTAACAGGCTTATTTGTATGCTCTGCCCCTGATGGGAACTTACAATTAGAGCCGCGCCAAGAGCGATTCTTCTTTAATGTATTAAGTTGAAATAGGCCTCTAGGTCTATCAGAAGGGTTTGGAACTCTTCCCGTATTCACCTTACCCTTATCACATGAAGATTCAATATGAGCAATGGAGGCCATCATCCACACCCAAAACTCTTTTCTCTGATTGGTATTTAGATTATACCAATTTGGACATGTCCTAGGTTGCGCAGTCATTCCACGCAACTCATCGTTTAAAAAAAGACTTTCTTCACCACCGACTTCGTCAATATAGCTAGTGATAAGGTTTCCCCACTCTCCAGATTCACCGTTAGCCTTAATGAAGTTTGTACATTTTTCGTTGAAATATAATCCATCTTTTCTGTGCTCAGTAGGTAATGGATGGCCACCTGTATTGCTAGATGTACGACAGTCGTGGCAATCACCAGATGGCGGGTTTGTACTTTTCTTGACGACTGAATTTATATCGACAATATCTTGTGTAAGAGCGGACATAGAGAATAGTAAAAATAGCGAGAGCGCCTTTAGTAAGTTCTTCATCTTTGCGCCCTAGAAAATACTCTTTTGAATTTACAAGTAATCTTAGACTCTAGGCTTTTATAAATAAGCTCATTCTTTGAATCATCAAAAGAAATAATTTGAGTTGAGACGGCCTCATCGCCCTTATGGCTTTTGTCACACTTATAAACCTTAGTGGTTTGTGTAATTGAATTGGTCGTATATTTAAATTTTTCCAAGATCGAGCAATAACCATCTTCGTTATGTTCAGATTCTTTTTTAGCTAATGGCCCAAAGAAAATTTTATTAGCAAATCGAAGTCCTTCCAGAGGCTTCTTCTCGTTCACAAAGAGAAGTCTTCCCGAGTGACAGTGTTTCGATGCCTTCCCTACTAACTCGTAGTAGCCGATTCTCTTCGCTACTTCTTTTACAAATTGATCTCTAGATAACTCGGAGGCTTGAGTTACTAAACTCGTGGAGATGACAAATACAATGGTATAGAAAAACTTAAATTTACTGAAGAGCACTTCCCACCTCATCCGTATTAAAGACTAGGGTTATTGTAGCACTAAATGAAAGATTTTTAGAAAAAAGGCAAAAAAAAAGCCTGTGGGTTAACAGACTTTTTTATGGAGCGGGCGACAAGGATCGAACTTGCGACATTCAGCTTGGAAGGCTGACACTCTACCAACTGAGTTACGCCCGCATAGATTAATTTTTTATTCCATCCACTTAAACACGAAAGAAGATGGTGGCGAAAGATGGATTCGAACCATCGAAGGGATAACCCGACAGATTTACAGTCTGTTGCCTTTGGCCACTCGGCAATTTCGCCATTTAAATGGAGCTGGTTATAGGATTTGAACCTACGACCGCCGGTTTACAAAACCGGTGCTCTACCAACTGAGCTAAACCAGCATAATCCCAAAATCTAAATTTGTTAAGATATTTTTTAACAAATTTTCAATTCATCCGAGGAATAAATTGTTTCGAGGATTGAATTTATAAATGCTTCCGCACTTAAAATCAACACTTTTTTTAAAAAAAATTAAAAAAAATTATTAAAAATATTTCTTATTTAAGCCAACGTTCCATGGCAATCGCTGCTGCCACTGAAACATTCAAAGACTTTATTTTTCCAAGAGGCTTTATTGCTACCCTATGCTCAACTACCCTTGAAACAGCATTAGACATACCTACATCTTCTGCACCTAAGACTAGAGCAACGTGACCAGAAATATCGACACCGTCTCCATCCTCTTTTGCATGCTCAGAAAAACCAATCACACTTACATTCTTCTCAATGAGTTTTGTAATGGCCTTAGGAAGTGATGAACAAATAACAATATTAACGTGCTCTATTGCACCTGAGGCAATTCTCGCAAACGATGGACCCGTACCAAAGTGCCCTTTCGCTCCTGTAACAACACAATCCACACCATAGAAAGCCGCTGTTCGCATAATTGCAGCAGCATTGTGAACATCTGTTACTTGATCGAGGCAAAGGATTTTATAGCGAGGTGATTTATCAATTTGATCATAGAGCCAAGCAAGGTCATAAGTTTCAACCGGATCAACGACCATAAAAATTTGAGATGGTACACGCTGAAATGAGAGCTCTAGCTCTTTATAAAATTGCTCTGCCATCTTTTGAACATCATGGGGTGAAACAATCTTCACATCAAATTGCTTGATCTCTTTATCTAAGCGAGTTTTCTTTCTAAACTCTTTTAGACCTTCAGCCGTTGCTATAATTTTTCTTACGGCACTTGGACGATTAGTAATCGCCTCAGCAATGCTATGAATTCCTACGATTAAATCAAATGTTTTCACTACTATCCTTTAATTAACTCTTGTAACTTAGAAACCACGTCTTCTGGCTTAACTTTTAAGCTCTCGCCTGTCTTTCTAATTCTTATCTCAAGCATTCCATCCTTTTTAAAATCTCTCTCTCCAAAAACGAGCTGTAGAGGAAGACCCAAAAGATCAGCGTCTTTAAATTTAAATCCTGGACCCGCTTTTCTATCGTCAAAAACGACTTCAATATTGGCCTCTAAAATTTCATTATAAATTTTCTCAGCTAGTTCTTTATTTTCTGCAGACTTTGTAATCTCTGCGAAATAGACATGGTATGGAGCGAGGGCCATTGGCCAAACAATACCTTTATCATCGTGATGTTGCTCTACTGCAGCGGCCACGACTCTAGTAACTCCAATTCCATAACAACCCATAAGTGGATTCATGGCCTTTCCATTACTATCTAACACTGTTGTTCCCATTGCCTTTGTATACTTGTCACCGAGTTGAAAAATATGTCCAACCTCGATACCTCTTCTAATATCGACAACGCCTTTTTCATCAAGAGTTAAGTCTCCCTTCATTGCAAGTCTTAGATCTGCAACTTCAAAGCTCTCAACATCTCTTTTAGGATTAATTCCTTTGTAGTGAGCATTTTCTTCGTTAGCTCCTGCACAGTAGTAAGCATCTAAATTGACGGCACTATCAAAAATAATTTTCGCTTTCGCACTTAATTTATGAGGCCCAATATAGCCTTTTGTGAAGCCCTCAGAGAGCATTTCACTATCTGTTGCTGGCCTTAGGTTATCAGCTTTTAAGAAAGCATTGAGCTTAATTTCATTTAGAGAGTCATCCCCTAATAAAAGAACTAGAACTGTCTCTTCCTCATCACCGATCGTAGACTTATAGACTAGAGATTTAATCGACTGCTCTTTTGGAACTTTTAAAAAATCACAAACAGACTCAATTGTTCCCATATTCGGAGTTTCAACTCTTGTTACTTCGCTAGCAGAGAGATCAAATTGTAGCTTCCCTCTCTTTGTTTGCGCTTTTTCGATATTGGCGGCGTAACCTGTTTCATTACAATAGATAACTTCATCTTCACCAGTATTGGCTATAACTTGAAACTCGTGAGTTTTTTGATCGCTATCGGCCATGGCACCTGCATCTGCTTCTACCGCACTAAACTCCAGTCCTGCTCTCGTGAAGATGGCCTCATAGGCCTTAAAGATTCTGTCATAGACTTCATCTAGAGAATCTTTATCAATGTGAAAGCTATATCCGTCTTTCATTGTGAATTCACGTCCACGCATAAGACCAAATCTTGGCCTTAGCTCATCTCTAAACTTTGTATTAATTTGATAGAGAGTAACTGGAAGGTTCTTATAAGACTTAATCGTCTTTCTAAAAATATCTGTAACGGCTTCTTCATTTGTTGGAGATAAGCATAGGTCGCGACCACCTTTATCTTTAACTTTCAGCATCTGATCGCCCATTGCATCCCATCTACCAGACTCTTGCCATAGCTCTCCAGGAGTCACCATACTCATAAGAATCTCATGGCACCCGGCCTTATCCAGCTCTTCTCTAATAATCTGCTCTACTTTTCTTATGGATCTATATCCAAAAGGAAGGTAGCTATAGAGACCTGATCCCATTTTATGAATCAGTCCGGCCCTAACCATCAATTGATGAGATGGAATCTCGGCGTCTGCTGGTACTTCTTTATATGTTTGCCAAAAACCTGTTGAAAGCTTCATGTAAATTCATCCTTTGAATCAAATTAATCATTGAATTTTAACCTAGATACACAACTTTAGATAGCCTTACAAGCCTATTGAAAACTCAACCTACTTCTCTCGCTTCCCTCAAGCTTCAATTCAAACACAGAGAGCATAAAAGAATGAGGATTTTAGTTCTGGAACTGAATTGTTCCAAATCTGAAACGCTTTCAGAACTTAAGCCACCGAAAAGCCGTAGCAAAGTTTTGGCACACCCTTTGCTTTTTCTAAATAAAAAATACAAGTGAACAGGAGAGAAATATGAAATTAATCAAATTATTACCACTTTTAGTCCTGGCCGTAGTTGCCTATTCTAATACTAGTCTCCAGCCAATCGCTGCCGCTAATGCAGCTGGAGATGGTGGCGTTAAAGATGCTGACTGTAATTGTGGGCCAGCGGACGACGGTGATCCAAATGTTGGCTACAGAACTATAAATCAAGATCTAATCCTTACTGTAAATGATGACCTCTTTAATAATGACAATGATATTGAAGATCTACTACGTGGGGGAGAAGAGCCGCCAAAGAACCCTCTTCTTGATGACAGATTTCAGATTGATGAAAACCTCATTAGAAGTGTAAATAATAGTGACCTCATTGATAGTTTGAATATAATAAAGAAATGATTATCAAAAATAAAATTGTCTTTGTGGTTCCGGCCATTGCCCTCATTATTGCCTTAATACAGTGGGGGCTGTTTGAATCGACCCACCTTTCGAGATGGAAAGGTGGCGGTTTTGGAATGTATACCGAACTTCACCCAAATGTTGCCAGAACATCATGGGTAAGCTTTGAGGTTAATTCAAAAGCCTTTAGGCTTAGAGGAAAAGACCTTAAGGATTCTTTGAAAACTACCAATATCTTAGGTGGCCAAACAGAGCTTGCAGTTAATCATCTCTACAATAAACTGAAGGATCTAAGATATTTTCCAAATGAAAAGAATATGAAAAGCGCTAGTGAGCTATTCAAAATTGTTTATAAAGCTAGTGGTGCCAATATTGAAAATATTTGTATTGAAGTTACTGAACTAGAACTAGATATGAAAACGAAAATGTACACTAATAAGTCATTGGTTAAGTATTGTGAAAATAGAAGTTAAGAAAATAAATGAAACTATTGATCTAAATGATATCGTTGCAATTGCTGCAAAGATATTCTGTGCCATCCTCTTAATGACAGTTATTAAGTATCAAAGTATTTCTTTATTCATTAGATCTAGCTCAACGATCATTCTCATTGCGGGATTAATTCTTCCAAAGCTTATCAAGCATCCCCTCTTTTGGTTGACTGTTGCAGGATTTAATCTCGCACATCTTTTTACAAATTACTTTAGTAGTGCGAATCATCAATTTCTTTACGTCTACTATAGTTTTATTTTTGCAATCACCTTTATGCATAAGGAAGAGGAACAAGAGAAATTTCTAAAAGATTCTTTCAAGTATATGTTCATTGTTGTTATGGGATTGGCAACACTTCACAAGGGCCTGAGTTACTTCTATTGGCAAGGTGGACTTCTCTATGATTATATTCTTAGAGGAGGAATTCTTAAGTATCTCTTCAGTACTCTAGACCCTAACTTCAACTCCATCACGTTAGAAAACTCTCAAAAGATAGAACTCTTCATTGGAAATTATAAGAGTATCGGACAACAACTTGGTCTGCGTGAGCCTGTTTCATGGGCACGTGAATTCGCTAGAGTTCTCTCTATTTCAGTAATTGCGATGGAAGCAATACTTACGATCATGATTGCAAGCTCTAAATTCAAGTCCATCAAGCATTGGCTCTTTCTTGTTTTTATTATTACAACTTTCTTTTTTAGAATGGAAAATCTTTTCTTATCTACTTTATCACTAACAGGTCTCGTTCTATGCCCGAAGGAAAATGATACGATTACAAAGTCATATCTCATTATTATTTTATATTTTCTCTCACTCTCAGTACTTAACCTTATGCCAGGATTCTATTACTAATGAAAAAAATTATTGCTCTCCTTATTCTCTTTGGTGCTGCTGTCATTTACCTAATGCCAGAGGATAGAGCGCTAAATGGTCACGACCAAGAATCGCCTGAAGAAATTTCGCAATCTCTTGAGGAGAAGGAAAGTAATTTTGAGAAGAAAGAGTTAGAGACAGTACATAAAGAGAGTAAGAAGCAATCTAAAAAAAGTGATTCATCACACTTAAAGGACAACAACAATAATCAAGCCTCAAAGCAAGCGCCAACAAAAGAAGAGCTAATAGAGCACCTTGAAACAATTTTTAATAATACCTACGAAAATGAAGTTAAAAGAGAAAATGAAGAGAAAGAAATCTCTAAAGCACAAGAAGTCTCTCCAGCAGATGAGTCAGGGTTAAAGACCTATAAGAACCAATATGAAAACCATTCAAGACCTGTCGATATCTTATGGGTAATAGATGATTCTGGATCAATGACTAATAAGATTAAAGAAGTCTCAGAAAAAATAGATCTCTTCTTAAATCAATTTATTGAAAAAAACGTGTCGTTCAAAATGGCCGCGGTCAATACATCAAGAGAGCTCTTACACGATGGATCTATTTTAAACTCTATAAATTACAGAGACGACAAGAGTAGTTTCTTTGGAGCCATTTCTGAAACCTTCAACCTCTCATCATCAGGCAATGGAGAAGAACAGGGATTCTTAGCGATATCAGACTTTCTTGATTCCAATGGAGAGAAGTTTCTTAGAAAGAATTCAAGATTTGTTGTCATTGTCATATCTGATGAAGATGATGGGAGCTTGCTTTATGGAGATGGGAAGGAGAGGCTTATGCGAACTCAAACTCTTCTAAATAAGATTACAGAATATAGATCTCTCGAAGAGGCCGAAGTCTACTCTATCGTCTCTTTTCCACCTCATGTAGCTAAAATTGCAGGAATTCGCTACGCTGAGCTCTCTTATCAAACAAAGGGCCTAGTCGCCGATATTAAAAGTGATTTTCACCAAACTCTTCTCAATATTGGTGGAAGAATAATTAAGTCAAAGCTTAACAAATAGCATTCTATAAAAACTATAAAGACTATTTACTAAAAAAAGTCTCGCTGATAAAACCATTGAAAATCAGGGAGAAATCATGAAAAACACATTCTTACTCGCATTAGCGATAACTCTTACTGCTTGTGGTTCATCAGGCGGAGATTCGACACCAGGATCAGTCATCAATCCAGCCAATACAACCGAGGGAAAAATCAAAGCCCACCTTGCAAGTGGATATAGTGTTGGTCTAATACAGACAACAACAGAAAGTGGAGAGGTTATCGATAAAGGCACAAACACAAAAGTGTGTGACTATAATTATGAAACTGTTTCAACACTCATTGATATCTCCGGGTCTCAGTATACTTTCCATGTCAAAGGTACAGGAAATCAATTTTGTGATGACCACCCTTCAGAGTCAATTGAAGTTAAAGATCTAAAATACTTGGGTAGCTATGTTGATTTTCTACTCGAGGCAATTCTTGAAAATAATGCGACTTACAAGTGGAACGACACATCCAAAGTATTTACTATTAATATTAATGGGCAAGAAGACAATATGGACTTAAAGAATGTTAAGACCTATGAACACTTAACTGCAGAGGTCTCTCCAGAAGGTGAGTACTCCCTAGCTGAATATAAAACTATTTATACAATAGATGGATTCACTCAAACGAACTCTAGACAAAATTACGATGTTCAATCTCTAAAAGATCAACTTGGCTACTGCACTTACACTCTGAATGACAAGAAAGAAGCAATCGTTAATTGCGTGAATCCAAAGCAATAACCTAAAATGAGAAGTCTTCTACAACGGAGACTTCTCTACTTATGCAGACACTTTACTCTTTCTCTTCCCGCCCAAATTACTTTGAATTACATAAAGAAGCTTAGAGTCTTCTTCTAATCTCTTAGTAATCATCTCTACACTACGAAGTTGATCCAAGCTTCTACTGGAAGAATCATTTATACTAGACAAAGAGTCTGATAGCTCATTCACGCCATCACATTGTCTATCTGCTGATGAAGATATCTCATTTAAGGAGCCTTCTTGAACTATAGAATTATCCTCCACTACTTTGAACGATTTTTTCAATCTATTGTTTATTTGTGCCCACGTCGTGAATGCTCCCTCTAACTTCCCTTGAAATTCAGTTAATTGAGTAGAGATTGTTGAAACAGATTCACCCAGCTGAGTTCTACTAAGCTCTACTATTGTAGCTATTTCTTCAGAAGCTTTTCCCGAGTTTGCCGCGAGGCTACCTATCTCCTCAGCGACCACAGAAAACCCCTTACCATGTTCACCTGCTCGCGCAGCCTCCACTGATGCATTGAAAGAAAGAAGCCTTGTCTGAAATACAATATCATTAATAATACTCGTCTTATCACTAATGGTGTCTACGGAGTCCACTACCGACTGAAGCTGGTTTGAAGAGAGACTTTGCAACTCCTCCATTTGTTTCTTCACTTGATTTAGTGACTCAAGAAAGTTTTCCCCCTCTTTAATCACTTCAGAGCTTTCGTTCACAGACTCCTGTGTTATTTTCATAATGTTCAATGTTTCTAGTATCTTCTGCTTTGTTGCTATTGCCATTTCAGATATACGACCCGCACCTGCTGAAATCTCTGCAATTGCACTTGTATTATTATCTGTTAAACCTAGAAGAGTCGTACAAGAGACACTTGATTCCTTTGATGCAGAATCAATACTAGTTACAAGTGGTGAAATTTCATTCTTTATTCGATCTTGTAAATCGAGCACCTTCTTAAATTGATTTGATAGATAAACACATGCAACTGACTCTACGACTACAAAAGCTGCATGAATAACTACTATGTAGATACTCGCATTATAATTAAATACACTCTCTGGAAGATAGAAGTAAAAAGTTACATGATGTATCGCTGCAGTCAGGGCCGCAGCCACTATAGTCAAAGGACTAGCAAATAAAGATAACACTCCAATGAGCACGAAGATGTGAAAATGCCATTCAATCATGCCCTTCCCAAGATGAATCATCGTTGCAGATAGGGCCATAGAACTAAATCCCATAAGAATCGCTGCAACTCGAATATTCTTAAAAACGTGTTCGAATAATTTTTGTCCAATATATAAAATAACTGGTGCTCCAATTGCGATAGAAACCTCTGTTGAAAAAAAATCTGCCATGGCAATGAAGATAGGAACGTGCATAAGTATTGCCCAGTTCATGATCTTCAAAGAGCGCTTTAAATTCTTTTCATATGTGTTCATCACTTTTCTCCGTATATTTCAAACCAAATGGATCCAATAATTCTTTATACTCTTTACTTACCGCACATCCGACAACAGGTTTTGAAGCAATGCCTCTCCCCTCTTTTAAGGTTTTTATATATTCTTTAATATCAATTTGTGTAAAAGGCGTTATCGACTTTTCCGAGTATCCCCCAACATATTTTGTAACTTGATTACGATCATAAATTACAAGTAACGGGACACCACGAATAGCTCCATCAGACTCTTTCGACAACTCTTTAGAATTGAGACTTACAACAGAAAACCTTCTCTTCTTTAGCAATCTCTCTGTTTTATTTTGAAAATCATCTATTAATACTACAAGTTCTTTACTCTCCTCTGGGTTTAACGGACCTCTTTTTAAAAGGTGATTAACTATAGTATTTGAACAGCTACATTGTGGTGAGAGGTAGTGAATAACTCCAAATTTATTAACACCTTTAGCGTATTGTGAAATTGATAATTGCATAGACTTTTCTGGAGATAAGTCAATTAAGTGCCAGGAGTGCATCACTCCAACAATGGCAGAGATACCAATTACCCAACAAATAAGAAGAAGCACCTTTAGAAATTTCATACAACCTTATCGAATCAATTAAAGTAATTATTTAAGAATTCTTAATGAAGGCTAATCTAAGTATATGAAAAAAGTTTAAGGAAACTAATGATCTCGATTCTTTTTTTTAATTTCTCAATAAAGACAGAGGATTACAAGGGCATCTATAAGATTTCCTCAACTCAGAAACAACGAGTAACTGAGCTGAGGAATATGGTATTAGTGTGAACTCTTAGAGAGAGTTACTTCTTTTCTAAGGGTTTCGCTTCCCCTCTTCCAAGCTAACTCTACTTTATCGCCAGCTCTATAGTATTTTAGAGCAAAAGCTAAATCGTAAATTGATTTAATTTCAATATCACCAATTTGAATTAAGATATCACCTGCTATGATACCGGCCTTAAGCGCTGGCGAATTATCACTCGCTCTCACACATTTAACGCCAACGATATCATCGCTTTGACCAAATTCAGGAACACATCCAAGGTGAGCTCCGTAACCTCTTGGTCTACCAGAGTCTGATCCATCACTATAGTCAGGATTAAATGTTGGGGCTTCGCTTCTCTCAAGTGAAGAAACAAGATTGAGAGAATACTTTTCAATCTCTCTCATCGCACTATAGTCGATCTTCTCAGCCGTATCATTACTCGTATGATAATCTTCGTGAGCGCCTGTTGTAAAAAAGAGAGCTGGAATTTTCTTAGCGGTAAAAGAAGCATGGTCACTACTTCCTACGGCTTCTTTTTTTACAGTAAACTTAACTTTACTCTCAAAAGGAGTTAAGAGCTTATTCCACTCAAGTGAAGTAGCTGCACCCATGACAGAGACTGCTTCATTATATCTTCCAACCATATCAAAGTTTAGCATGGCCTTAAGTTCGCCGTACTGTTCTCCATGTCTTGCCCACATATCCACAAAGTGAGCTGAACCTAGAAGACCCATTTCCTCTGCGTTAAAAAGTGTGAAGATATAAGTTCTCTTTGGCTTCTTCGCTACTAACTCTTTCGCCAATTTTAAAACAAGTGCTGTCCCCGAAGCATTGTCATCGGCACCATTATGAATCTTACCATGCCCATGAGGATCCATAGATGACTCTCCACCGTAACCAAGATGATCGAAGTGAGCTCCTAAAACGATCACTTCCTTTTTCAACTCAGCATCACTCCCTTCAAGAACACCCACAACGTTAGAAACTCGACCAGTCTTCTTCTTAAGATTTACGGCCATATCAAAAGAGCCTTCAATTTCAAAAGAGTTTGGAGCACCCGTATCTCTAATTTTCTTTTGGAGCGACAAAGTGTCTAGTGACTTTCCTTTTAAGACTTTATTCATCCACTTATTAGTTACGTAACCGGCGAGCGCAGAGAATCTATTTCCTCCCCCCTCAGTTGGATTGAAGTAAGGCGCGTTCTCTTCGGGATAATTCTCAAGAGATAGAGGATCATTTAAAACAATCACCCCTGCTGCCCCGTGAACGATAGCATTCTTTAATTTATAAAAAATTGAACGATAATTTATATAATCAGGATGTCTGAAAGGGGAATTCATATTTCCAATAGCAGGATCACCAGTCATAACAACAACAATCTTATCTTTTACATCTAAATCCTTATAGTCATCGTATTTGAGTTTTGTATCACTCTTTGGAATTGTAATCCCGTAACCAGCAAAAACCATTTTTCTCTTTTCTATCTTTCCACTAAGAGATGATGAAATTGGTTGAAAAAGTTTTTCTAAGTCACCTGAATTCCCAAAGAAATTCTCACCAGACTTAACCATTTCAGTAAAAATAGTGAACTCTTGCTTATAACTTCCGGCCAAAGGCTTTAGTCCAAAGCTCTTCATTTTATCGATAGAGTAAATTGTCGCACTCACGTTTCCTGGAGTTCCAGGCTTTCTTCCCTCTAGCTTATCACTGGCCAGATATTGAACGGCTTCCTCATAGAAACCTGCGCTTAAATTAAAACTTAAAGCGATAGACAGAAATGTGATTAAATACTTTCTCATTATAAATCCTCTATATTATGCTATTATGTACTTCTATATTTAACTCAACTTAAAATCAAATTTCTTTTAAAGTAGCACTATGATCAGAGAAGAACTTTATCATCCAATGTTTAGTCACTTTCCAATTGTGATGTTCGCACTAGCACTTATCACAAAGTTAATAGGACTAAGTCTCTTAAAACTTAGACCGCAAGCGGCGAACTATCTTCTCACTACTGCCAAGCTACTTATTTATATTTCTCCCTTTCTATTTCTCATTACAATTTACTTAGGAGACTTTGCTCTTGATCAAATCAAGAATCAATTTTGCGACCTCTTTCAAATTTATAAACACGAAGAAGTCGCTTACTATGCTCTTTACTGCTTCCTAGTCGTTCTAGCTCTTGAAGCTGTGAGCGAACTCAAACATAACTTTAAAATACACATGCAAGTAGGAGCCCTTATATTTTTATTCTGCGGCAACTACTTTCTCTTTAAAACGGCCCACTCTGGAGCCCTCTTAGTTTATGATCTAGGAGCGGCGGTTAAGGTCGCTCCAAAGTGTAATTAATCTAAATCTGTTTCAACTTTTCCTGTATCATAGTTGAACTCACTACCTTGCATGGAGTGAGGGATGCAATATATTGCGATTAATATCATTGCTGCGGCAATGATTGGCCAACGTCTCTTCTTACCAATTGTTAATAAGACAGCACTTAACCAAGCCAATACTCCAACTAATAATTTATTATCTGTTAAATCCCAATCGTAAGGAAAACCTGCCCAATAAACACCGAAGGCATATTTCTGAACGATTGGCCCAAGAAACATTCCGCCAAACATTAAGCAGCCTAACGTCGCTCTTCCTATTTTTATTGCACTCTCAGTTTTGAATATTGCTTCAACAAAAGCTACTGCCGAGAGAAGCATTGAGAAGAACATAAAGAAAACGTGAGGAGCTAAAATAAATGTAGGTACATCGCCCTTATAACGAATATAAATCGGGTCTTCTTTACTATGAAACTCTTGAACTTTATCTCCAAACTTCAATTTCAAAAAGTAAGTAAGCTTTCCCGCAGGAGGTTGATTCGGTAAAGTCATGAGATATCTATTTCCCTTATCTTCTAGATTAACCGTCGTCCACTCATCATTAGTTGGATATCTCTTATATGTAAGCTCTACTCCACTCAAATCTTTTATCTTTGGAATTTCTACAGGTGCGCCCGTTTCACCTCCATGACTTCTTGGAAGTTTTACTCTAACTTGAGCATCTTTATCTAAACCAATATAAATTTTTTCTGGATACGTTGGTCCTGTAGCTCTTTGATAGATCACTGCCGCCATAGTAATAATAATGGCCAAAGGAATGGATACCTTGAAATTATTCTTCATCTAGTCTTCTCACCTGTACTTTCTTTTTATATATTGATATCAGTTTGGCACATCAAACCCTATATGGAAATGAATCTAGGCACCTCGCTTTGGATAAAATGGAGAGAAGATGAAGAAATTACTAATTTGCTTACTATTTTCAATAAGTTCTTACGCAAATATTGTTTCTATTTATAACACTAAGAACAACTCTTTCCTCTCTTACACTCAATTCATCAACGACCTTAATGAAAGTGGCTATATCGTTCTTGGTGAATTCCATAACTTTGAAAATATTCAAAAGGCCCAGGCTAAAATTATAAAAGATAAGACTCGTCTCGCTGCCAGTGAAGATAGTGTTCAAATCATGTGGGAATTTCTTAATCATACAGAGCAAGAGAGTATTAACTCTGAATTCTCTAGATATATGAACGGCGCCATTACAACTGCTGAGTTCATCACTAACACTGCCGGTAAGCAGAACCTTAGCTACTCTCCTATTATGGAAGTTGCGAAGGACTTTGCTCGTGCTCCAATTGCACTCAACCTTCCAAGAAGCCTAAAAAAGAAAGTCATGGATGAAGGAATTAACTCTATAGACCCTTCTCTTGTGCCGGCCCATCACTATGTTGGTGGCGATCAATACAGAGAGAGATTTAAAAGGGCCATGGGTGGACACATGCCCGATGAGTCCTTTGAGAAGTACTTTCTCGCCCAATGCTTAACAGACTCCGTTATGTCGGACATTGCAAATAAGAATGAAATGAACTTAAACTTCATTGTAGCTGGGTCTTTTCATACTGACTTCTTCGATGGAACAGTTTCAAGACTTAAAGAAATCAACCCAAGCACCGTGACGACTCTTAAGATCACTACTAATGAGCTATTTGATACTGAATATATCAATGGTAGCCAAGACTTTGGTGCTTACGCTGATTACATTATTATTACTGAGTAAATTATCTCTTTTCAAAAATGGCCATCGTTAGTCTAGAGACACAAACGAGGGCCTTATCTTCATTATAAATATTAATTTCCCAAACATGAGAACTCTTTCCAAGATGGATGGCCTTACAATAACCAGTGACAAGCCCTGAGCGCGCACTCTTGATGTGATTTGCGTTTATACACTGACCTACAGCTGCATACTTCGATCCGTCGACGACGAGATTAGAAGCAATACTTCCAAGACTCTCTGCAAGCACACAAGAAGCGCCACCATGCAAAAGACCGAAAGGCTGTTTCGTCCTATGATCTACTGGCATAGTTCCAACCAGTGAATCTTCACCAAGCTCAGTAACCAATATATCAAGGAGTCCTGTCATACTTTCCTTGCCCATACTATTAACTGCTTCTAAGTTATAATCCTTAAACCAAATTCCCATAGATACCTCAAATTATTGGCTACAATAGTGCTTATTTACATAAATCGTCTTATGTATTGTCGTATAAATATACAATAACTGGAAACATTACAATTTGGCTAAAATCTGATTTAAAAATGAATTACAATCTGTTAAGTATCCCTTTCGATAGAAACGGATATGAAAGGCAATATTTTCTGATCTCACACTTGATCAACTATTGTCAGGTATCATAAGTATTTGAGTTGCCATATTGTTACGCACACTATTAAAATGTAACTTTATGAAATTTGGAAGGTAAATGATTTATCAACGCACTATAGCTAAAAAAGTTGAAGTCACAGGAATTGGAATTCACTCTGGTAGAAAGGTTACTATGAACCTTTATCCGGCAGAGGCCGATTACGGTATTCAATTTAAGAGAGTTGACCTTAAAGACGCTCCCGTCTTAAAGGCCGATGCAACTTCTGTTGGTGCGACTGAGAATAACACGACTATCGGTGGCGGAATCAACGCTGTTCACACCGTAGAACACCTACTTTCAGTACTTTACGGTCTAGGTATTAATAATGCCTATATTGAAATTGATGGACCAGAAGTTCCTATTATGGACGGATCAGGTGCATCATTTGTTTTTCTCCTAAAAGAAACTGGAATCCAGACTCTAAATAAATCGAAGAAATTTCTCGTTGTCCTTGAACCTGTTACGGTTGAAGTAGATGATAAGTGGGCCAGAATTGAGCCGGCTTCAAAGCTCATTATTGACTCAACGATTGTTTTCACTCACCCGCTCATTAAGACTCAGCAGAAGACCTTTGAGTTTTCATGCGAGAATTATATTAAAGAGATCGGTAGAGCGAGAACTTTTGGACTACTAAGAGATGTAGATATGCTCAAGAGAAAAGGCCTAATTAAAGGTGGTTCTCTAGATAACGCTATCGTTCTCGACGAGTTTAAAGTTGTAAATAGCGATGGACTTAGATTTGGTGATGAGTTTGTTCGTCACAAAATTCTAGATACAATCGGGGACATCAGTCTTCTCGGCTACGAAGTTGCTGGAAAAATTACGACTTTTAAATCTGGTCACAACCTTCACAACCTTCTTTGTAGAAAACTGCTAGAAACTCCATCTGCCTATGAGATTGTTTCTGCAAACTCTCTGCAAAAAGAAGCTGTCGAAGCCTTTGATCTTCCTCAGAATATCTTTCCAACATTTGCCTAAAATTTAGACTCAGTCTTACTCTTTTACACACTTTCTATGATCGCAATTAATGTTCTGATATAAGTAACTACTATTTATTTTACTTAAACACAGGACACGTTATGAAAGCAATCATTGCAGGGTTAATACTGGCTACTTCACTATCATCTTTAGCATCTCAAAATGCATCAATTGTTAAAGTTTTCGATGGAACAAATGCTACTTGTAAGACAAGCCAAGATGCTTATCGCTATAAATTACAAGCTCACCTTGTTAAGCAAGCAAAGTATGAGATCAATGGTGATAACCTTGAGCTTGATTTAAAAGCAACAATGCTCTCATGTGATAAAACAGAGACTGGATATTCTTTTAGTAAAGCTAACCTTTTCGATACTTTCACTTACCAAGTTCTTATGTCTGTTGATGAAAATGGTGAGGCAGTATTTAGTACTGTTGAAGTTTCTACAAATGAAGCAGAAGTTGTTCTTTTCGACAATAAAACTTACCAAAAAGTTGTCTCTATCGAATCTAAAAATAACTCAACTAAGACAACTGAATACAGTGCATCTGTAGCACTTGATAAAGTTCTTAATGCTTCTGAGCTAGAGAAGTTTAATGCTGGTGAAGAAGTTCAAAAGACATTAGATCTTTTCTTAAAGAGAAATATCAATGTTGAAAACGGTGAGCTTAACATGAGATATACACAGTCTTATGGTGCATTCAGACTGAAACTAAAATTAAAGAAGTAATTTAAATAGAGAGGAGATGCTTTTTAGCTTTCTCAGAAATCTCTCGACCTCTTGGGGTTCTAATTAAGAACCCCTCTTTTAAGAGAAACGGCTCATAGACATCTTCAATCGTCGTTCGATCCTCAGATAACGTAGCACAAAGAGCTTCAATACCTACAGGACCTCCGGCGTAATAGTCATGTATAACCTCCAACACTTTTCGGTCCATTCTATCTAGGCCATACTCATCGATCTCCATCAGATCTAAAGCCTTTGCAACAGCTTCTTCACAAATAGATTCCTTACTCTCCACAACAGCAAAGTCTCTCACTCTTCTAAGTATGCGGTTAGCAATTCTTGGAGTCCCTCTTGAACATCTTGCTATATGATTTTTAGCTTCACCTTCAAGGCCAATAGAGAGCTTCTTAGAGTTATTCTCTACTATTTTTGCAAGTTCACTATGCTCATAGAAATCAAAGTGCAGGTGGGCCATGAAGCGGTCCCTAAGTGGGCTTGAAAGAAGTCCTGAACGAGTAGTTGCTCCAATCAAAGTAAAAGGAGATATTGAAATCTCCATTGTTCTGGCCGAAGCACCCTCACCTATTAGGATATCTAGTCTATAGTCTTCCATGGCAGAATAAAGTATTTCCTCAACGGATATATTCATTCTATGAATTTCATCAATAAAGAGAACGTCACCTTCTTCTAAATTAGTAAGGATTGCTGCGAGATCACCCTTCTTCTCAATAGCAGGACCAGAGATAACGTGAAGATGAGAGCCTAAAGCACTTGCAATGATCATCGCCAAAGAAGTCTTTCCTAAACCAGGAGGGCCAGAGAGGAGAACGTGGTCCATCGCCTGCTTTCTAATTTTTGCTGACTCGACCATCACTTCTATATTTTGCACGACTTTTCTCTGTCCAATATATTCAGAGAAATCTTTCGGTCTTAGAAAGATTTCCTGTCTACTTTCTTCTCTAGAACTATTGCTATCAAAAACTCTTTCTTCACTCATACTATACTTCTTTTAAAACAAGATGAACTAATTGCTCTGGCTTAGAAATTTCATTGGTAGCCAATATTTTTTGTGCCAAAGGAATGATCTTCTCTTCTTTAAACCCTAGTTCCTTACATGCCATGATAGCGTCTTTGATGATAAGCTCTTGATTATCACTTTCTCTATGGACACTCTCTTCTTGCTCAGAAGTACTGAGCTCAGGAATTTGAATTGCAGGAACGTCTTGAATTCCCTTTGACTTATTCGAGTACATTTTTATTTTTGAAATTTTATTTTGTAAGTCTAAAATCATTTGAGCTGCGGCCTTATTGCCAATACCCGGTGCTTTAGTCAGAGACTTCTTATCGTCAAAGAGAATAGAGTTGATAATTTGATCAACACCTAAAGCTCCCACTAAACTAAAGGCCGACTTAGGACCAACCCCTTTAACACTTGTTAAAAGTTCAAATAATTTCTTTTCGCGAATCGTTTTAAATCCATATAACTCTTCACTTGCTTCTTTTATGACATGTGAAATAAAGATAGAAGCACTTTTACCTTCTGGTAGAACTTGATTGATATAAACTTGATATCCAATTCCTGAGTTAGTGAGAACAACAGCTTCTACACCATCGCTAAAAATTACTTCACCCTGTAAGTGTCCAATCATAATCTATATCCTATCTTTGAATACACTTTTCAAACTCCTTCCCCTTGAAGCCTTCTTTGTCACACCCTTAAGTGCGGCATTACCTAGACTATGGCAAAGAGCAATGGCCAGCGCATCTGACTCATCATTCGTTTTAAATTCTATTTTTCCAAAAATCATTCCAAGGGTTTTCTCTATAGCCGCTTTATCAGCATGCCCATAACCACTCACAGACTGCTTAATGAGAGTTGGTGAATATTCAAAAACACTTCCTTGATAACTTGGTATAATGGCCGCCAACATCGCTCCTCTAGCCTGAGCTAGCTTGGCCAGAGAATTCACATTCTTTACAAAGATCAAAGACTCTAGTGCTACCTCATCTGGACGATACTCTTCAATTAATTCACAAATTGATTGATGAATAACACCCAATCTATCTAAGAAATTATCAATTTTATCGTATTTCAAAACACCGGATGCGAGATAGGTTGTCTTTCTTCCCTCTTTTTCTATGAGGGCCCAGCCGGCCTTTCTCGAACCTGGATCGATACCAAGAATTTTCATATTTCTATCTTACATGGCAGACACAAGATACGTCTAGAAACTATCCCTGTCCTTTTGATTTAACAAAGCTACCAAAGTAGAAGGCTAAAGAACCTCCAACTAATTGGATCAATTCAACCTGACCGTAGTCCCCTTTATTGATCCCAGCAAAGAGACAAAGCCCCACGGAAGCAAAACCAATCAATTGTAGACCAAGACCTAGGTAAAATAGCACTGATAACCCCTTAGTTGTTTAAAATCCGTACTATAAAAGGTATAAATAGAAAGATCAAAACAAAGATTTACAATTAGAAACACTAATGTATTATATTAGAAAAACTAATCCTTAATTCAGCGAGGAATCTGTGAGCGATAATAAAACTCTTATTCTAAAGTCGGCTCCCATTGTAAAAAAGTCACTCGAAGAGCTTAGCGCTAGAAGCAAGGCCCTTATCGATTCTGGCATCACTCCTTGCATGAAGGTTATTTTGGTAGGAGATAATCCTGCCAGCATCATTTACACCAGAAATAAAAAGAGATTTATGGAGAAGTTTGGCGCTGAGTGCGAAATTATCAAACTCGACAAAGACCTCACAGAGAAAGAATTTCTGGCCCGAGTAGATCAAATCTCTGGAGATGAGAAAACTCATGGCTGCTTTGTTCAGCTTCCTCTTCCTAAGCACTTATCCCATATCGATGTTGGTGAGCTCATTCCTCCACACAAAGATGTAGATGGCTTTAATAAGGCCAATATTATTAGCCTTTACAAGGGTGAGACTGGTGAGGGAAGCCTTATTCCATGTACACCAAAAGGAATCGTTACACTTTGTGATTACTACGGAATTGAGCTTAGTTCTAAGAATATTGTGGTCATTGGGAGAAGTTTGATTGTCGGCAAGCCTTTAAGTATGTTGCTCTCAAATCACAATGCAACCATTACGCTCTGTCACTCTAAAACAAAGAACCTCGAAGCTCACACGAAAGCTGCAGATATTATTATCACGGCCATTGGCGTACCTAAGTTCCTGAAAAGGGAGCATCTCAGTGATTCAAAAGAACAATACATTATTGACGTTGGTATTAATCAAAACGAAGACGGCACTCTTTGCGGAGATGTCGACTTTAAAAACGTTTCAGATCACGTAGCTGGGCTTACTCCTGTTCCAGGTGGAATCGGTCCAATGACCATTCTCTCTCTGGCCCAAAACCTTTTACAAGCTGCCGAAAAGAGCTTATAAAGTTTATCAAAATTGATTTTTATTCCTAGATAAAGGAGGCATAAATGAGCCTTTTAAAAACATCACTACATCAAAAACACGTTGAACTCGGAGCAAAGATGGCCGCATTCGCTGGCTACGATATGCCTCTGCAATATTCTTCCGTTAAAGAAGAATCTATTGCCGTTAGAAATTCAATCGGAGTGTTTGATGTTTCTCACATGGGTGAATTCTTTGTTACAGGAAAAGATGCTGTCGCCTTTGTTGACTATATAATTACAAATGATTTTGCGGGAGCTGAGCTTGAGAAAGCAGTTTACTCGCCACTTTGCCGTGAAGATGGAACTGTTATTGACGACCTCATTGCATATAAACTTGGAAGTGAAAAAGTTCTTATCTGCGTAAACGCGGCCAATATTGAAAAAGACTGGAGTTGGATTTCTTCACATACGCAAGGTTTCGAAATAGAGCTTGTAAATAAATCGAATGACTACTCTTTATTAGCCGTTCAAGGTCCTAAGGCGCAAGAAGTTTTAAAGTCAATTGAGATTATTAACGACTCAGACGAGCTTGTTTATTATAGCGCTAAAGAACTAACGAGAATGAATGAGCAAATTATTGTTGCTCGTACTGGTTATACTGGGGAAGATGGATTTGAAGTTTTCACTTCTCACGAAATGGCCCAAACTCTTTGGCAAAAACTTTTAGATGCCGGAGCCACTCCTTGTGGTCTGGCCTCAAGAGACGTTCTAAGACTTGAAGTTTGTTACCCGCTATACGGTCATGAACTCAATGATGAACTTACTCCACTAGATGCTTCACTTAAGTGGACAGTAAAAGGAGCAAAAGAGAAATTTATTGGAAAAGAAGCCCTTGAAGGTGCAGTTTCTAAGAAGAGACTTGTTAAGCTAAGCCTCGACAAAGGGATTCCACGCGAAGGATATAATATCTTGAATATGTCAGATGAAGTTATCGGCGTTGTTACTTCAGGAACAATGTCTGTAGAGCTTTCTAAAGGTATTGCTCTTGGCCTTGTAGACCGCGATAAATTTCCAGAAGATAAGAAGTTTAAAATTAATATTAGAAAGAATAATATAGAAGCTAATTACCATGCAAAAGCATTTGTCACAGGAGGACACAAGTAATGTCTCACAACGTTCCTAAAGAATTAAAGTACACAACAGACCACGAATGGGCCCAGCTTGAGGGTGATATTGTAACAGTTGGAATTACTGACTTCGCACAATCTTCACTTGGAGATATTGTCTTTGTTGAGCTTCCAGAAGTTGGAGATGAACTTTCAAAAGAAGACTCATTTGGTGTTGTAGAATCTATCAAGTCAGTTAGTGACCTTTACTCTCCACTTGCTGGAGAAGTTGTTGAAATAAATTCAGAGCTTGTTGATTCTCCAGAGTCTTGTAATGAATCTCCATATGGTTCATGGATGATTAAACTTAAAGTTGAATCAGCAGATGAGTTCAACTCTCTAATGACTCCAGAAGCATACTCTGAACATTGCGAAAGCCTTTAAATAGTAGTTTAATTGGGGACTCAAAGTCCCCAACTTTCAATGCAAGTAAAAAATCAAAAAAAATCATTGTCCCCCTGTCAACTCTGCCTAACTAAAAAATACATGATTTATCTCAAATAAATTCTAACTTTTTCTAAGTTCAATATTTCGAGAAATTTTTTTTACAGATTGTAATATTTTCCCTTTACGAAAGGCCCTCAAACTCGCATACTGGCTCTCGTTCTCAACGGAATACCATTCATAATTTTTGATTATATAGGTTTAAAAAATATATGATTTCTGAAACACAAGAATCTGTTCAACTTCTAAATACGGCTATCATTAAGAGCAAAGAGAAGAAAATAGATAATAATTTTGAAGATCGTTTAGCGGAAGCATGTCACTCTCCAGAAATGGAAGCACTTTCTGTCGCAATTACTTTCCTTGCAGAAAAAAGAAAAATCTCTCGTGACCAAGCGGCTATTTCACTTATTGAAAGAATGAGAGAACTCGACTCTATCTGGAACGATTATGTAATGATGGAAGGTATCAGTAACTTGAAAGATTTGCTGACAAAATCTAATAGACCTTCTCAACAACAATAACTCTAAGACTTAACAACGAATCCCCATTCAATTTGTGCGCGACCATTTTTAATTAATCCAGCAGGTGGATTAGGAAATGGTCCAGCTCTATTAAATGATTCAATTGCAGCACTATCTAGCTCATTAATTCCACTTGTGCTCTTCACTTTAACTTCTAGAATATTTCCATTTTGATCAATTGTGATTTTAAGTGCCGTAACCTTATTTACATCACTCGCAAGTCTTCGACCTGACTTCCACATTTTTTCTGCTTGCTTGCGAAGAGAGTCTCCCCAGTACTGCTCAAGCTTCTGTCTAATTCTAAAGTAGAAACCATAGTACTTATATTCAACCGTATTAAGTCTCGTCATATCGGCCAGTGGAATCTCATCCATAAAGTCATTATTTTGAGCTAATCCTCTCGATTTCTTATGACCATTTTTCAACCCAAGTGCTGGTGCACTCTTAGTCACAGGTTGTGCAAGGGCAAGGTTGCCAAGAGAGAGATCTTCAAATTTAATTTTCTTCTTATTCTTATTTTTAACAATTTTTTTAGAAGGACTCTTTGTAGCCTTCTTTGCCTTTCCAAGACTAGAGCTCTTACTAGATGTTTGTGCTTGTTTACTTCCATTTCTAACGCCAATTCCTGCAGCCTTAAAGCTACCATTAATTGCCGCCTTAGTTTGCCTCTCAACCATCTGGCTTTGCTTGCCAAGATACTTCGCATCTCTAGGAGTTTGTGTTGTTTTCTTTAGCTCTGTATTTACTATCTGCTTTGGTTTTTTAGAGTTGCTTCTAAACACAAGCTTAACTCTCTTCTCTTTCTTTTGTTCAACAACAATTTTTTTAGATGATGACCAATCGACTTTTGAAAAGATAAATCCTAAGTGAATAAATGCAGAAAAGAGAATTGAGTATAAAACAAAATTTTTAAATTGCTTATTTTCGCTATTAAATTTTTGGTTTTCTCTACTCATAAAATTCCCTAGAGCTTAGACACTCTAGAGAACTTATCGGACCATTTTTAAAAATATTTATGCTTATTGATTATTATAATAATCATCTTCTTCAAGAAACTGAGTATTATTGTCGGACTTTAACTTCTCAACATCTTCAACAACCTTAGAACCAGGCTCTGTCCCCTCTACAAAGGTCTCTAGAAAGTTACCCTGTCCAGATCCACCTGCTAATTTTCCAGTCTGCTTATCAATTAAAACGTTCACGACACCAAGAGGTGCTTGATAGTCGTACTCACCTTTTTTCTTGATTCCAGCGCGCATAAACTCTTTCCAAATTGGCAGTGCTGACTTCGCTCCCGTCTCTCCCCAACCAAGGGTCTTATTATTGTCAAAACCAGTCCAAACACCAGTTACAATATTAGATGCAAAACCTAGAAACCAAGCATCAACATAGTTATTTGTTGTTCCTGTTTTTCCACCGATGAAAGCACTCACATCTTTCACTCTTCGTCCTGTCCCGTTTTGAACAACACCCCTAAGAAGGTTTGTCATAATATAAGCAAGCCTAGGATCATAAACCTGATCTCCACCAAGAGCGAGATGATATGGATTTACTTCTACTTTATCCTCTTCGCTTTCAGCTTCAGTTCCTAGTGTATTATTCTCTAGAATTTCCTTTGCTTCTTCCTCTTTGACCTCTGCTTGCTCTTCAGTAACCTTTTCTTCATTGTGCTCACTGATTTCATAATTCTTTCCGTATCTATCAACCACAGAGATAATTGATTTTGGTCTTACGATTTTTCCGCCATTTGGAAAAATTGCGTATGTGGCTACAATATCCATAAGAGTCACACCAAATGAACCAAGTGCTAGAGAGAGATCCTGATCGAGCTTGGCCTTAAAACCAATTCTCTTTGTAAATTCAGTAATCTTCTCTACCCCAATATCTGAGGCGAGACGAATCGTTGGAATATTTCTTGATGTCTCTAAAGAGTTTCTAAAAGTCATTGGCCCCTTAAACTTTCCATCATAATTTCTTGGCTTCCAATTCAGAGATGAATCCACCCCACCAAGGGCCTCAGGTGAATCCATTAAAGTACTTGCTGGAGTAAATCCATTCTCTAGTCCAGCAGCAAAAAGAATTGGCTTAAAAGATGAACCCGGTTGGCGATGAGATTGAATCGCTCTATCAAATTGAGATTTTTCAAAATCAGCTCCACCTACAAGAGCAATTAACTCACCGGTCTTAGGGTCAAGTGAAACAAGAGCGCCCTCTGCCTCAGGTTCTTGATCTAGTAAGAAATGAATATACTTCTCATTCTTAACGAGATCATAGTCTCTCGACTTTTTAAAATTGGCCTGATCTCCCCTCCAAATATGTCTCTCAATTCCAGTAGACTTACTTACGATAGAAACTTGTATAACATCACCAGCTTTTAAAATTGTTGAAGGCCTTGTGACATATGGATAGTATTGTCGCTCTTCAGATATATTTCTTTCATGTGCCCATCTAAAGCCTTCATAGGGAATAAACCCATTAAGGCCAGCAAATGACACATAAACAATCCTCGATCTATTATCAACTCTCCTAACGACAGCTTCATACATCTTATCATCAGAGAGCATATCTAGAATTGGATCTTCTTTAATATTTCCTGGGTAGTATCTCTTGCTTCTCAACTTCTCAAAGAAACCAAGAGTGTGCTTCTCTCTTTTCTCTGTTATTTCTTCACTTATTTCGGATTCATATAATCTTGAAAGATCATCTTTCAATGTGAAGTAAGTAGACTTCTCTTCATGTAAATCTTTTCTCTGCTTAAGTAAGAGCTCTTTAACTTTCTCTTCTGTTTCAATATTGCGAAGAGGTCCTTTAAATCCTTGCCTCTTATCTATTTCCTTTACACCTTTATAAACTTCCTTCTCTGCAACTTGCTGTAGTTCAAAGTCAATTGTAGTAACAACTTTAAATCCGTCAGTTAGAAATTTATCATTACCTACTTCTTCAACAATTCTCTGCCTAACCCAATCAGTTAGATAGCCGGCCTTAAACTCTCCACCTTTTTTAATTCTAAACTTTATCTTCTCGGCAAGAGCCTCGTTATACTCTATCTCTGTAATTTTTCCTGTGGCATACATTCTTCCCAAAACATAACCCTGTCTCTTTTTTGCATATTGAGGATTTATATAAGGAGAATATCTTCCAGGGGCCACAAGCAGTCCTGCAACAATAGCACTCTCTGCAATGGATGCTTCTGTCAGCTCCTTTCCAAAGTACCCTTTAAAAGCGGCCTTAACTCCATAGTATCCACCACCAAGATAGACTTGATTTAAATAGAGAAATAAAATCTCTTCTTTAGTGAATTTCTCTTCAATTCTCTGTGCTAAGAGAAAGTCTTTTATCTTTCTGCTAATCGATCTTTCACGACTCAAGAGTAATGACTTTGCAACCTGTTGAGTAATTGTTGATCCACCCTGAACAACTTTCCCAGCTCTTAAATTGGCAATAAAGGCCCTCATTACACCAAGGTAATCAACTCCTTTATGCTCGTAGAAATTATCATCTTCTGCTGAGAGAAAGGCGTTGATAACTCTCTTTGGAATCTCGTCCATCTTTGCAATATAGCGAGTCTCTTTTCCAATTTCAGTAAGTACTGTTCCATCTCTTGCCATAATCTGACTTGGTATTGGCGGATTATAATCTGCCAATGTTGAGATCTTTGGTAAACCAAAAGAAAAATAAGCAATAACGAGAGCTACGACCAATGCCCCCAAAAGACCAGATCCTACTATAAAGATGGATAGCCTTATTAATATCTTTTTCATTAAATATTATTCCTTCTTAAAAAACTCTCTTAGTTTTTTAACTATATCTTCATTCTTGTTATATGTTGTTTGCTGTAACTCTTGTAAATCTACAATTCTATCTAGTTCACTATTATTTCGTTTTAAATTAAACCAAGTGATTCCTTTAGATTCTATCGCCGACTGCTGATTTACACTTCCAATAAGTTTACCATAAAGACCGATGAGGTAATGGTTCGTTTTATAGAAGTTTAAACTATTGCCAAGAATATTTAGTACGGCCACTTCATCAACACCTTTGAGTGTTAAGTCACCTATTGAGAGACTGCCCTCAATCATTGGAGATTGATACTGATCACTAGAAGTATTATCAATTTCTAAATTTACAACTAAGACATTATAGAGACTTCCTCTCGTGAGATAGCGCACTTTTCGAAGCTTCTTATCATAGATAGGTAAGATCAAAGCCTTCTTTAGGCCCTCAAGTCTATCTTCTCCAAACTCGTCTTTAAGAAACTTATAAACGACTTCTCTCCACTCTGAGGAGTAGTACTCAAGCCCCTTTATTTTATCCAGTAGAGAAAAGAACTTCCACTCAATATGATCAGTAGAAAACCCCTTGGCCAAGAATGATGCCATCACAGCTCCAAAGCCAGCTCCTGAGTAAACAGCTGGTTCAACTTTATATTTTTGGAGGTTATCCACGAACTTGAGATAAGTTATAGAGTTCATCGCGCCTGGGTAGAGAAAGAGAGCCTTCACTTTTTTAGATTGATTATTTACGTAATCAGACTCTTCACCAAGAACTGGACCATAGCTTTGCGTAGTTGTTTTATTTTCAATAAGAGGTATTTCCTTTTCTTCAACTCTCTCAACATCAACACCCTCATAGACCGAGGAGTAACGATACTCCTTCGTTGATGAGCAAGAAACAACTAATATTAAGAAAAGAAAACTTAGAACAAACTTCATTCTTCTAAAGCAACCTCTTTTAAGGAGTCCGAGAGTTTTGTTATTTTCTTCTCGGCCTTAGTAAGTTCATCCTTACAAAACTTATATAATTTAGTTCCCTCTTCAAACTTCTTAAGACTTTCGTCTAATGAAAGATCTCCATCTTCTAGACCTTGAACGAGCTTTTCCAATTCATTTAATGACTCTTCAAAACTTTGCTTACCCTTACTCATGTAAAACCATCCGCTATTAATTTGACACCACAGGCCACTCGGCGAGGCAAAATGTCACCAGTTATGGTGAAAATATTTCCACTATTTATAAGAAATATACTATCAGAAAGCTCTCAAAACATAAAATTTCAAAGACTTACTTATTAAGGATATTTTTGCCCATGTAGAGGTTTTGGCACTGAGGTTGCTATAGTTAGGAGTAGATATCTTGAGGATGCCATGAGGGCACCCCTAAATAAATCTAGGAGAGATGACTTGAAAGAATTATGGGTCCCACTTTCAGGCGCAATTGCTCAACAGAGAAAAGTAGAAACAATCGCTAATAATGTGGCGAATGCTAACACTCCTGGTTTCAAAAAAGATCAAATCGTATTCAAAGAGTACCTTACACAATTCGAAAAAGGCTATGAACAAGACTTGGACCTTCCTCACAAAGAGTGGAAGCCTGAGGATTTCTATAGAAGTTATGGAGCAGAGCACGCAAAGGTGAAAGTTGATGGGTCATTCACTGACTTTCAACAGGGACAAACGACTCCAACAGGAAATCCTCTAGATGTTGCTCTTAAAGGTAAGGGCTTTATTGAGGTTCTTACTCCAAACGGCGTCCGCTATACAAGAAAGGGAAATCTCTCTATCAATCCTGCCGGACTCCTCGTTACAGATGGTGGTAACCCTGTACTTTCGAAAATCGACCCTGCTCTTCTACTGGCCGGAGAAAATCTCCCAAGTCCACAGGAGAGAACAATTCAACTTCCGCAAAATAGTGGAAGGCTAGCAATTAATTTTCAAGGTGAGCTCTCAAATAGCAATGGAAAAATCTCGGATCTCTCTATTGTAGAATTCAACGATATACACGCTCTTAAGAAAGAAGGGAATTCATTCTACATTAATGAGAAATTTGAAAATATCAGCACTGCTGAAAATAAAACTGCTGTTTATCAAGGATTTATTGAACAATCCAACGTCAATGCAATCCAAGAAATGTCAGAACTAATTAAGGCCAATAGAAACTTTGAAAGTATTCAAAGAGTTATAAAAACATATGACACCATTAGTGGAAAAGGTGTTAACGAAATTGCTAAATTTTAAGGATTAAAATGTACAACGTAATGAAGACCATTGTTATTTCACTCTTTTTACTTCAAGTCACAAAGTCTTTCGGGATGCTAAGAGCACTTAATACTGCAGCAACTGGAATGGCAGCACAGGAAATGAATGTATCTACGATTTCCAACAATATTGCCAACGTGAATACGACTGGCTACAAGAAGCAAAGAACAGAGATTCAAGATCTCTCCTACCAAACAATTCAAGAGGCAGGTTCAAGATCTAGCGCAGACACTATGAATAATGTCGGTGTTCAGATTGGATCTGGTGCGAAAGTTTCTGGAGTTAGAAAAGAGTTCACACAAGGCTCTCAACAAATTACAAATAATCCTTACGATCTTATGATTAGCGGTGAAGGATTCTTTGGAATCATGATGCCAAATAATGAAGTGCGATACACGAGAGACGGATCTTTTAGTGTCGATGCATCTGGGACACTCGTAAACAAGCAGGGATATAGAGTCTTCCCATCTTTCGTTTTTCCTCCGGGGACAAAGAGTGTTCATATCGCTCATGATGGAACAGTTGAAGCTTACCTTTCAAATCAAATTGAGCCGACAATTCTTGGACAAATTCCAGTTTTCACTTTCATCAATCCGGTTGGACTTAAATCAACAGGAATGAACCTTTATACAATTACCAGATCAAGTGGTCAGGCCATTCAAAATATTGCAGGCAATGCGAATGCGGGAACGATTGCTCAAGGAGCACTAGAGTCTTCAAACGTTAGTATTATGAATGAAATGACTTCATTAATTAAAGCGCAAAGAGCTTATGAGATGAACTCAAAAGTTATGGGTGTAGCAGATCAGATGTTACAGACTGTAAATAATATTAGGTAGTAAATGACAAAGTACTTAACACTCTTTCTATTTCTTATCTCTTTTTCGGCATGGTCTAATCCATGCCAAATTGATATTCACCCAAAGAACTATTTGCTCTCTAATAGCACAACACTTCTATCAAAGAGCTTAATAAAAAAGTCTACTTGCTCCAAAGCAACAGAGACTGAATTTATTCGCTTCCTTATAGACACCAAAGGAAACACTTCTGGAAAGCAAATCTCTAGAGTCTTTAGCTCACTTGTAAACGAGAAAGTGACTATAAAGCCAGATAGAATCTCTGTTTACAAGTTAGAGGACTATCTTACTGAGAGACTTTCATTTTCAAAGAGCTGGTTCATTAGAGAGATCAAGACTCCTTCTAAGCTATCGGCCATCACACTTGATAGTAGTGAGAACCTAAGTATTGATTGCCCAAATTGTAACTATCCAGGCAATAAGTCGATTCGTGTAATCGTCAGTAATTCAATGAGTGGTGCAAATAAGTATCATATGCTCAATGCTAAGTTACAAATTAAAACAAGAGCACTTGTACCAAAAGGGATTATCAAAATTGATAACCAACCACTTTCAAAACAAATGTTCAGAGAAGAAGAGGTCTATACAGATAACCCATCATCTCTGTTTACAAATATAAATACACTTAATTTCTATAAAGTTAATAAATCCATAGATGATCGTGCTGTTCTCATTAATGACCTCGTTCCCGTTTCACTTGTTAAGGCCGGGATTCCAACTAAAGTCATTTTGGATAATGGAATTATCTCTCTTAAAAGTGTTGCGACTCCACTAAGAAGCGCTCGTTTTGGAGAGACTGTCCAACTACGGTCATCAAAAGGAAATAAAATTATTGTCGGTAAAGTTATCGACTACAACAAGGTATCCGTAGAGTTATGAAGCTAGCAAAGATTACACTTTTAATTTCAACAGCATTTCTATTTTCATGTAGTAACTACATTAATAAAATGTATGCTGACCTAGATCGTCAAGATGGTATTGTTCAACAAGCACCAATTAATAATCGCTTTGATCGCTACAAAAATCCTCCGACGACCTATAGAAGACAGTCAGATGCTGGACGTGTTGCGACTGCTGCTCAGGGACAGCCTTATTACAATAGAAATAATCCACCTCAAGTAAGAAGGACGTATAGACCTCAGCAAAGTGTTAGAAAGAGGTATAAAGCCGATGATCTTCTCGACAACTCTACAAATAACTCAAGCCTTTGGGCAGGGAAAGGTAGCAATCGCCACCTCTTCACTGTTTTAAAGGAAAAGAGAAATGGAGACATCGTCCTAATCAACGTACAGAAAACTCTAAAAAACGATATCACTCTTGAGCTTAAAAGGGCATTTCCAGATATTCCTAAGCCAGCAGACAAAGAAAAGAAGGATGAAGAGAATAAAGAAGAGGCAGTGGCAGACAATGCAAATGAGCAGAGTGCTAATAAAATTTATGACCGCGTCTCAAGTGTCATTGTTGAAGAAGTTAATGAAGACCACCTTCTCTTAAGAGGTCAAAAGAGTGTTCTCTTCAAGCAAAGAAAGAGACTTGTTGAAGTTCAAGCTCTTATTTCAAGAAGAGATATTACAGATGAAGATACTATAAACTCAGACAACATACTTGAATCAAGTGTGCATATTTTAAGGTAATTTATGAAAAAGATTTTCTTTTTATTTACTCTCATGCTCTCTCTCACATCACTTGGAGAAACTCGTCTTAAGGACTTGATCACAGTGAAAGGTGTAAGAGATAATCCTATTATTGGATATGGTCTCGTTATTGGTCTTAATGGAACCGGTGATGGAGGCGGAGAAGTTACAAATAAGTCACTAAAGAGAATGTTTCAAAAACTTGGACTCAATCCTCAAAATGAAGTGACGTCTAAGAATGTGGCCGCTGTTATTGTAACGGCGAAGCTACCTCCATTTGCAAGACAGGGTCAAAAGATAGATATCACAGTCTCTTCTATTGGTGATGCTTCATCTCTTGCTGGAGGAACTCTCATGGTAACACCACTCAAAGGTGGCGATGGAGTTGTTTATGCTGTGGCCTCTGGCCCACTATCCATTGGTGGTCTTGAAAAAGGTAAGAAGTTTGCTACGACTGGAACAATTCCAAATGGTGCTATTGTAGAAAATGAGATCAAAATCGACTTCGATAAGAAGAAGTCTCTTCGTTTCGCCTTACGAAACCCTGATTTTACGACAGCTGCAAGAATAGAGAAAACTATCAATCAAGAACTTGGTGGTAAATACGCCATTGCAAAAGATGCTACGACTGTTGATCTTATTATTCCATTTCACTATCAAAGAGAGGTCGTACACTTAGTAGCAATTGTTGAAAACTTCAAAGTCATCTCTGACTCAATTACAAAAATTGTGATCAATGAGAGAACAGGGACAATTGTTGCAGGTGGAGATGTTCAACTTTCTTCTGTGGCCATTAGTCATGGAGATTTAACAATAGAAGTTAAAGGAAATGAGGCCGCAAACTCGGACAAGCCAAATTCCCTCTACTTTGTTGACAAAAAGAGTACACTAAATGACCTAGTAAAAAGCTTAAATGCTTTTGGTGCAACACCTGAAGATTTGATATCGATATTTAAAGCACTTAAAAGTAATGGCGCATTAGTAGGTGATGTAGAATTTATATAAGCTGGATTATTATCCTAAAAAATGCTACAATGTAGCTATTGAAGCGGTGATAAAGGAATTATCACCCCAAGAACAAGGTCAGGAAGACTATGTCAAAAATCAACAATTCAATTCCTGTAAATCAACCAGTTTCCAGCAAAACTGAAAATAAGAAGTATATTCCAAAGCCGTACTTAGATGCAGCGAGAGGAATGGAAAAACAATTTATCAAATTAATGATTGATGAAATGAAGAAGACTGCTGGAGCAGAGCAAACATCAACTGGTATGGACTATTACATGGATCTCCAGAACGAAGAGAGATCTAAAGCAATGGTTAATAGAAACCAAGTTGGTTTACAAGATTTAATTCTAGACAGAATCTACCCTGAGAATAAGCGTAACCCTTATGCTTACAATGCTTATTTACAACAAACTAATCAAATGAATAGACCAAAAGTTGAGATGCAAAATGCTCACGTTACAAAACGAGATGAAGTAGAACTTTATCAAGTTAATAAGAAAAATATAGGTTCGAATGGACTAGGCCAGGAGGCGCATCGTGAATAATATTGATTCTACAAGATCCAAGTTTTTTCCTAACACAAGAACAGATGTTACAGGAACAAACGCAGCGAAGATCAAAGCGCTTCAAAGAAATGATTCTGGCAGGTTTAACGAACTCAAAGAAATGGAAAAAAGAGATAGCAGTGTCTCAATTCCTGAAGCAGTAAAAGACTTTTCTAGAATCAGAAAGGCCGTTGATGCTGCACCTGAAACAGATAATTCAGAGAAGATTGCAAGACTTAGAGATCAAATTCAAAACGGAACTTATAAGATGGACTTTGAAGCTATCGCCGACAAGATCCTTAAAGAAGAAATATAAGATATGGAACAACAAAAGAAAGAGCTATTTTATTTTCAAGTGACAGATCTTTGGAAGAGACTTTGCGAAGAGCACTCTACTCTATTTGATCAAACATGCGACGAGTATTCACTTCTTTTAACAAGTGACCTCGATAATCTTGAAGACAAGATTGCTGAAAAACAAGAAACTATCAATCGTATTAATCTCTTAGAAGATTTACGAAGCTCTATTATTTCTAGAGTTAATAGAGAGTTGAATCAAAATATTAATCATGTCTCTGATTTAATTTCTTTCTTTCAAAGTTTTGAGGCAACACTAGATCATAGACATCTATATAACTTCAACGCTCTTTTAATTGATATTATTGAAAAGATTCAAACACAGAATAAAACAAACCAATTATTTATCAATAAAGCACTAGGTTCACTAAAGAGCATTCGAGAAGAAGCTTTGGGCGAAAAGAGTTACTCAACATATAACTCTAAAGGCTCGGCAAGATCTCGAAGTCTTTCGATATAATTGAGGTTTAATTGTCAGATTTATTAAATATTGGACGTACAGGTTTAAATGCATCAAAGAAGTCTCTTGAGACGACAGGGCATAATATATCCAATGTTAATACTGAAGGTTACTCTAGACAGAGAGTGAACCAAACGACAAACACTCCAATTACAAAGGGTGGAACCGTTCACGGAACAGGTGTTCGTGTAAAGTCTGTTACTAGAATTAATGACGACTTCATCAATAAGAGACTAGAGAAGGCTATCTCTAATGATCGATTCTTTGAGCAAAGAGCCGAGAGAATGACTCAGATAGAAGATATCTTCAACGACCTTGATACTGATGGTCTTAATCAGGTTATTAATAAATTCTTCAATAGTTTTAGAGAACTTGCCAATCAACCAGAGAATGAAACAATTCGTTCGGTAGTTAGGGATCAAGCCAACTTAGTTGTACAAGACTTTAGAAGAATCCAAGAAAACTTAAATTCTATTTCTGCTGGTATCGATGAAAATATGAAAGCAGAAGTCATTGATATAAACCAAACTCTTGAGCACATTGCAAATCTCAATAAAAAGATTCAATCACTTGAGGCAATCAATGAAGAGGTTGGTGACTTAAGAGATCAACGTGATCTTGCTGTTAGAAATTTATCTAAGTCATTTAAGGTTCACACTTATCAAGATGAAAAGGGACAATATGTTGTAGCCGCGAAAGGTGTTGGTACACTCGTTACCGCTACACAAGTTCAACGTCTACAAATTGGTACGAGCAATAAAGAGAACTCGACAAATGGTCTTCCAGGTTCTGCCGATATTTTCTTCGAAGGAAAGCCTGCTCATATTCTCACACAGAAATTCCAAGGCGGTAGCTTGTCTTCCCTTGCAAAAGTGAGAAATGAAGAGATCGTAGACATTAGAAATAAAGTCGATCAAATCGCATATAACTTAACTAAGAGTGTAAATGCAATTCACAGAAGAGGATATGTTAACAGACCTCTTAATGTAGATGAAGCTGGTAATGTTTCAAGCGTAGACTCTAAAGGTCTTACGACAGGAATTAACTTCTTTAAAGAGCCAACAGATCCTAAGGACGCTGCTCTTAATATGTCACTAAGCTCCGCCGTTAAAGAAGATCTAACTAATATTGTGACAGCACTAGGACCAAATAGTCCTGGTGATAATAGAGTTTCCTTGGCCATCTCAAAGATTCAACACGAGAGAATTGTTGGTGATGGTGAATCGACACTTGAAGAATTCTACCTCCAAACAGTTGGTAAAATTGGCTTGGAAGCTGGAAAAGCAAAGCTCGATAGTGAGCAAGCAGAGGGACTTAAGGCCCAGGCCGTAAGTATTCGAGAACGCCTTGTTGGTGTGTCAATAGATGAAGAAGCTGCCAATATGGTCAAGTTTCAGCACGCCTACGAAGCATCTGCTAAAATAATGCAAACCGCCGATGAAATGTTTAAAACAGTCATCGGCATTAAGAGATAATTAAATGTCTAGAGTATCGGAAAATAGTTCATCTGCTGCCCTTAACTTTTCTCTAGGAAAAGCTAAGTCAAAGCTAGAAGACCTGCAAATGAAGGGCGCGACCCTAAAGGATATCTCTAGGCCTTCAGACAACCCTATTAGTAATGTCGAGGCACTCTCCATTACTTCTAATATGTCTGATAATAAGCAATATCAGCGAAATGCTGATTATGCTCTTCTTCATTTAAATGTAACCGAGAAATCGCTTGAACAACTCACTGACCTATTAGTTAAGGCCAAAGAAATTGCGATTTCTCAATCTTCGGATTTTTATAATGCCGATGTTAGAAAGAATATTGCGAACGAAGTTAACCAATTAAGAAACTTGGCACTTTCAATTGCAAATAAGAGAGTTGGCCAGAAATATATTTTCTCTGGTTATTCAACATTAACTCAACCCTTCGATGTTGCCGGTAAATATAACGGAGACAAGGGTCACACTACTGTTGAAGTGGCAAAAGACTTCTTTTTACCACTAAATTTAAATGGACATGAGATCTTCTACTCATCTGATGATACGTCAGACAAGAATATCCATCCTTTAAAAGAGATCAAGGAACCTGATACAAGTAAGCCTGTTGAGAATAAGAGAGAACTCGCCTCTACTGAGGGAGAGAACTTTCATAAGAGAGATAATATCTTTGCTCAACTTGAGAGTTTATCAGTGGCCCTTGAAACAAACGATGCTGTATTAATTCAAAACCTCTTAGAGGAATTTGATGACAGCATCTCAAGACTTATTACTCTAAGAACACGAGTTGGCTCAATTACTAGCTCTGTTATGAATTCTAAGTCTCGCCTCGAAAGTGAAAACATCGAAGGCGCTACGCGAAAAAGTAAATTAGTAGATGCAGATATTGCTGAAGTATTTTCTGATATAACAAAGCATCAATCCGTCCTTAAGACTACATATCAATCCTCTCAAGGTTTAATGAATCAAAACCTCATGGATTTCTTAAGGTAGGGCGTTGAAGTTATTGAATCTTGCAATTTAGGCCAATGACAACAAATATTATTAAAGTATTTGATAAATTTTGCCTGTTTTTACTTGCCTTTTGAAAAATGAGGTAATATATGAACCATTGCGGATCGAATCAGGAAGGTTCACAAAGTTGAGGTTTATTTATGCTCGTTTTGACAAGGAAGCTAGGAGAAAGCATCGCAATTGATGACCACATCAAAATTGTTGTTGTGCAAATCAAGGGCAAGCAAGTACGGCTAGGCATCAAAGCCCCTAAAGAAACGAAAATTCACAGAGAAGAAGTCTATAAGTCTATTCAGGATCAGAATACTGAAGCGGCGCAGGCAGACCTATCTTCAATTTCAGACTTAGCAGACGAATTAAAGAAATAAGCAAGAATTTCCTTCTTGCACTTCTGGTCCTACGACTGCTAGAATCATGAGGCGGGCCATTTAGGCTTGAATTTGGAGGCCAGAAGTGAAAATCAACACAACTAGATTTGGTGAACTCGAAGTAGATAATAGCGATATTATTACGTTTAAAGATGGACTATTAGGTTTTGAACAACTTACAAAGTTCTTCATTGTCGATCCAGGTGACCAAACTTTAATTCTATGGATTCAATCAGTAGACGATGCTAGTACAGCATTCCCTATTATTGAGCCAAAGATCTTTAAGCCTGATTACTCTGTAAAATTACTACCAGCAGAACTAACAAGCTTAAGCCTAGAAAACTTAAACGAAGCAAGTATTTATACAATTCTTACTATCCCTCAGGTTGTAACGAATATGTCAGCAAATATGAAAGCTCCTATTGTTATTAACAATAAGACTAAAGTTGCAAGACAGATCGTTCTTCAAGATTCAAAGCTTGAAGTTAAGTACGAAATGTACACTGAGCTTAAAAGATATATCGTAGCTTATACTTCTGACGATTCTGTTAGAACAAATGTTAAGCTTGATAATACAGCGACAGAAGCTACTGCTCAAACTCAAGAGCAAGCTCCTAAAACAAATCCAAATCAAAACGCAGAAGCTTAAATATAAAAAGCCAGCATTAAGCTGGCTTTTTTATTTCTCTATTTCAATTTAATTTAAATTTATAAATTTGTTTCAGTAGCAGTCTTTGATAGATTCAAATACATTGCAGCTTCAGAGTTCATCGGCTCCATAGAGATAACCTTCTCCCACTCTGCTTGGGCCTCTAAAATATTTCCATTACCGTATTGAAGTACACCAAGGGCCACTCTGGCATTTGTATAGTTTGGCTCTTCTGTTCTTAATCTCTTAAGTTCATCAATGGCCTTAGAAACAAATCCCTTCTTAGCATATACTTTTGCAATTTTAATTCTCGTTTCAAGGCTCTCAGTGTCCAGGGCCACTACCTTATTATACTCGAAGAGAGCTTCATCAAATCTATTATATGTCATATAAAGATCTGCAAGCTCTAAGTGCTTAACTGCAAATTTCTTATTAACGTGTTGGTCGTCAATACCTTCGTTTCCTCTGGCCCTTGTCTTCACTCTTTCATTCGCCTGATTAAAAACCTTCTTAGCGTCTTCATAGTGACCAATGTCGTTGTAGAGAACAGAGAGAGAAATCGCTGCATCAGTATGAGTTGGATCTATACTAATAACTTTATTGAAAGCTTTGATTGCTTTTCCAATTTCGCCATTAATATGAAAAATATTTGCAAGGTAGAAGAGAGCATCAATAGACTTTGGCTCAACTTCAATAATCTCATTGAAAATAGCTGCCGCTTTCTTATACTCACCGCTATTGTAACAATGCTTCGCTTTTTCTAGTAATTCCTGTGAATTAAAAGTTTCCATGATTCCCCTATTACCTAAGACAGTTATTATATGCGCTTTGTAATTTCTTTAAATTGCTTTGCTCAATTTGCTCTTTGAATTGATTAAAGTACTTAGTACAAGATTCCTTATCCTTAAGCTTATGAGAGCTCTCAACAACTCTAATCATTGAGTGGGCCAAGAGCATTGGATCGCTTTTAAATCTATCAATGATAGACAGATATCTATATCTAGCAGCATCGAAGACATTAGTTTTATAATAGAAATCACCAATGTATCTCTCTTTATCTAAAATCATTCCCTGAGCTAATTTAATCTTATCAATACTTCCCTTTGAATATTCAGAGTCTGAGTGGAAGTTTAAAAGCTCTTGATAGTACTTAACAGCTTCATGTGCAGCTGAAAGGTCTCTATCAAAAGTATCAGGAATCTGTGCATAGAAAGATTCTGCAATCTTCCAAATCACATAGGCTTTCTTCTTGTGCTTAGGATGAAAGTCTTTAAAAAGAATATAGGCGGCGGCTGCCTCTACATAATTTTCCTGCTTAAAGAGAACGTCAGCCTGGAGAAGTTCTGCATGAGTTGCATAGAAACTATATGGATATTGAGATCTTAGAGTATTTAACTTCTCTGTTGCTAAAATATATCTAGAATCATTTATAAGATCTTGGGCCTCTTTAAAGAGGACTTCTGCTTCTGTTTTACCTTCTGGCCTAGGCGTAGAACACGAAATGAGGGCCAAACAAAATGTCACTATCAATAAGCGCACACTTACTTCCTTTGTAGTTATATAGGAGCAAGCATATCATTTGCAGCGTAGCACCGTCAAAGTAACTATCTGGATTTTACGCCGTATAATTCATTATAAATTTCGATAGATATCAACTTAAACGCCGCAGCAAGTGGGATTGAAATAATCATTCCAACCACACCAAAGAAAGTGGAGCCAAGAATTACACTAATAACAACCATCAATGGGTGTAAGTTAACAATTTTAGAAACAAGAATTGGAAAGACCAGTGCAATATCTATAGCATTGGCCACAATATATAAAATTGTAATCGCACCAAATGTTGGACCCCAACCATACTCGGCAAGACCAAAGATTATCGCAGGAATTGTTCCAATAATTGGACCAAGATATGGAATTACATTTGTAAATCCTGCCACTAGTCCCAACAAGAGAGCAAAGCGAACGTCTAGAAATAAGAGTCCAGTAGTAATAATAATTCCTACAATACTTGCCTCAACAAATTTTGCAAAAATATAGTCACCCAACTGGCGATTAAATTGATGCGAAAGATAGTAGAACCTTTCAAACATTGAGTTAGGTACGATCTTTAGAAAGTTAGACTTAAACTCTTTTCCGTCCTTAAGTATAAAGAAGACAAAGAGGGGAACAAGAAAGATCCACTCTATTATAGAGCCTAAGTATTTCGGAACTTGTAGCAGTATTTCAGTTGTCGCTTTTTGACCATAGTCTAGAGAGTTATCAAGAATCTCATTGCCTACAACATAACCCGTCTTCTCTTCAATCTTAGAAGTTAAGTTCTTATACTCTGTTTTTAAAAAGCTCTCCACTTTAGGTAAGTAGTATTGAACATTTTGCGCTTCATTTGTAATCGTAGGCGTTATTTTGATAAGCGGATAAGTAAAGAGAAAGAGTATTGCTAGAAAAACAATATTAACAGATGTTGATTTCTTTAAACCAAAACGCATCACCATGGGAACGACTGGATTAAAAATTAAACTCACAACATAGGCAACACTTAGAGGTATCGACACTCGCGGAAAGAGCCAAAGGGAAAATAGAAAAAGGATTAGTCCTAGAATAAAGAAAACTAGTCTTACTTTTTCAGGCTTACTCATTGCTCTTTGCACTTTCTAGTTCCAATTGTTTGATCTTATACTTTAATCTTCTAACCTCATTCGTAACTGAAAAGAGTCTATTTGCCGTAATAATAGAGACGGCCTGAAGAAGCTTAGTTGCGATTGTTGGATTAGTATTAATTAAGTTCTCGAGATCAGGCTTAAAAATTCCTAGAAGCTGACACGACTCCCTAGCGATAGCTGTCGCGTTTCTTATACTTTGCTGCTGCAAGAGTGCAAGCTCTCCAAAGTAATCCATCTTATCTAAGGAAACCACATGATTAACTTTTGAATCATTAGTGTCATCTACAGTTTGATCGTTCTCAACAATAATATCGACTCTACCACTATAGATAAAATAAAAGCCAACTCCAATATCTGTCTGCTTGAAGATCACCTCTCCATCAGCAAATTGCCTTAAGTGCAATGCCTTTGAAAAAAGCCTTAACTCATTATCTGAAAAGTTCTCAAGCACTTTTATTCTTCTCAGAAATCTTGGAATAGAGTTCTTATTGGAAGTGAAGAGAGGATTCGATTGCCAGAAGTATTTTAGAATAGGAATATCTAACTTAGGCGGCAGCTCTTTACTCGTTTCTATATCTTTTTCAAAACTATCATTGGCCATAGTGCCCTCTTAGAGAATTCCAATATCTTCTTTTTTTACCCAGCCCGTAAGGTCCAGGGGATGATCTATATAGAACCAATCACCATCAGACTTTCCAAGAATGAATTTAGATCCACCTGGAATAGTTACCCTAACATCATAGACAGATGATGGGCCTTCATAGATTTTCATCTCTTTTATATTTACAGCAAAGCTCTTACCGCTAAGTAGTAACTGATGAGAAATCACCGGTGATAATGACAAAACTAACAACGCTCCAAGTACCAACTTAGAACCTACCTTTTTAAACTTAAAAAGGAGGAGGGAGATCAACATAAGTACCAAAGTGATACTAATGGCATAGGAAACAGGGTATTGAGATAGAAAACTCAGTAACTTATCGCTCATATTTTGAGAGAATGAGAGATCGATTCCCTGCAACTTAGATTTAACGAAAGCTAGGTTGTTGAGAATATCTGATCCAACATAGCCCTTTTTCATGGCCAACTCTAAATGGTAACGCCCCGGACCAAACTCACCCATCTTTGAGTAAACAGTTCCAAGATTATAGTGAAAATCCACTGCTGTGAGCTGGTTTTTACTCTCAAGTAAAAGGTCGACCGCTTTGTCGAACTTACCATCTAAATATAGTGTCTCTAATGACTTTGATAATTCATCTATGTTAGTATTCGCCATGAGCATATTATCAACTTAGCAAATAAATAATGCAAGTTGCGGTAATCTATACACACAAATATTTTGAGGTTTTATTATGACAATTGGTGTTTCAAACGAAGAAGTTCTCGACCTTTCTAATAAGTTATTTTCAAGCATTCTCTTAGAGCAGAAAAAGTTTATGGGTCTTAAAGGTCCCGACGAGGGAAAAGAGAATATGAACGAAACTATTCTTAAAGAATATGAGCAAGATAAGGGACGTGGATTCTTTTTTAATTACGTATCGTCAGGAAGAGGACATGGGCCGTTTACTGAGTTAGTAGATGGATCAATTAAGTATGACCTTATTGGAGCTATTGGGCCAAACCTCTTAGGTCATTCACACCCACTCTACATCAAGGCTCACCTAGAAGCCGCTACAAGCGATGTTATGATGTGTGGAAACCTACTTACTCACCAAGAGCCACAACAATTAACGAAAGAAATTTTAGACTCAGTAAAAGGAAGTCGTCTTAAGCACTTCTGGTTTTCTGGTTCTGGAAGTTTTGCAAACGATACGGCACTAAAAATGCTATGGCAGAAAAAAGATCCTGCACATAAACTAATTGCTTTTCAAAAAGCATTTGCCGGTAGAAGTATCGCAACTCAGGACATTACATACAATCCTGATTATAGAGTTGGTCAGCCAAAATCAATTGACGTAGACCACGTTCCACACTTTGACCAAAACGATCCAGAGGGATCATTAGATAAAACTCTTAGCGCACTTAACGAATTAGTTAAAAACAATAAAGATCAATACTGCGCTATTATGCTTGAGCTTATTCAAGGAGAAGCAGGTTTTGTTTACGGGACTAAAGAATATTACGAAGGTGTATTCAAGTGGGCCAAAGAAAATAACCTCTACATCTGGGTAGATGAAGTTCAATCTTTTGGAAGAACTACTGAGCTATTTGCCTTTCAAATGTTTGGATTAGATGAATATGTAGATATCGTGACTGTTGGTAAGGCCCTACAGGCATGTGGAACTTTATTTACAGAAGAACTTAATCCAAAGCCAGGATTAGTTGCTGGAACTTTCAATGGTTCTAATGCTGCTCTTAATGCCGGAAGAAAAGTTGTTAACTACCTTAGAGAAGGAAACTTCTACGGTGAAGACGGAAGAATGAAGTATCTTGAGACACAATTTCTTACGAGACTCTCTTCTCTTGCTAAAACTACTTGCAAAGGAAAAATAGGCTACGCTGGTGGTGTTGGTTCAATGATCTCATTTGAGGTTGGTGACTCAACTAAGGAGACAACTACAAAGTTCATTAAGAAGCTTTATGAAAATGGAATCATCTCTTTTATGGCCGGTAAAGATCCTGTAAGAGTTCGCTTCCTTCTTCCAACATGTCTTACTGATGAGCATATTGACGAAATTTTCAAAATCATTGTTAAGACTGCTGACGAAGTACTCTAGGAGAGAGCATGTTTAATTTAAGGCCTGCAAAGCTAAGTGACATTGAAGATCTCTTTGCCCTTAGTCAGCACTATGTCTTCATCAGCCTACCTTCTGATAAGGAACTCATTACAAAGAAAGTAAAGAGTTCCATCAGCGCTTTTAAGAAAGCCTCGAAGGATATTAGTGAAGACACATATATCTTTGTATTAGAAGACCTTTCAAAGTCTAAAGTTATTGGCTGCTCTATGATTCATGCTCAACATGGAACAGAAGATGAGCCACATTTCTTTTTGACAGTATCCCAAGAAAATAAATTCAGTGAATCAATTAATACTGGGTTTATTCACGGTACACTAAAGCTTGGTTACGACACTGATGGACCGACAGAAATTGGAGGCCTAATACTAGATCCAAATTACAGAAATAATACTCATAAACTTGGTAAGCAATTATCTTTTGTGCGCTTTCTGTATATGGCCTTAAATAAGAAGAGATTTAAAGAAATGATTCACTCGGAGCTAATGCCTCCTTTTGATAAAGATGGAAGATCTCCTCTATGGGAGGCCATCGGTAGACGATTCCTCAACATGGAATATCACGACGCCGATCTACTGAGTAGAAGTAATAAAGAGTTTATTCTAAGCCTCTACCCTTCTGATACTATCTACGAAACACTTCTACCACTTGAAGCAAGAAATGCTATTGGTAAAGTTGGACAAGACACTCAACCCGTTAAGAGAATGCTTGAGAGCATTGGGTTTAAATATACAAAAGAAGTTGATCCATTTGACGGTGGGCCTCACTATAGAGCAAAGCTAGGTGAGATCAAGCCAGTTCAAGAGTTAAAAGAGCTAGAACTTTCATTTGAACAAGATATAAAGAAAGACGATGCCCTTAACTACCTAGTCTGTCCTACAGAAGGTGACGTTTTTAATGCTATTAAAATTACAGGTAAGATTAAGGGAGCGAAGCTCTTAACTTCAATGAAAGAATTAGAAAATTTAAATTTTACGAATAAGACAAAAGTGAATGTTATCCCACTTTAGGAGAAAATATGACTTACGAATTAAAAGGCAATTATTTTAATAATGAATTTATTCAGCCACCACTAACGGGACCAGATGCTGTAGAGAAGTGGATTACAAGAACAAGTCCAGCCAATAGTGCACAAACACTTTGGAAGTGCCCTATTCACTATGGTCACGCAGAGGAAGTCGTAGAGTCTGCAACTAATGGATTTAAAGAATGGAGAAAAACTTCTGTTCAAGAGAGAGTTGCTCTTTTAAAGAAATATCAAGAAGAACTTATTACAAAGAAAGAAGAAATTGCAAAAGCAATCTCTTTAGAAATGGGAAAGCCTTACTGGGAAGCTCTTACTGAAGCAGGGGCCTTAATTGCTAAGGTTGATGTAACAATTAGTGATTCACTACCTAGAGTAGAATCAAAAGTTTACGATGAAATCATGCCTATGACGAATGGCTATATTCACTATAAGCCAATCGGTCCATGTTTTATCATTGGTCCTTTTAATTTTCCTTGTCACTTAGCTAATGGACAAATAACAAGTGCACTAATTGCTGGTAACACTATCATCTTTAAGCCATCAGAGAAGACATGTTACTCAGCTCAACTCATGTTTGAATGTCTATCTAGAGCTGGATTTCCAAAAGGTGTAATCAACCTCGTTCAAGGTGATGGTGAAGTTGCAAGAAGAATTTTAAAGAGTAAAGACATCAAGGCAGTCTTCTTTACTGGTTCAAAAGATATTGGGAAATCAATACTGAAACAAACTCATGAAGATCTTGGAAAACTCGTTTCTCTAGAACTTGGTGGAAAGAATCCTGCCATCGTTCATAGTGATGTTAATATCGACTACGTACTTGGCGAACTTGTAAAAGGATCTTTTCTAACAACAGGTCAAAGATGTACTTCTACAGCCATTGTTCCAATTCATAGAAGTATTTGTGATGAAGTTGTTTCAAAGTTCCATGAACTCTCTAAGAGAATTATTGTTGATCACCCAATCGAGCACGATGAAGTTCCCTTCATGGGACCGCTTGTAGATCAGCAGGCCCTTGATAGCTACCTGCTCTATGTAGGAATGGCAAAAAGAGAAGGACTAGAAGAGATCATGCGTGGAAAGAAGCTTGAGAAAACTTTCGACGGACACTATGTCTCTCCTTCAATCCACCTTGCACAAAAATGGGATGATAAGAGTCACTTCTTATCAAGTGAAATCTTTGGACCAAATTGTACATTCATTCCTTATGACGATATCGAAGAGGCCATTGAGATAGCCAATAAAACAGAGTACGGTCTTGCCGCTTCAATCTTCACGAAGGATCACTCTCTCTATGAATTAGCTCTTAGGGATCTTGACCATGGTTATGTAAACCTCAATAGATCTACAGTTGGAGCATCAGCGAAGCTACCTTTTGGAGGAGTTAAAAATTCTGGTAATTATCATCCAGCAGCTGTTACAACTATCGACGCTTGTGTATATCAGCAGGCCAGTTTAGAAATTTTAAAAGAAGAAGAAACTGACTTAAATAATATCGTTGGTCTCAAAAAATAAATTCCATCAAGCGGTATTCTAGTTATAGAATATCGCTTAATTCTACTCTTCTCTTTAAATCATCCATAGTCTTAAATGCTTTATTGCAGGCAACCCTCACTCTCTCATCAATAGAGTCTCGATTTCTATTCAAATAAACTGACTCTAAACCATTCTCCAATTCTCTAAATTTTAAGTAACCATATTTAACAATATCATTTTCACAGAAGTCTTTAACATTTGTTTCTTTAGTAAACTTTCGATAGAGATTCATTGTTCCAACAAGCCCTTTCATCGAATCTTCTTCAATTCTCCCAAGCTCAGCATCAATTTCTCTCATCTTCTGATCAAGAAAATCATCTCCAATATTTAAGTTCATATCAAAGAAGTTCTCATTAATTAGCTCTTTAGCTTTCTCTGGGTAATTAAATTCACTTGAGATTTTATCCCAGTTTTGTTCTAACATCTTTTTTTGATAAATTTTACTTATACACTTTTTCAAATCGTCATCACGTCTTCCATCAAATCTCATCATTATTTCTTTGCTACAGCTAGCAAGTGATTGATCATATTTAAATTCCGAATTCTCTCTTTCAAATTCTTTCACATCTTTATTTAAAGTTGCTTCCATTTGGACCTCTAATAATGTCTGTCCTTGGCAACTCTTTTCATTTCCTTCAGTGTATTCTCTTCCCTTAAAGACAAGCTCTTTGATAAAGTCGTACTTTTCAGGAGATGCAGCCCTTAGCGCATCAGGGTTATACCTATAGGCCACAACACTCTCAGCAAAATCTTCACCGGGATTGGCCATTGCATACTTCGATACAAAAGTATGATTCCTTGATGAGTCTCTCTCCCATTTTCCTCCATTATCTATCCAGCCTGATATATTCAACCAATCTGGCGATTCATCAAGCTTTCCACGATCCGAAAAATTATGAGCAAATTCATGTGTGCATATTCCTGTTTTTTCATTGTGATTATATTTCGTTATTCCCTCAAATAGCATTATCGTTGCGTTTCCTAATGTATTTCCATTGCTCAAACTAGAGCGACGAAATGACTTTGCAATTCTTATAGGAAATAAACTCTTAGGAAGATCAGCAACTGACTGATGTATAGACTTCAACTCTTTATCTGAAAACTTCTTAGTTTTATCATTGCCAAGACCAACTGGACTTACATTAAGTTCATATTGAGAGAGAAGGTACATAGCATTTTCGCTATAACTCTCACCGAATAATTGATTTAAAGCACAGCGAACTTTTTTACAGCTTCCTTTAGTGAGATGAGAATAATCTTTTTGATTTGGTAAAATATAACCTTCACCACTGAATCTTCTCTTTTGAACTAGTAAATCAAACATTCTTAACATTTGTTCACTTTCGTTCTCAAACTCAGCTCCTACGATCTCTCTCTTTTCTACTTTTGGTGAATCGAGTAATTTATTATTCGCCCTTTTCATTTCCTCTAAAGTTGGAACTTTTCCTTTACAAGGGGAATCTTCAATATCATCAGACGACGCCGACCAGTGGGAAACCTTAAAAGTTTTAAGAATCTCCTCTGCCATAACTTTTGCCTCTATAGGCTCTGAGCTTGGCTCGCAAGGAACCTGTCCAGCAAAGACAGGTGAACTTATCATAAATAGAAATAAGAGAAGCTTCATTTGCTCCTCTCTTTAAAGACTTTAATGGAACTTAAAGTTTTTCGACTACTTCCCTTAAAGAATAGCTCAGTGTTTTTACTTTTAAGATAAGTTTCATAGCCAGCAGCGTGACCACTGCCTAAGCTTTCTTTGAACTTCTTTTCGACACCAGTAAGACTATGAAGCTCCAGCTTCGAGTTTTGAACTTTATAATAAATTTCTAAAATTTTAGAATTATTATCTAGAGTCACAACTAAAGCATACTTATATTTTTTTATCTCATAGAAGATCTTACTTCCCTCTACTTTAGATGCACTACCAACTACTTTTTCAAACTTTGCTACTTCATACTTTGAGCCAACTTGTTTTAATAGATTTAGAATATCTTTTGGGACTTCTCCTCTAACTTGATCAGGTAGATCAATGGCATACACTTGAAGAGATAAAATAAAGACAATAAGAACTTTCACCATCAGTAATGCTTCTTGTTTATAAGAACTCCAGATTGAGCGGACTGGTGAAAATCATCCTTCATCGCCCTCATCTGATCGACATCGACTGCAGCATTTTTCTTATATAAGCTGAGTACCTCTACTTGCTTTAATTTGGATTGAGAATAGGCAAAGCGCTCTTTCTCATTGAAAATGAAGCTAGAAGTTTCAACTAACTCCCCATCTTCATTCAGCGCTGTATTCTTTATTTTCTTTCTCTCAAAGAATCTTGTGATTAATTCACTGGCCATTGGCCCACATACGGTCTTTTCAACGACCTCTTCTTCTTCCTCTTGATTCTTATTTTTAAATGGAAGAATCTTGGCCATTCTCTCTGGATCGGAAAAGTCGTGGCTAACACCCTCTAATCTCTGGTTAATGATATCTGTTAGAGAAGTTCTATTGTCACCATTAGATGAGCTCGTAAGCTCACTTATCTCCTCTGGTGTCAGAACTCGAAAGACTGATGTTAATAGAAAATTTTTAGCACTCATTTGGGCTTCCTTTGGCTAAAACCTACTATTCTTATCGGTTATTAGCCCGAAAACTTTAGCCCAAAAAACTCTTTAAAAACAGATAGATAGCACTCAAGAAGTCTTCAACTTTGTTTGTTTACAATTTTTTTATAAAAACCTCTAGACAAAAATAGTACAGGCATTTATAAATGTAATCTCAACAATCTACTGGGGTGTGGCGCAGCGGTAGCGCAGCGGACTGTTAATCCGTTGGTCGTGGGTTCAAATCCCTCCACCCCAGCCATTTTTAAATCAATCTAAATTTAATTAATACTTTTACTAGTTCATAGCTAATTTGATATGAGTATGCTCATTAATAATTGAGGTAAAATGCTATGATTTCTAATAAGAATATTTTCAACTCTTCCACTCATAATGACTTAAAAAGCGATGTGGCCAACTCCTATGCTGAGTTAATTCATGATCTAAGAGAAGATCTCACATCTGGATATACTAATAATTTTTTCAGCGAAGGCTTCTTAGATAGGCTTAAAGAAATTATTATTGATAAGGAACTCAATCTCTACACTGACCTTAACTTCTATTGGTCTACTCTATTAGAGAATTCTATTTACCTTGTTCAGCTTCATGAAGAGTGTGAAGAAACACAGAAGTCTGACCCTGAAGAATTTCAAATTATTGAAGAAGAACTTTTTAACTTTTGGAACGACAGCGATCTAACAGAGAGCTTTTTGGAGTTAATATCAAACGAAAAAACTATTCTTGAAGCCTCTAAAGTTCTTCAGCCTTTAATTGAAAATCAGATCATTTCTTTCTTCTATTTAAATATCTCTAAGAATCCTCTGCTTGGAGAAGAGAGCTATATTTATAAAGCAATTCCAGAAAAGGGAGATAATGACCAATGTCTCTACCTAGGAGCAAACAACCAATTGGTTAGACTAGAGCCACCTTGTGAAACATTCCCTACTCTTCCTATTGTTGGAGTAAATAAACATCAGAATTTAATCTTTCTCGAAGGTGATAAGCGCTACGTTATCACTGAAGGGCTAGAGACAGCATCTTTTGAAAATAAAGAGCTTCATATTCTTCCAAATTGCGAGAAAGGTTTTTCTAAGCTAGCAGAGATCAAAGAGAGTATATTAAAAGCACTAACAATCATTAATCAAAACTCTAACGATCTTTACAATACTTTTAAGGCCTTCACTCATACCATTATACCTATAGATGAACCTGCCGTTGTCAGCTATTCGCAACAACAGCTTCCAGGCTTTTCATGTATCAATGTTTTTGAGAGGGACTTTGTAGATCTCCTAGATGACCTGCTTCATGAAAATGGTCATCACTACCTCAACACAATTTTAAACTCAAAAGAATTAATTATTGAAGACGATGAGAAAATTTACTTCTCTCCATGGAGAAAGGCCCTAAGACCAATTAGAGGTATTTATCATGGTGCCTTTACATTTTATTGGGCACTAGAGCTATTCTCTAAACTCTTTGAGAATGAAGTACTAAATAATACATTCAATAACTTTAATGACGAACAAAAGAATAAGATTACATTACGCTTTCTTGAAGAGTATGAAATGCTAAAATTCTGCTTCGAAGATATTGAAAGTGCTTTTGAGAGCGGCAAAGTGACAAAGGATGGTCTAAAGCTTATGAAAGTTATTGAAGAACTTACTGAAAGCAAGAACTCCCTAGTTGAAAAAGCTCTTCAAAGCTTAAATGACAGTGATAGTGTGAAGCTGAACGAACTTAAGAACCTTCTTGAAAAAGAAGGTAAGCACTATAGATTATAATTTAACCAGACGTGCCTGCATTTCATTTGCAGGCATGAGCTCACCTTTGGCCGAAGCAACCTCAATACCCTTAGTATAAATCTTCTTTGCCTCTTCTTTTTCTCCTAAGACCTCAAGAGTTTTCCCTAAGAGCGAATAGGCCGTAGAGTACTTAGCATCAACAGCTATGACTCTCTCTAAGTGAGTTTTTGCCATTGAGTATTCTTTGCGATGAAAGTAAACATCGCCCATTCCAAAATTTGCAATAGTATCATCTGCATCAATTTCTAATACTTGCTTAAACATTGATTCACGCTGAATGATCTCTTCTTCTTTTTGCTTATCTAGTGCCTCTTTTGCCTTCTTCTCTTTTGCAATTTTTCCAAACTCTGCAAATGACTTTAGAGTCGCAAGTCCCTTCTCTTCTTCCGCCTCTTCAATTTTACCTAATCTCATTAGATAAAGAGACTTATTTGTATGGGCCATAACAGACTCTTCATTAACACTTAGAAGCTTATCCATCAATTCAATACCAAGTTCAAACTTCTCTTGTCTTCCATAGATGACTCCAAGAGACTCGTAGGCATCAGAGTAATTGGGAGCAATCTTGATCACCTTAGAAAGTGTGGCAATAGCCAGGTCTTCTTTTTCTGCTTGAAATTGAGAGACTCCGTATAAGTATAAATCGTGTGCAAATACGTCTTTCGATAGTTCCTTTGAGTAACTATTAAATGACAATTCAAAACTTTCTTCGTTCTGAGTAACGATAAATGATTTATGATCTATTCTAAACTCTCTAAAGAGTTTTACCATTGCCACGTTACCAATCTTGGAGATAACTTCTCCGCCTTTTCTATCATTGATTTTAAAGACGCCTATTTCTAGTTTTTGAACACTTGGTGAAGTTAGAAAACTTGGATAGAAACTCGCTCCTCTTCCGTTTTCAATTTTGGCCACAGTCTCTTGGCCTAAGAAACATCCCTTAGTATATGAAATACCAAGATCGTTTAATCTCGTATTATTAATTAAGTCTCCTGCAGTGATGTCTACACCCCATCTAGGCCAACCATTTTCAACACAGAGGTATTCTATCTCTTCATTACTTATCTCTTTAGATTCTTTATCGATCTCTTCAAAGCTTAAAGTCGCAGGAACTCCATAGAGCATTCCTTCAAATTTATTATCTGATGCCTCTGTAGTTAAAAAAGTAAAATAAAGGTTCTTATCTAGGGCCTCTATTTCAACATCATCCATTATGATGAATTTATCCAGTTCCTCAATTGCACTTTGAGCAATAGACTTTGGAAAAGCGAGATAAAGCTCGTTACTTGTTTTAATATTTAAAAAGAAGAATTGAATTTTTCCTGTTCTATCTACTCTCGCATTGAGTGCAAATTCATTAGGATTTAAAGACATCAAATCATTCGTTGTTTGGCCCTGAAAGAACTTTTCTCTATCCTCTCCCTTTACACAATAAACACTCCAGTCAGAAAGAACACCCTTTCGACCCTCTACGAATAATTCAAATTTCTTCATGTTAAAATCCATTAAACGGAGAAGGATTCTCCACAACCACAAGTATTTTTGGCATTAGGATTTACGAAAACAAAGCCCTTACCATTGAGACCATCTTTGAAATCTAAAATCACACCTTTTAGATAAATCGATGACTTAGGGTCAATGAATACGTTGATATCGCCAAACGAGCAGATATTGTCATTGTCTTTTTTCTGATCAAAATCAATCTTGTAATTGAGCCCAGAACAACCACCACCAACAACTCCTAATCGAAGGCCATAATCTAAACCCTTGTTTTCACTAGCAAAAATTTGCTTAATATGATCCAGGGCCTTTTGCGTAATCTCTACAATTTGATTTGATTCACTCATAATTCAACCATTTCTATAATAATCGACAATTTATATCTGTTTTACTTACTTCTATCTTACAACATTATCAAGCCATGCGCCTTATTTTTCCCCATTTGTTCAAAATCTAAAGCTGAATTAATATAAATATTGGAGATTATTATGGCAGTGCTGTTAATTATTAGAGAAGAGAATGAGGAGAGACGTGTAAAGCTCACGGCTCAGCCCCTAATTCTTGGTCGCTCTAGTAAGTGCCATGTTCAGATAAAAGATCAGATGTGCTCGGGAAAGCATTGTGCTTTCAAGTTGAATCAACAATTTAAAGTCCTAGTAAAAGATTTAGAATCAACGAATGGAACTTATCTAAATGATTGTCAAATCATGGATACACACCTGATGCTTGATGACGTTTTAAAAATTGGTAACTGCGAGATCTTCATTGATCGCTCAGAACTCTCTCCCAAAGAAAAGGCCATTCTAACTAGAGATGAGCCTACAGCTCAAATCAAGTTTATGGATCTCCCTTCAAGTCAGAGAACTGTTAAACCCTCACAAGTTGTTAGAGCAAAGCAACAAGCACAGCAAGGTGCGAAGCCTGGAAGTAAACCAGTACCAAAGGCACCGAAGAAATTCTTCCCAGAGTCAGAAGAAAAAACGATGGTTGCTAAGAAACCTGTGCCAAAGCAAGAGCCTGTAAAGAAACCTCAAGCACCAGAAGGAACCAACACAAATACTAATACATCACTAAAAGAGAGACTTGCTCAGAAAGCAAAGAACTTAAATCAAAAAAAGAGTGCGCCTCAAGTTGAAGTCTCAAATGAAAGACAGATTGATCTTGAAGAGTCCAGTGGTGACACTCAATTCATTCAATTAGACAAAGGTGATAAGAGTAGTCCAGGTGATAAAAAGAAGAAGAGTTCACTGGCTTCTAAACTAAAAAAAGTCTTTAAGAAGTAGGTTTTCCTGGAATCCACCAAACCTCTTCACACTTCATTACCTTATTTGCAAATCTAGAAATGATAAAGAAGAAGTCTGAAAGTCTGTTGAGATATTTAAGAGTTTCAACTGGAAGCTCTCCATTATGACTTGACTCATAAGACGTAGCATATCTTTCGGCCCTTCTACATACAGTTCTTATAATATGAAACTGCGAAGAGATCTTATGACCTCCCGGAAGAACAAAATACTTTAATGGCTCAATTAAAGAATCCATTCTATCAATCTCACTTTCAAGCTTAACTATATCCTCTTCAGATATTGTAGGCAGGGAATAGCTCTCTCTCTTTTCTTTTTCACAAGCAAAGATTGAACCTATAACAAAGAGGTTGTATTGAATTCTCTTTAAAAAAGGAATAATTGCGACTAACTCACTCTGATCAAATTCTTCAATGAGTGAAATTCCCATTCCCAAGTGAGAGTTTAACTCATCTACTTCTCCGTAAATATGAATACGGGCATCCCCTTTAGGAACGCGGGTTCCACCGACTAGACCAGTTGAACCCTTATCACCAGAACGAGTATAAACTTTAGACTTAGTCATTACATATTCCTTCTATATCTTCCACCGATTTCATAGAGGACATTTGTAATCTCACCTAGTGAGCAATAATTTACAGTCTTTAGTAACTCTTCGAAGATATTCCCTCCGCTTAGAGCAACTTGTTGTAATTTTTCTAGCGCTTCTTTTGAATGATCAGAATTCTTTTCTTTAAAAGCATTGAGTCTTGCGATCTGCTCATTCTTCTCATCATCAGAGCATCTAGAAATTTCAATCTCTTGGTTTAATAACTCTTCAAAATTGTCTGCAATATATGTATTCACACCAATAATTGGAAGCTCTCCATTATCTTTAAGTGTTTCATAGTGAAGAGATTCCTCTTGGATCTTTCCTCTCTGATACATACTTTCCATTGCACCAAGAACTCCGCCTTTATCAGAGATTCTTTCAAACTCTGCAAGAACAGCTTCTTCAACAATATCGCAGAGCTCTTCATAGATATATGAACCTTGCATTGGATTATCTGTTTTATTTAAACCAAACTCTCTATTGATAATCATCTGAATGGCCATCGCCCTTCTAACAGATTCCTCAGTTGGAGTTGTAATCGCTTCATCATAAGCATTAGTGTGAAGAGAGTTACAATTATCACTTAACGCTAAGAAGGCCTGAAGTGTTGTTCTGATATCATTAAAGTCAATCTCCTGAGCGTGTAGAGATCTACCAGAAGTTTGAATATGATATTTGAACATTTGTGACTTAGTATTTGCACCGTATTTATCTCTCATGGCCACGGCCCAGATCTTTCTAGCAACTCTACCAATTACTGTGTACTCAGGATCAAGTCCGTTTGAGAAGAAGAAAGAAAGGTTTCCAGAGAAGTCATCAATATTCATTCCTCTTGAGAGGTAATACTCAACAAATGTAAATCCATTTGAAAGAGTGAATGCCAGTTGAGAAATTGGATTCGCCCCTGCTTCAGCAATGTGGTATCCACTGATTGAAACAGTGTAGTAATTTTTAATTGCAGCTTTACAGAAGTACTCTTGAACGTCTCCCATAAGTTTAAGTGCAAACTCTAATGAGAAGATACAAGTATTTTGAGCTTGATCTTCTTTAAGGATATCGGCCTGAACAGTTCCACGAACTTGTCTCATCACCTCAATTCTCTTTTCCTCATTCCAAAACTCATCTTCGCTCAAGGCCTGCTTCATGGCCGTATTCATGAACATGGCCAAGATAATCGGAGCCGGACCATTAATAGTCATCGAAACTGAAGTCATTGGGTCGATAAGTGAGAATCCCTTAAATAGATCTCCCATATCATCGAGAGTTGCAATTGAAACTCCCGCCTCACCAATCTTTCCAAAAATATCTGGTCTCTTATCTGGATCTTCACCATAGAGAGTTACAGAATCAAATGCAGTTGAAAGTCTCTTTGCCGGATCATTTTCTGAAAGATAGTGAAACCTCTTATTAGTTCTAAGTGGTCCACCTTCACCAGCAAACATTCTCTTTGGATCTTCATCAGCTCTCTTAAATGGAAAAATACCTGCAGCATAAGGAAAGAATCCCGGAAGGTTTGCCCTTTTAACAAATCTATATTTTTCTGAGATTGAATCAAATCTTGGGTAGGATACTTTTGAGATCATTGATCCTGAAAGAGATTCAAACTTTGTTGGAACCTTAATCTCTTTATTTCTAACAGTGTAAGAAAATTCTCCACTCTTGTATTGAGAAATTGCACTTTCACAAATCTCTAATTCACTAAAGACATCTGCTGGAATCGTTTCCTTAACTTCCATTAGCTTTTCTTTTAGCTCCTTACTCTCTGGCATTATCTCTGTCGCCTTAAGTAGAGCTTCGTAATCCTTTAGTTTTTCAAAATTTTGAAGAGCTTCACTATTATAATTTTTAAGTGTTGAAGAGATATCTCTTAAGTAGAGACTTCTCTCCGGTGCGATAATCTTTGTCTTATTCTTTGGAGCTCTCTCTTTTTTAATATCTTGAATTTTAGAAGTATCGAAACCAAATTGAGTTGCGATTTCAGAGAAGAGAGCATTAACACCAGAGTCATTAAATTGAGAGGCCATTGTACCAAAAACTGGAAGCTCATCATCTGTAGGTGCACCAGGATGACCAGCGAAGAGTTGATGATTTCTTCTATACTGCTTTCTGATATCTCTAAGTGCATCTTCCGAGCGTGGCTTTTCAAATTTATTAAGAACAATAAAGTCAGCCTGCTCAAGCATTTCAATCTTTTCAAGCTGTGTAGCTGCTCCGTATTCAGGAGTCATTACATAAATACACTTATCAGCAACTTTTGTAATAGCATCAGAAGCCTGACCAATACCTGAAGTTTCAACAATGATGAGATCAAAGTTTTGTGACTTCAAGAAGCTAACAACTTTCTCAATCTGTGGAGAGAGTTCAGTCTTAGAGTCTCTTGTGGCCAGTGAACGAATATAGAAGTTCTCATAACTAGAACTTCCAAGTCTAATTCTATCCCCAAGAAGTGCACCCTGAGTTTTTTTCTTAGTTGGGTCTACTGAAATCAGTGCGACCTTACAGTCATTATAATAGCGGTGAAATCTTAGAAGAGTTTCATCAATTAAAGATGACTTTCCTGCTCCACCTGTCCCTGTAATACCAAGAACCGGGACGTCTTTTGAATTCATCTCAAATGGCAGATCAACTCCGTCTTCTATTGAAGTGATGGCCTTAGATATTTCATAATTTTCTAATGACTTACTTTCATACTTAGAGAAATCTACTCCTTCGATTGTTGAATAGTCGGCCTTGGCAATCATATCTTTTATGATTCCTTCTAAGCCTAATTTCATCCCATCTTCCGGTGAGTAAATTTTTGTAATTCCCTTTTCGTGTAAGGCCTTAATCTCAGATGGTGTAATTACACCACCGCCACCTCCAAAGATTTTTACATCTTTAGCGCCAGCTTCATCTAGTAACTCTCTAATGTATGCAAAGTATTCATTGTGACCACCCTGATAAGAGCTAAGGGCCACAGCGTTTGCATCTTCATGGAGACAAGCATCGACAACATCTTTTGCAGATCTATTGTGACCAAGATGAATTACTTCAACTCCGTTGGCCTGTAAAAGTCTTCTCATAATATTGATTGATACATCGTGGCCATCAAAGAGGCTGGCCGCCGTTACGAATCTTAAACGTTTCATTAACGATTTCTCCATAAAATATATTTAACACTAGTGAATTTACACCAGAGGGAATATATCGTATAAACCAGAGGTTGCAAAATCTCTTTATACAAAAGCAAAATTACGCTATTATGTGACATAAACTGATTTAAAATTGAGAAGATAAGGTTATTCATATGAGTGATGACAGAACGATAATTGTTGAAAATCCATTTCATACAGCGAGAACAAAGCCTGTAAGAAAAGGGAAGAAACCACCGAAATTACTAGCAATTGTACACCAAAGTGGATGTACTGGTTGTGAGGTTTGTATCGCTGGTTGCCCTGTAGATTCGATTGAATTAGTCGCTGGACCAAACCCTGATAACCCAGAATTTAAGCAGACTGTAGAAATTGACCTTGCGCGCTGTATCGGTTGTCAAAACTGTTCACAGGACTGTCCATGGGAAACAATTACGATGTACAACTCTGATGATGCATTTACAGCTTGGGGTAACGAGACTCTTAAGTCTGAACTCTACGTAACAGAAGATGTACTAGAAGACCTGAACGAAAAACACGGTGTTAAAGCTGAGGAAGAATCTACGGAAGTAGAAGAAACAGCTTAAGTTATATAGAAAGCCGCACTTTCTAAGACGCGGCTTTTTCCTCTCTCTTCTTTTCTAAATAGGCAAAATCAATAATCAACATCACAGCAGCAATACTTATAGCACTATCGGCTATATTAAAGGCCGCAAAGTGGCTTGTCCCAATATAGAAATCAAACATATCCACAACATATTTTAAGCTATAGCGATCAATGAGATTTCCCACTGCTCCTGCAAAGATTAAGCTATAAGTTGTGCAAAGCCATGCGCTAGTATGTCTCGTCTTCCAAATTAGCCAGAGTAACCAAAAGCAAGCAATAGTTGGGAGGATTAAAAAGAAGAGGATTCTTACAAAGTCTCCTGAGCCTGCTCCCATTCCAAATGCTGCCCCAGAGTTTTGAACATAAACTAAATTAAAAAAACCAGGTATCACCGCTAAGGACTCACCTAGTTTAAAGTTTTGCTGAATTGCACCTTTAGTAAATTGATCTAAGAGAATCACTCCTACAATAAGGAGTGACATTTTCCAAATTCTATCCATTTCTTTAATTCCTAATAATATGACTTTGGATTAATCTCATACTTCTCAATTTTTCTAAGCAATGTCTTCTTTGGAATATTTGCTTTTAAAGCCGTTTGATTAATCTTACCTTTATTCATCTTCAAAGCATGGATGATAAATTCTTTTTCAAATAAGTCTTTTGCAACTTGAAAGTCTAATTTTATTTCATTGTCCTCTGTCACTGTCGCAAAAGTAAATTGATACTTGCTCACTTCAGAGTCTTCTACAATATTATCTACTACAGAGTCCTGAATTCCTTTAAAGTCAATTTGTACATTCGACTCGTCAGCATTGTCTTCTGGACCATCTTCAATATTTGCACTCTTCTTAACAGTCTCAGGAAGTGAAGAGATATGTATTTGCTCTGAAGATTCTATAATGAATGCGTGTTCAATTACATTTCTTAACTCTCTAATATTTCCTGGCCAAGAGTAGTTTTTAAGAACTTCTTGCGCCTCAGGTACACACCCCTTCATTTCAAGGTGGTGGATTCCATTAAAGTATTTAACATAGTAGTCAATTAAGAATGGAATATCTGATTTTCTCTCTCTAAGAGGTGGTAGATAAACCGGAAGGACATTTAATCTATAAAATAAATCTTCTCTAAATGTTCCCTCTTTAATCATCTCTTCAAATGGCTTGTGTGAAGCCGCAATAACTCTAACATCACACTTAATATCTCTGTTTGAGCCAACAGGAGTAAAAGACTTTTCTTGTAGGACACGTAAAAGCTTTACTTGCATCGTAGATGAAATGTCTCCGATCTCATCTAAGAATATTGTTCCACCATCTGCATATTGAAACTTACCTATTTTTCTTTCACTCGCACCAGTAAAAGCACCTTTCTCATGTCCAAATAACTCCGACTCAATAAGGTTGTCAGGAATAGCGGCGAGGTTAATCGTAACAAATCTCTCATCCTTTAGCGGCCCATTGTAGTGAATTGCTTTAGCAACGAGTTCCTTACCTGTACCTGATTCACCTCTAATTAGTACTGGCGTATTCACCTGCGCAAGCTTTGAGATAACACCAAAAACTTTTTGCATAACATCTGATTCACCAACAAACTTATCATCTCCTGTTCCAAGAGATAGTGAAGGAGCAGAAAAGATCGATGTCTCAACTAAGCTTCTCGCCTTTAAGGCACGCTTGATAAGAGCGACTAAATTTTCAGATGAAATTGGTTTTTCAAGATAATTATAAGCGCCTTCTTTAACGGCCTTAACCGCATCTCCAACATTGGAATAAGCAGTAAGTATTAAAACAATTATAGAAGGATCGTATTTCTTTATTTCCGTTAATGCTTCAATACCACTCATCTCTGGCATATTCACATCCATAACCACTAGGTCATACTTTTCTTTATAAACGCAACTTAAAGCTTCCTTTCCATTGTCAGCAGTATCAACTTTAAAGTGGTGAAACTCTAAAGCTTGTTTGACTGAGTCCTGTAAAACTTTGTCATCATCTACAACAAGTACCTTGTGCATTTTATTTCCTTTTGTTTATTGATTCTTTAATTTTATTTTAAAAGTAGTTCCCTGGCCGACTTCTGAAAATGCTTCAATTGTCCCACCATGTAGCTCTACAAAGTATTTTACCAGATATAGGCCAAGTCCGGTTCCTTTAATTGAGTGACTTGCATCATTTTTAACCCGATAAAACTTCTCAAATACATATTCTAAATCTTCGGGCGGAATCCCTACACCATTATCGCTTATGGTGATATAGACCCATTGCTCATCGTCCCATGTTTTAACATTAACCTCAGAGCCCTCTCCAGAGTATTTTATTGCATTCTCCACCAAGTTAGCAAAAACTCTTTTCATTAGTGTTACATCAAATTCAATTGGATATAAAGGGGCTAAGTCTTGGACAACGGTTACATTTTTAGTGTTCGCTTCATAGCGAAGTCCTTCCACAGTATTCTCAACAATTGAGTTAATATCTTTTGACTGCATATTCAGTGAAACATTTCTAGACTCTACTTTTGTAAGATCTAAGATGGAAGAGATAAACTTATTCAATTCCTTTGTTGAATCGATAATAGATTGCAGACCAGAGGTTAGTTCCATATTTCCCGCATTCTTATGCTTCATTACATCGGCCATACCTGCAATTTTTGCGACCGGAGTTTTTAAATCGTGACTCATTAAAGAGATGAAGTTTTGCTTTAAATTCTCAACTTTCTTTAGAAGCTTTGTCTCTTCTTGAATTGCGTATCTTCTCTGATATTCACCAATGGCCCTAAAAGGAACCCAGATATAATAAACCACAAATACCGTCAGAATAATGTGAGTCACATAGAGCCAAAGTCCCAACATTGAGAAGAGCAAGTATGCCAAAAGATTTACTCCAAACATCAGAGCAAGAGTCATTGCAAGTCCAGTGGTCGGTCTCATTCTTGAGATTATCACCGAAAGAAATAAAGCGATGAGAATTGCGAGAACGTTTGAGACATCTCTTGGAATTTGAAGAATTGTTTTATTTTGAAGAAAGGACTGAATGATCTCTGCGTGTACCGCCAATTTTGAAGAAATATAATCTTCCCTATTAAAAGGAGTTAATACAGTGTCATTGGTATTTGAAATATAACTAGGTCCAACTAGAACAATTTTATTTTCAAAAAAACCTTTTGGAAAATTACCAACCAATACTCTGTGGAAAGGAATTTTCTTTATACGACCTTTTTTAGAGATTGGGTTTGTATAATATCTAAAGAGAGTAAAGGTCGCATCTGCTTCTTGAAGATAATATGAACCTTGAATGGCCGGAGCATCAAGCTTCTCTAGCCCGCTCTTAGCTCTATTGGCATTAGCCATCCATAAATGAAAGGACTCCTCACCAGAAATATTAATAAGTGCGCGTCTTGAGATATCATCTTTTGAAAACGTTGAATTATCTTTGTTAAGAAGTGCTAGTGAGTAACCTAAGCTTCGCAAATCCATTGGAGGTAAATGCTCATCCCAGTTGTCCATATTTGTACCGAAGCGAAAAATACCTCCACTTCTTATATAGTCTTGAGTGAGTTCTTTAAAGTGACTAAGGGCCTCTCGTTCTCTTTGAGAATCTGGCTCTAGAAGGCCTACTAAGTAACCAACAGATGAGGGTCTATCTTGCATTAATCTTTCAATTAAAACTTCATGGGAAGCATAAGTATATGGAAAGCTCTCCCCGAGGAATTGATCACTTTCTTCATCCATGGTGACGAGAACAATTTCATCCTTAAAAGAAATTCCCCAATCATATTTAATTCGTAAATCATAAAAGACAGCTTCTAGTGAAGCAAAAGAGTATTGAAAGAGTACAACTATAAATATAATTGTAAAAACTAATGGGTACAGTCTTGAGGTATCAAGCTTCCTTAAATATTCAATGGCAATTTTTAAATAGTTCAATTACTACCCAAAGTTATCAATATTATTAAAGTGTTTGTTTCAACTTTAAGTAATATGATAGCTTTTCTTTGCCTTCTTTGTGAGTGAGGGAAATTGTTTCAGTGCAAATTTCAAAGAGATAAGAGCGTTTTTCTACAGTATTAATATTTACCTTATAGAGACCACCTTCTAACTCGTGGGCCAAATCAAAAGACTCTAGAAAATCCTTCACCAGATCATCCTGAATTTGCTTTGTATTGAGGACGTAACCTTTTAGTAGAATAAAAGGCATTAGAAGAAATTTAATTAGTGATGAAATTGCATCCAGTCTATATTTCTCAAGTATATTACACAGAATAACTGGGCTTAATATAATACTAAAGAGCACGAGGTATATTGAGTCCTTTCTAGCTATCCCTCTGCTGATCTTGAAGCAGGCCAAGCTGAGCATGGCCTCTAATTCTCTGTCACTTAGTCTTTTTAGTGTTTCAGGATTTACAACAATAACGGGACTTGAGAATGCGTTATCTATAATATGCCACCCTCTCACTCTTCTCGACGTATATAGATTTACGCGAGATAGAGAAAATTTAAGCCTGATATTTGAGAGCATATATGAAATTCTATTTTGATCTACTACTAGCTTGGCCCTCATGAAACCGAGAAGAATTCTGTCTCCAAAGAGAAATTCTATGAGAATGAGAATGCTCAAGAGTCCTGAGGCGTAGATCTCACCAAAACTTGGAAGAAGGATGAATCCTATGGCGCTTGTCAGGGCGTAGAAGAATAATAAAAAACCAAATAAAAACAACATATTACATATCAAACAAAGAAGGTTGATCCTTACTTTATTACACCTTTTACATGAAATTATAGACAAGAATTCACATTAGGGATATAACTCAACTCGTCATAACAATAGAAAACCCAAGAGCGTACTTAAGTGTCCGTTTTTAAAGATGTTTTCTCGGCGCGTCTACTACCCGGCGCAATAATGTGATATGACACTTTTTGCAAAACTGATTATTAAACGTACACGGGAGATATATGCAAGCAAATAAGCTATTGTTCGGTACTGCTGGTGTTCCAAATAGTACACAGAAGAAAAACAATCCTATTGAAGGTGTGAAGCAAATTCACTCTCTAGGGTTAGATTGTATGCAACTTGAGTTTGCTCACGGTGTGAGAATGAAAGAAGAGGTTTCTTCGGCCCTAAGAAAAGTGTCTTATGAGCTAGGTATTCCTTTAACTTCTCACGGTCCTTACTACATTAATCTTAATGCAAGAGAGCAAGATAAAATTGACTCTTCAGTAGAAAGAATTATTCAAACTGCAAAGATCTCTGATTTATGTGGTGCTGAATCTATGACTTTCCACGCTGCATTTTACATGAAAGATTCTCCTTTTGATGTTTTTGACCTTGTTGAAAAGAGTATGAACGTTATTGAAGAGAGACTAAGTCGTTTAGATATTGAAATTGAACTTCGTCCAGAACTAACTGGTAAGACAAGTCAGTTTGGATCTCTTGATGAACTAATCTCTTTAACAAAGAACGTTTCTTCATGTGCTCCTTGTATGGACTTCTCTCACCTTTATGCGAGAACTGGTCAATACAATACTGAAGAAGAGTTCAAAGAAGTACTAACTAGAATTAAAGAAGAGATTGGTGCTGATTCACTAGCAAATATGCACATTCATATTTCAGGTATTAGCTCTAACTCTAAAGGTGATTTGAAGCATTTAAATTTAGAGAAATCTAAGTTTAACTGGAAAGATCTTCTTAAAAGTCTAAAAGACTTTAACTGTGGTGGATATGTTATTTGTAACAGTCCTAACCTTGAAGAAGATGCAATGATGATGAAAGAATTTTACAATTCACTATAATAAAAAAGCCCTCGTAAGAGGGCTTTTTTTTAAGCGGCTTTTTCACTAGATTCACAATATTTTTTCAACCAATTAAGAATTTCAACATTCTCTTTCGGCATAAAAATTATATAACTCTCTCCATTTCTACAAAACGCAATCGTTTCATACTCATAATCAATTGAAGATTTAAAGATTTCATTTAGAAGATAGTCTTCGTTAAAGTATTCAAAGATTTTATATTCTGTATCATTCATCTCACTAAACACTCTCTCAAACTCACCCCAATTTCTTGGGCACGTATAACTCTCACCTTTTAAATCAAAGTGAAATGAAGAAGTTTCAAGGAAGTAGCTCATACAGCTAAACGATACATTAGAACGTAGAAGTTTATCTTCTAAGAAGTGGTCACTATTGCTCCCCTCTACTTCAGAGCTCATTCTCGACTCAAAATAGGCCGAAAGATTTGAGCTATTTTCCTCTTTCTCATCAACACATTGATAAGTTTCAGATACGAGGGTTGCCAACAAAGATTCATCATTTATCTTTAAATTCATAGTGAACTTGTCGGCTATTATATGGGAATACTTTAGGAATTTAGTCGGTCAGTTATGATTCCGAGTAGTTAGACTACTCGGCTTCTATTTCTAGGGTTTTATCTGCGTCGATATAGGTTTTTACATTCGTTACATTTTCGATTTTCCACTCTTTTTCAAGCTTAACCATCTCAGCAATTTTCTTATTATCTACTCTGTAGTCCTTAGTGGATTCGCCAAATTGATCATAGCTAATGATATAAGTGAGGAAGCATTTAGCCTCAGAACAATTTGAGTGAGTGATCTTAAAAGTCTTCTTCTTGTATTTAGACATATCAGAGAACTTATCAAACTCCTCTTCTTCCATTGCCAGTACAGAGTCCTTCATCTGACCACTGAGATAATCGGCCATCTCTGTTCTATCCAAGCTTCCGTTGAATCTCTTTTGAATGAATGTGCTTAAAGTTTCCTGAGCACCTTTTTCTTTAAAACAACTGGTAACAGAAAGGGCAACTAGGATGATTAATAACTTATGCATTATCTATAACCTCTTAAACATTAATTGGATGAATTCCTCTGTCTGTGATTATATCATAGAAATCAAGCCAGTTAAGAGTGGACTTATTTTTCTCTTTCATTATGTATAGTCCAAAGCCGTCTGCCGACTGGGTTGCAATCTTCGCCTCAAACTTGAAGTCTATCCCCTGGTACTTCATTTCAACATCAATTACATCATTAATATTTAATGTGAGATCACTACATGCAATAAAGAAACTATTCTTTGACCAGTTCTGAATAACTCCATCAACAGAGTTAGATGACTTATCCATGAGCCTGACATTAACTTTTCTAAGTCCAGAGCTACGTAAATTTCTATTATCAAAATTCGGATTATATACAGACTCTTCTAACTCTAATTTCCAAATCATCGTAAAGAAGAATGAAATAAAGATATAGAATAGGTTGTAAAAGAGAATTGATTTATCGAAGGTCGCCAAAAATTGGAAAAAGCAAATCACACTAATAATCATTGAAGTTAAAATTATCTGATAATAAGACAACTTCTTAATAAAGAAGATTGAAACAATATTAACCAACAAGAGTGCTGCTATTAAGAAATAGTCAGAAAGTAGGGCATAAAGTCTATCTACATTTAGAGCTGAATATCCCGTTTTCAAAGAAAATATAACGTGTAGAAATACGAAAGAAAATATTTGAAATAGAATCAAATTGAATACATTAGAACTTCTTTTTAATATTTTCATTTAGTACCCGGTAATATTTGCTAATTATTTATTCATATTTCTGTAGGTATAATAGTCCTATGAAACCTGAACTCGAAATAAATAATCGGTGTAATTCCTGTGACAATTGTAGGCTAATATGTCCGGAAAAGGCCATTATAAAATTCAAAGACACTTATGCTATAGACACATGGTCATGTACTCTATGTTCAATATGTATCGAGGTTTGTCCTGTAGACTGTATTAAATTAATTGAAAAGCCTAACGACTAAACTTTAGAAATACTCTCACCCATCACTACGACATTTTCTTTTTCAAATAAACTATCCTGACCATCAAAAACGATATTTCCAAATCCTGGCTGAGAAGGTGTATCAGTGAGGTTGATACTAAACTCTTCTCCCTTAGCATTATAGCAATTATTTGGAAGAAGTTTACTTTGATCAATGGCCTTTGAGTCTAGAAGAAATTTATAGAAACGACTCTCTTTTGAAAGCATTACCTCTCTCATAGAGTTTAAATATCTAGCTGTTGTGCCAAAGTCCCAGTACTCGTAGTCAGTAGGTCTATAAACATAGATCTCATCATTTTTAAAATTAGCGACAGACTCAAAGAACTTTGTCTTACCTGCTACAGGTTTTAACAAGTCTAGATTAATAATGCTCACACCACTATAAGTATAATACTTTGAATTACTTTTTGAGCTTTCAATCCCTGCTAATAGATTATCGTTTAATACTAATTCATTATATTGATCGCTAACTTCTAAACCCATTAAAGTCGCAACATATTTTTGTGAGATATCCACAAACTCTTTGAATTGCTTTTCAACGAACATAAGAAATTGATCACCATTTAGAATTAAGATCTTCCCACGATAGTTCAATTTATTCGCTAGATTATGAACTGCTCCACCAATATCAAGCAATTCTTCCTCGTGAAGGATTTCTACATCAACATCATGCTTATGAACAAAGTCCTGTATAACTTGTGCTTGAAAATGAGTGTTGAGATAGACTTTCTTTATTCCCAGTTTGAGTGCATATGAGAGTTGTAACTCTAGTAATGATTTTTCGTACACCGGCCACAGCAACTTAGGTAACTTCTCACCGACAGGACCCATTCTTGTTCCAAGTCCAGCTCCCAAGATATAGGCAGTATCAAGACTCATAGTATTTACCAATAATTAAATTATATAAATCTTGGAACTCTGGAAACTTCTTAAGTTTATTTCTGAACTTTTCCATCGCAAACCCAATATACTTCAAGTATCGACTATCCTTACGATCTTCATTTATATAAGCAAAGCTCCCTATTGCTTTAAATGTTCTTTGAATTGTCATTAAATCGTATAGTCTTTCAAACTTCGCGAGATCCTGCTCTAAGAAATTACTATTTTTAAAGTAGTACTCTTTTAGCTTTTTAATATTCTTTGCTGATAGTTGAAAATAGCAATCCTCTAACATAGAAACTAAGTCATATTGAGGAATACCTTGTCTTGCATCTTGAAAGTCTATAACCACAGGTCTCTCATTTTTCATCATAATATTTCGTGAGTGAAAATCTCTATGACAAAGAACCATCTTTTCATTAACTAATTCTGAAATAATTTTTTCAAAAGAGCTTGTATAAATTTTCTCTTCTTCTTTATTTAATTCGACCTTTAAAAATGAATTTAAGAAATACTTCTTTGTAAAATTCATTTCAAACATTAACTTCTCAGTATCAAACTTCAGTTTTCCCCAAGAAAAACTTTGGTCTGCAGGTATAGCGTGAATTCGAATTAAGATATCTATAATCTCTCTATATGTTTCGTAAATCTTTCCTTCATCAAGCATTAGTGAAACGTATGAAAGAAGAGTTGTATTTCCTAAATCTTCCTGTAGAAAATATCCTTTCTTAATATTGTGATCATATATTTTTGGAACTCTTACATCAGAGTCTGAGAAAATATTGTATACATTGAGAAAGTCACTATCACTATCTTGCTCAAGAGGTTCACTCAAGCAAGAAACATAACTCTTTTTATCAGTTACAACTCTATAATACCTTCTCGTAGATGCGTCTCCCGTTAAAGGAGCTATACTCTTCGCTGTTTCATTAAAATTATCAATTCTATTTTTTGTATTTTCAAAAAGCTCTTCTATCAACAGTCTCTCACTTTCTTCTGGCCTCATCTTGCCTTCCTCTTAATATCTCTTACAAAATGATAATAATCCGGTGTAGAGTTCGCCTGTCTGCCTGAAAAGCTTTCCTTTGTCTTCAGTTCAGAAATAAAACTTTTAAAGAGAAATTCCTCTCTAGAGATGATCTGAGTATTACCATATTGAAGTGTAAAATCTAATGTGTTCTTATTCATTGTTTGAAGCCAAATCAAAAGAGCATATGGATCATGCCCTGATCGCTTTAATACGTAGTAGGCCCACTTGTTGACTTCTGCCTTTATATTTACAGGTAGTCGTGTGTACGCAAGAATATCCTTAGTTCCAATATAACCCTTAGGTATTAGCATCTTTGCAGCAAAGAGGTTTCGTTGGCTCACGATAACTTCTTTGGCAAAGGCCGCGATAAAAATTTCTTCATTCTTCATATAATCTATTATGAGACCAGAAGAGAAAAAGAAATTTGCCTTAGGTAGTGCAAAGATAAATGGAATTTCACTCTTAACAATATTGAAGGTTGGCTTCATCGGCTCTTTTAAAAAGAGCTTATTATTAGTTACAATTTTAAAATAGAGATCCTCTAGATATTTCTTTGTTCTAGTATTTAGATTTATTTTGGTAACACCATCTGTATTAAGATAACTGGATGTCAAAGAAGCTAACTGATCAGTATAATCTCTTTCTGGAACTTCAAAGATCTCTTTATCAAATTCATACTCGTCCTTTTGAAATAAGGAACACGAAGTTAAGAGAAGCGATGTGATTAAGATAAAAAGTTTAGTCATTCTATAAATTATACCAATGACTATCTACAATACAACCCGTAGAAACTAAAAGGCCTGCAAAAATGCAGGCCCCTTAATTATTATTTAAATATTCTTAGATATCTTCTGAAGCAATATCTCTATCTGGAAGATAGTGCAGTGTAAATCCAGCAAAGATAATATTTGGATCGTGAATCATCGCTCTATTATTATCCCAGATTTCTTTCCATCTCTTATCTGTTCCATACTTCTCACCAGAGATTGTCCCAAGAGTTTCACCAACTTTAATTAGGTGTGGTAAACCTTGAGGATTATAGTTAAATCCAGCTGAGTCATGGTTTAAAGTCATACCTGTTGCTAGGTTAGTAGCCGAGATATTACCGTTTAAAGATGAAAGGTGTTGCCACTTTCTATAATCACCGTAAAGCTTAAATGCAATCCACATTAGTGTATCGCCTTTTTCAACAGTATATTGTCCACCGATAAGACCCATCGAAGAACCTGAAGACTCTTCCATAATTAAAGGTGCTGACTCAGACATTGCAACTTCTTCAATGGCACCATTACTACCATCATCTAAAAGAAGATCTTCATCTTCTGAATCTACAATGAAGTCCGCGTCCTCAGCACTTACCTCTTGTGAGATATCTGCTGTCTTAGAAGCATCGTCTTTCTTTCTCTTGCTCGAACAACTTACACCTAGAGTAAGTAGCGCTAGTAATAAGAGTATTTTTGATAATTTCATAATATCTCCCCTTGATATCTAAAAGAATTTATTTAGCTCTTTTAAGACTCATCGGATAATTATATCAAGTAGTTAATTTTTTTTAAGGAATTAGAGATTCTTTTTCAGGCAATGAGTTTTCAACCAGTTAGCATCAATAATTTTAAATAAAAATTGCATTTTTTGCGAAAAAACACGAATAGTTGCCATTATTTAGACAAATCTTTGCTCATCCTACTTTTTTATCTAATAATAGAGATTGTATTACCCGGTTTAATTGACCAGATTTAAAAGGTATTATTTATTTAATGATGAGATCTTTACTAGTAGCTCTAACATTTTTATTTCTGACAGCAAATTCCTATTCACAATCTGTTATAGATGAATTTAATGAGCAGTCTGAAGGTAACCAATTGGCCTCGGAACTAGTTACAGAGAAAATAACTAAGGTTTCTAACTCAAAGAGAACCTATATAATCACCAATGAAAACCAGGCCTTTAATAAAGGTGACTTCATCACTCTTGTGCTGGCAAATAACTTGGCAGCAAGGGCCATCGTTGCCAAGAGTCTCAACGACCTAGCGGGAATTAAGATTATTAAAATCTACTCTCTAGATCTCTTTAAAAGTTTTCGCCCTGACCTTGAAGTTCAAGTCATTCGTGGGGACGATAGTTTCTTTGGCGCAAAGAAAGAAACCGAGGAAGAGAAAGAGGATGCCAGTCTCCTAAAGGAAGAGGAAGACCTCTACAATGGAACTCTCTTAGAAGATGATCTCTCACTAGATGAGAATACAAATAGAAAGATAAAGACTGATAATATTATCTCATTGAACGTAGGACTTATTGAAGGCCTCAACAATGATGGTTCTACTCAGCGCTACACACACCTAAACGGAATGTGGATGTATCAATTCGAGGATAATATTTGGGCCGAAGTTGGTTACGGACAAAACCTTATCAATGATTACCCAAGCCCTGGGTTCGATACTAAAATGACCAATGTTTTTATTAGAGCAAAGTATACCATCAGTGCTCCTTTCTATTCCTTTGTACAGCCATACTTAGGCTTTCAAATGATTAATGCCAGTAGCCCTCAAGCTGGAGTTGACGACCCTAATGACGGCGTCACTCCTACCCAAGCGCAACTCGATAATGAAATCCAATTGGTTGAAGACTTAAAAAAGAGACAAGTCATCTTTGGTCTAACAGTTTTAAAAAGACTCGTACCTGGATGGTTTATCAGAGCAGACCTTGGGTCAGATATAATGAATGTTGGATTTAGCCTTGAGTTCTAAACTTCTTCTTCTATTCTTACTAACTTTTTCTGCATGCGGAGTTAAAGGTCCACCAAAACCTCCTGCGGGCACAGCTGTTCCCTCATTTGTAGACGGATATCTTTTCAAAGATAAGGAAAAGAAAGAGGCCGCAAAAAAAGATGAGAAGAAAGAACAAGATCAAGAACAAGACGGTCAATAATGTCTCTTATCCTTGCCACCGGAACTAATATCGGTGATAGACTTCAAAATCTTGCCCAAGCAAAGAGACAGCTCTCCTCAGCTTTCTCTCTCCAAGAAGAAAGTCGTATTTACCAATCCGCTGCTGTAGACTATGAAGAACAACCTGACTTTTACAATCAAGTTCTCGTCTTTAGTGATCCCAAAATTGAACCCAACCTTCTTATGACTCAGGTCCTAGAACTAGAAGCAGAGCTCGGTAGAACTAGAGATATTCTTCGTGGACCTAGAATTATAGACATTGATATTCTCTTTTATAATGACATCAAGTCTGAGACAGACCACCTATCACTGCCACACCCTCGTCTCTTTGAGCGAAGTTTTGTGATTAGGCCTTTAATGGAGCTAGAAGTTTTTAAAGAGTTAAATAAAAAGTATGACTTTAATACAAAGTTTGACACAGAGGCTTACCCGCTTAAACTTTAACTAAATTTATTGCTCCTCCATTGACCCCGACACCTTATACTTCTATAATTTCCTTCGTACTCAATTTTAGTTAAGTCACCTCTGCAAGGATGCAATCATGGTTAGCTTTGAGCTCTCAAGCGAACAAAAAGAAATTAGAGAAATGGCAATGAAGTTTGCCAAGAATGAAATGATGCCTAAAGCAAATGAGTATGATGAGTCTGGTGAAATGCCAATGGACATCCTTACTAAGGCATGGGAACTGGGTCTTGTGAACACATGTATTCCTCCTGAATTTGGTGGAACTGGCTTCACAACTCTAGATTCAATGATCATCACAGAGGCCCTGGCATATGGATGCCTTGGTATGAATACAACTTTAATGGCAAATGACCTTGCCCTTCTTCCAATTGCATTAGGTGGAAATGAGGAACAGAAAAAAAGATTCCTTACTCCCTTTACTGAATCCTATAAAATCGCTTCTTTTTGTTTAACAGAACCAGGTAACGGATCAGATGCCGCTGGACTCAAAACAACAATTAAAGAAGATGGAGACCACTATATTATCAATGGTCAAAAGATGTGGATTACTAACGCAGGATACGCAGATCTCTTCGTTATCTACTGTACAACAGATCCAGAACTCAAGCACAAAGGTATCTCTTGTATCGTGCTTGACGATAAAAATGTTGAAGGACTGGAGATTGGTGCTAAAGAAAAGAAGATGGGACACCGAAGTTCTGACACTAGAGCCGTTACTTTTACAAATGTCCGCATACCTAAAGAAAATTTAATTGGAAATTTAGGCGATGGTTGGAATTTAGCAAAGATGACTTTGGACCACTCAAGACCAATGGTTGCCGCTAGCGCGGTGGGTGGAGCGCAGTGTGCATTGGATCACGCAGTTAAATATGCTAAAGAAAGAATACAGTTTAATAAGCCTCTAGCAGGTCACCAAGCAATTCAGATGATGGTTGCGGATATGGCCATGAAAGTTGAGGCTTCAAGACTACTCGTTCATAAAGCTGCATGGCTTTTAGACCAAGGTAAGTCTAATACTGAATTAGCATCGTATGCAAAAGCGTTCGCTGCTGACAAATTTATGGAAGTCGCTACTGATGCCGTTCAAGTTTTTGGAGGATATGGCTACAGTAACGAGTACCCTGTAGAAAAAATCATGAGAGATGCCAAGCTTATACAAATATATGAAGGGACATCTCAGATACAAAGATTAGTAATTGCTAAAGAAATTTTTTCAAGGAGCTAAAAGTGAATATCTTTGTTTGCATAAAACAAGTTCCGGACACGGAAACAAAAATTACACCTAACGGTGATGGTACTTACATCGAAACTAGTTCGATTAAGTGGATTATGAACCCTTACGATGAGTTTGCAGTTGAGCAAGCACTTCTAACTAAGCAAGCAAATAGCGGATCAACTGTTACTGTTGTGAGAGTTGGTGGTGTTAAGGATACTGAAGCTCTCAGAACAGCACTTGCAATGGGCGCTGATGATGCCATTCTAGTTGAGTCTGACGACAATCTAGATTCATTCATGACAGCAAAAGCTCTTAAAGGTGCAATCGAGAAATCTGGAAAAACTCCAGATGTTATCTTCACTGGAAAGCAGGCCATCGATGATGACTGTCTTCAAGTTCCTCAACTACTAGCTGGAATGTTAAACCTTCCTTCAGTATCTGTTGTTGTTGGTTGTGAAGAAACAGGTGGAACTTTCACTCTTAAAAGAGAAGTTGAAGGTGGAGCCTTAGAAGTTTACGAAGTTAAATCTCCAGCTGTAATCGCATGTAACAAAGGACTTAATACTCCTAGATATGCTTCACTACCTGGGATTATGAAAGCGAAGAGAAAGCCTCTTGCTCAGCACTCACTTGCTGACGTTGGAGTTTCTGATGCTGACAGAAGAGTTAAGTACTCTGGATTCCAACTTCCTCCAGAAAAACCAGCTGGTAAGAAGTTTGATGCAATGGACGAAGCAAACCAAGCTTCAATTGTAGCGGAAGTTGTTGGCCTTCTAAGAAACGAAGCGAAGGTAATTTAAGGAGTTAAAAATGGCAAAGGTATTAGTATTTACAGAAGTTACAGCTGATAACGTAAAATCTGTTACATATGAAATTTTAGGTAAATTAGCTGGTAACGAAGTTGATGTTGCTGCCGTAGGACAAGTTCCTGCTGGTGCAGTTGCTGAGTTAGCAAAATTTGGAGCCGCTAATATTCACTCACTCAAAGGTGATAATTTAGATAATTATTCTCCAGAAGGTTATGCTAACGCATTAAAAGAGTTTATTGGAAATGGTGGATACGACTATGTTTTCGCAGGTTCTACATCTCTAGCGAAGGATTTATTCCCAAGACTTTCAGGGATGTTTGATGCTGGTATGGCTTCAGAAGTTACTAACTTCACAATGGACGGTGGAACATTTGCTGGAACAAGACCACTATTTGCTGGTAAGTGTTTAGCTAAAGTAGAAATCGAAGGTCCAAAGCCTCACTTTGTAACGGTTAGACCAAACGCTCTTGGTATGCCTTCAAGTGAAAACGCTGCTGCAGGTAATGCTGCTGATGCAAGTGTTAGCGCTGGAGAAATTAGAGCTGCTATCAAAGAAATTATTAAAGGTGCTTCTGAGAAGCTAGACCTTACAGAAGCAAATATTATCGTTTCTGGTGGTAGAGCAATGAAAGAGGCTTCAAACTTTAAAATTTTAGAAGACCTAGCTGACACTATTGGTGCAACAGTTGGTGCTTCAAGAGCTGCAGTTGATTCTGGTTACGCTCCACACGCTATGCAAGTTGGTCAAACAGGTAAGACTGTTGCTCCTTCTCTATATATTGCTTGTGGTATTTCAGGTGCGATTCAACACCTTGCAGGTATGAGAACTTCTAAGTGTATTGTAGCAATCAATACAGATCCAGATGCTCCTATCTTCACAAAGGCTGACTACGGAATCGTTGGCGATTTATTCCAAATCGTTCCAATTCTTACAGAAGAATTTAAAAAGATTATGTAATCACTCATAAATCTAAAGGGCCGATGTAGTTCTCTACATCGGCCCTTTTTTTATGTTTTCTTGGGGGATAAAACTTTTCTTATTTTGAAGCTGGAGCTCTTTCTACTTGTCCAAATGAAAACCCTCTCTCTTCTGTAATTCTAGCAAACTCTTCTTCAGTCTCTGGCTCAATTACTTCTTCTTCTTCATAGTTTTCATTTTCATCGATTTCATAAATATTTTGACCTTGTGCTGATCTTGAAAATTCTGCATCTCTTTGGTCTTCAATAACTTCAATCTTATCAGAAGTTAGATCTCTCATTTCTTCTTTTGCATATGCTGCTTCTTCTTCAATTGCATTTAGCTCATCCATCTTCTCAATTGTTACGAAGTTAAGCATTGCTCCTTGAAGTGGTCCAGTTGCAAATCTTACTCTAAATCCATCTTTTCCATTATTTGTAATTATACCTGTTACTTCACCGCTATTTGTTTCTGCTGAGAATTGACCTCCAGCTTTGATTTCTGGTGAGTTAATAAAACCTAGTGGCTGCTCATAGTTCTTTCCAATTCCTACTACAACATTGAACTCTTCAATTCTTCCCGCACCTACTACGATATTTCCTGAAACAACACTCTCACCTCTTAATACGTTTGGATCTTTTGATGGGTGAAGTGCTCTTTCTAAAACAAGATCTTGTACTCTTTCAATTACAACACCTGTTGTATTTTCTTCAGCTACTTTTTCAGTGTTCTCTACTCTCTCAACAGCTGCAACTTCTTTAACTTCTACCTTCTTAATTGCTTCAATAATTTCGTAACCCTTACCAAATTGTCTAAATAGTGCGATTGTTCTTCCACTCTCATCTAAGTAAGAAACTCTTAGAATCATTGGCTCTTCCTCTCCAACTTTTACAAGTGAAGTTCCAACTAATTCAAAGTTCATTTCTACTTTATTTGATTCCTCGTTAGCATTGAATACAACTTCATTATTCTCATCTTGAATTCTTCTAATTTCCCACTCACCATTAATGATACTTGAGTTAAGCTCATTCATTGGTAAGTACTGCACAGCTGGTCTTGCTGCAGTTTCAGAAGCTACATGTCTAACTACCTTTTGATCATCTAATCTCTTTACTACCTGAACAGTATTCTTGTTCATAAAATCAGATGAATTAAAGTTAGCATCTCTTACTGCCTTAACTCCAACAAGTACTGAACTAGCAGTTAAAAATCCTGTTAATGTCTTAAGCGTCAGTAGTGACTTCATGGTAATCTCCCTTTCAAACTTACTTATTAATAAGCAAGCATCGTGCCAAGCGTTAAGCGCTCAAAACAAGGGAAATATGTGTATAGATGCAGTATAAAGTATTGAAATTATGCTAACCCAAAAGATAGGCACAAAAAAGGCCGTCTAAAGATTGGACGGCCTGTATAAATTATATATAGGGAATAGCGGTACTAGGACTATTCAAATGAAACCTTTGTACCTTCATAGTCACTATGGCTAACTCTAAACCTCTTAAGAGCAATAACTACTAAGTCATTGATATCATAACCTGTATTGTCCGCCATTCTCTCAAATGCCTCAACAACGTCTTTTTCGATGTTTACAGTTAATTCCTTAAGTTCAGTCTTGTTATGCTCTTGTGTTTTCAAAATATAATCTCCATTTAGGTGTATTTTACTTACTTTACTACTTTAATGGCCTTCTTCTTTCTAAGAGAAACAAGGGCCTGGGTAATCTCAAAATCATAAAGATCACAATTATTATAAATATCCGATACTAATGAGTACTCCGTCAAGACGTTCATCAGTTTAAATTCTGAATCAGAAACTTCAGATCCTCTAGAAATAAAATCACCATCCAAAATTAAGCGTAAATCCATTGATGGCTTCAGGGCCTTAGACTCTCTATGCTTTAAATATAGGGTTTGTGAATTCTGTTTGAAGTCCTCAAAAGTTAGCTGGAAATTTCTATGCTCTTCCTGAACAACCTCAGGCTCTACAATAAATTTTAGAGGAGTATGGTCCATATCATCAAAGAGGGCCAGGTATAGAGCTTTTTCGGCCTTAAGGCCGCCGTAAGTGCAGTCGACGATTACACCGTCAGCAATCAACACGATTCCAAGATACTGACCAGTGCTTCTATTGAGAATATTCACTCGTCCAGTAAAACCAAATGTTGTCTGCTCTTCAATTGTACCCAGTAGAGACAATTTGTTCTCCTTGCTTACTTTCCTAATATTTTAGAAAAGAAACCCTTTTTCTCTTTGCCATTCATTTTTTGGTCAACCTTATTGGCCAATTCCATATAAGCATTCCAAACAGGTCTTCCCTCGTGTGCAGATGAGCTCATATAAGGAACACCTGTATCTGAACCTACTCTAAGTGCTATCTCCATAGGAATCTCTCCTAAGAAGTCTGTTTTTAGTTCAGAGCAAGCATTCTTCACTCCACCTTCACCAAAGATAAAGTATTTCTTATCTAGATTATCATCTGGAACAAAGTAGCTCATATTCTCAATCATACCAAGGATAGGTACATTTACTTTCTCAAACATCTTCATTCCCTTTCTCGTATCGAGAAGGGCCACTTCTTGTGGTGTCGAAACAACGACAGCTGCGTCGACTTCTGTTGCCTGAACCATACTAAGTTGCATGTCTCCAGTTCCTGGAGGTAAATCAATAATAAGGTAATCAAGCTCTCCCCATTCTACATCAAATAGAAATTGATTTAGAACTCCACCTAACATTGGACCTCTCCAGATCACAGCATCGTCTTCTTGAATAAAGAGACCAAAAGAAATGAAATGAACACCTAGAGCTTCAACTGGAAGTATCTTCTTCTGCTCATTGGCCGCTGGCTTTGCCTCTCTCTTACCAAGGAGCATCGGCATAGATGGGCCATAAATATCTGCATCAAGTATCCCTACTTTGTAGCCTTTATTCTTAAGTGACATGGCAAGATTAACTGAAACAGTCGATTTACCAACTCCACCCTTACAAGAGGAAACAGCCAGAACATTCTTTACGTTAGGAATTCTCTTCTTCGTTGCCCCTACAGGTCCATGTCCGGCCTTTACTTGAGCAGCTTCCTGCTTAGGCGCCGATTCTTTCTTAGCAGCTGGAGCTCCTCCAAAAACATCTTTAGAGTCTTTAGAGAAAGTCATAATCGTAATATCATCTTCTTCGAAGTCAGCTTTTAGGAGTCCATAGATTGAATCTTCAATCACTCTCTTCTGCGCAGGAGAAATCCCCTCGCGGTCGTACTTAATAGAGATCTTCTTCCCCTCTACTTTTACTTCAGAAATTCTTTCCTCAGCCCCCAACGTCATCCCCGTTGCAGGATTGGCTATAGTACAAATCAGATTCTTGACCTTATCACTCATAAATTACCTCGTTTTTGAATCTTATTTATATCGCGAAATAACTTATACGTTAAGAGATATGAGCTAAAGTTGAGTGAAATGGTTGAATAAATTTAGTGGTGGAACTTGGTATCATTCTCTTATATTATAAAGAATACTGAGCTCAATCTGTTGAAAGGAATCGACCGAATGTCTGAACCGTATAAGAGAAGTATTATTCTGATAAACCCAAGATTTCAGGTTAAATTTAGTATCCTGGTCTGTGTTTTCTTATTTATCTCAAGTGTATTCTATCCACTGACAATTTATGACCTAGTAACAAGGCTTGTTGAGCAGGCAAATGCCACTTCACCAGATATGGCAGCGAAAATGGAGTCCTATAAAAATAACCTGATTTTTGTTCTAGCACTCTTTCAACTAGGCTTTACTGCTGTAACTTTCATAGCTTGCCTACTCTTTAGTCATAAAATTGCAGGCCCAATATACAAGGTACAGAAATTTCTTTCCGCTATCAGAGATAGGGAAGGAAATGGTAAACTATACTTCAGGCAAGGGGATTATTTCCAAGAATTAGCCGATGATTTCAACGATACTTTTGAGGTAATTCAAGAGGACTACAAAAAAGATATGGTCTACCTCAGTGAAGTCTCCTCATACATTAACAATCTTACAATGGTGGTACCAGAAGATAAGAAAGTCGTTCTCGACGAAATAAGCTCCAAGCTTGGTGAGATTCAAGAGCGATACCATACAATTTATTAATTACATTACAAATATGACAGGAGGTCATTTTTGTTACGATTAGCAACTGTTACGGCATTAACATTTCTCTCTCTAAACACCTTTGCAGCAAGTGCAACGGCACAGCCCTTTTCAATTAAGACTTCTAGGGCCGATGAAAAGTTTGCCAGATCATTCCATCAATTTTACAAAAATATTAAAAGAACCAAACTCCACTATAATTCTATTTCCCACATGGGTCGATGGATCAAGCATAGCCAAGCTTTTGCAGAGTATAGTCCACTCGTTGACACTCTTTTAAAGTTTAAGAAAGCAAAGCTAAGCACAAGTGAGTTTCACAGCGTTTGTAAACCTAAGAACTTTGACAGCAAAGACTACCCTGACTTAGTTAAGAGATCGTACACTCACTTAGATCACTACTGTCACTGGAAGTTTTTAAAGAATACAACAAAGAGTAAAACTAAGAAGAGTATCAGCTTTAAGAACTTAGAATACTTTAAGTATGCTCTTCCTTTTTATTTAAAGGGAAAAAACAAAACAGAATTCGCGACATACCTCTCTCGTATCGATAAGAATTCTAATCTTCACCAGCTCGTTTCAGATTTGATGACAGAGCAGTATCTAGAGAAGCAGTTCAAGCCAAACTCAGATCATTTAAAATTCATTAAAATAAATAATCAGCTTACAAGTTATGTGCAGTCTGCTGGATTAAATGATAGTAGCGAAAGAAATTATTTTACTAAAGCATTCTACGAGATTCGCTCTAATATAAAGAAACATCTTGCAGATGAAGAGCTAGATCTCGCCTATCAAATGGGTCACCAGCTCGTAAGTTTTTATGATTCTAATAAGCAATATGTGAATTCGGACAAGGCCTGGATCAATATTCTAACGACAGGAAAGAACTTTCTTTATCGTCAGGAAGTTGAGAAGGCCCGCTACTTTTTCGAATATGCCTTAACTATGGCAACTAATGACCAACTAGATGAAACAATCTTTCAATTACTGTGGTCAGATATCTTAACTGGAAAGTATAAGAAAGCTGTTAAGACTATCGAAAAATTTCAATTGATAAAGAATTACTCTAAGTACAACTCAAAAGTAAAATTTTGGATTGCCTACACTCTTTACAAGAACGGTGAAAGTGAGCTTTCAAAGCACTTATTCACGACACTAACTGAATCGTCTCCACTAAATTTCTATGCCATTATTTCGTATAAGAAACTTTTAGATATTTTTGATGTTGAAGATAAGGAAAAGTTACTTGGTAAATATACTGAAGAGATAAAGCCAAATGTTCCAGCTAATAAAAAGTTTTCAAAGAACTTCATCTCTTCTCTTAAAAGATTATCTCTTTGGTTAGAGCTTAATTTGGATGCTTTTTCTAATAATGAAATTTCTGAAATCATCTCTAGGGATTCCCTCTATGTTTTCAAGAATAAGGCTGTAGCTAAGAATGTCGAAAATAAAGAACTTAGAAAGTATCTCATTGAAAAACTTGTAAGCCTCTTTACTAAAGAGAAGAAGTACTTACACTCATTTAAACTTGTTCACAATTCACTTGAGAACGAAGTTTTCGAACTCGACGCCTTCACTTTAAAGAACCTCTTTCCTTTTCAATATCTTCAAAAGATTAAGAAAATAGATAAGACTATCGACCCTCTTGTTGTTATCTCACTTATTAGACAAGAGTCTGCTTTTAACCCAAGTGCAAGGTCGCATGTTGGAGCAAGAGGTCTAATGCAGCTGATGCCTGCTACAGCGAGACAGTATAAGAAAAATGTTAGGACTTCTCATCTAAAGAGGCCCGATGTAAATATCAAGATTGGGATTACTTACTTAAAGAAGCTTTTAAAGAAGTATGACGGAAATCTAATTTATACTCTAGCCGCTTATAATGCTGGTGAATCGAGAGTTAAGAGATGGAAGAAGAATATCTTCATCAATGATGATCCAATGGTCACAATTGAATCTATACCATTTAGAGAAACAAGAAAGTATGTGAAGCTTATTTATAGAAATATATTCTTTTATAATTTGCTATCGAATAAAACTGTCCTCGAAAAATCTCTCGAAGACAGTTTCTATGTGAGTTTAAATACTAAACGTTAAATCTGAAGTGAATAACATCTCCGTCTTTTACGAGATATTCTTTCCCTTCAATTCTAAACTTACCTGCTTCTTTGACCTTTTGTTCTGTCCCCAGTTCAAATAGGTCATCGCAGTGATAAATCTCGGCCTTAATAAAACCTCTTTCAAAGTCAGTATGAATAACACCTGCAGCTTGAGGAGCCTTATCTCCGGCCTTAAATGTCCAAGCTCTCACTTCTTTTTCACCGGCAGTGAAGTAAGTTCTAAGTCCTAACATTTCATAAGCTGTCTTTGTAAGAGTTTGTAAACCAGATTGCTCTAATCCAGCTGCTTCAAGAAATTCTTTCTTTTCTTCATCTGTTTCAAGTGAAGCTATTTCAGATTCTAGCTTCCCACAAATAACACTTACCTGCGCATTATCTTTTGCAGCTAACTCTCTTACACTTGTAACGTATTCGTTATCTCCGTCTACGCAGTCTTCATCTACGTTACAAAGGTAGAGAACCTTCTTCATTGTAATAAGGTTAAGTTCAGCAACTAGCTCTTTCTCGTCGTCTGATAATTCAAGAGCTCTTGCAGCAAGACCCTCTGTTAGATGAGTCTCTAGTTTTTCAAGTACAGGTAGCTGCGCCTTGGCCTTACTAGAGATTTCTTTATTTTGATTCTTCATCAGCTTTGGAAGGTTTCCAAGCTTCTTAGTCACAACTTCAGCATCTGCAAGAGCCAGTTCAATATTAATTGTTTCAATATCATCTACTGGATCGACACGCCCATGTACGTGAACAACGTCACCATCATCAAAACATCTTACAACGTGAATGATCGCATTAACCTGTCTGATATGTCCTAGGAATTGGTTCCCTAGACCTTCACCTTTACTCGCACCTTTTACTAAACCTGCGATATCAACAAACTCAACAATCGTAGGAATTGTCTTACTTGGCTTTATGAGTGTTGTGATCTTTTCTAGTCTCCAATCTGCAACATTTACAATTCCAACATTTGGCTCAATTGTACAAAATGGGTAATTTGCTGCTTCAGCTGGCGCCGAAGTTAAAGCTTGAAAGATAGTTGATTTACCAACATTTGGAAGACCAACGATTCCACAATTTAATGACATCTTTATTTCCTTTTAAATAATTTTCTTTTTACTATACGTTCTTGCAGCACTTTGAAAACCTTTTTCAATATATGCTTCTACCGCTTTTGCTGCACCTTTTAAATAACTTTCTAAAAACTCTGCATCTTCTCCGTGATATCCAGAGAGGACCCAATTACTCACAGAGCCATGAACTGGCCTACCGATACCAACTCTAAGTCTCTTAAAATTCTGCTTTCCAAGACATTGAGCAATTGATTTTAAGCCATTATGTCCGGCCAATCCACCACCGTCTTTATAAGCTATCGTCCCAAAATTTAGGTCCAGCTCATCGTGTACGACTAAAATATCCTCAACAGGAATCTTAAAGAAGTTTGCCAGTGGTGCTACTGATTCTCCACTTAAGTTCATGAAAGTCTGAGGCTTTAAGAAAATAACCTTTTCCCCTTCAATTTCTGTAGTGGCCATCTCTCCCTTATACTTGCTTTGCCAGCGTAAATTCTGTGCAAAAGAGAGATTATCAAATGTTTCCCAAGCTATATTATGTCGGGTATTTCTATACTCGGCTCCAGGATTTCCTAGGCCAACAATTAATTTCGTCATCATCTCACCTGATTATAAAAATAGAGAACTTACAGAGTCATTATTGAAAGTTCTATGAATGGCCTTCGCTAAGATTTCGGCCGTATCCAGTACATGGATTTTATCAATTAATTCCCCCTCAGGACTGAGTGGAATTGTATCTGTTACTATTATTCTATCTAACTCTTCTGCTCCCGCAATTCTCTCAAGAGCTGGGTTTGAGAAAACAGGGTGGGTCGCACAGGCATATACCTTAGTTGCACCATTATCTTTAAGTGCGCGGCAAGCCTCTATTAAAGTTCCGGCCGTATCAACCATATCATCAATGATTATACACTCCTTACCTTCAACATTACCTACGATATTCATCGCCTTAGCTACATTCTTTCCAGTTCTTCGCTTATCAATCATAGCAATATCAGCTTTAAGCTTTTTGGCATAGTGGCGCACTCTTTCAACACCACCAGCATCTGGCGAAACAAAGATACTATTATCATTAAAAATTTCGGCCCTAATATACTCAAGCAAAACTGGAGAAGCATAAATATTATCGAATGGAATATTAAAGAAACCTTGAATCTGGCTTGCATGTAAATCCATTGTGATAACTCGAGTCGCTCCAGCAGCAGTTAAAATATCTGCAATTAACTTTGCTGAAATAGGAGTTCTTGGAGATGCTTTTCTATCCTGACGCGAATAACCATAGTGAGGAATCACTGCAGTAATTGATGCTGCCGACGCTCTCTTAAGTGCATCGATCATGATTAGTAATTCCATAACATGATCATTAACTGGTGAGCTCGTTGACTGTATAACAAAAACGTCCGCACCGCGGACATTCTTTTCTATTTCACAATATATTTCGCCGTTAGCAAATCTTACTAACTGTGGGTCTACTAGGGAAACATCAAGGAATTGGGAGATACGTGAAGCAAGCTTCGGGTTTGAAGATCCGGAAACAAGGACGATCCGCTTCATAAAAACTCCCCATCAAAAAAGATGGCTGGGCTGGAAGGGTTCGAACCTTCGCATGGCAGAATCAAAATCTGCTGACTTACCACTTGTCGACAGCCCAACATATTTTAGAATTATCATGAATATACTCACTTAGGGCTTCTTTGACAAGCCCCTATATCCACTAATGGCCACTTTTTTCGCAGCTCAACTCACCAAGTCGCCTACCGCGGGTCAATAAAAAATCCTGAAATATTTTAAATGACGTTGTACTTCCATACAGCCTTAATCGCTCACCACTTCGACCAGAATCAATTCCCGTCCAAATGACTCCCAGATTCCAACCGTCATAGAAAACAAACCAATTATCGTATCCATTATTAGAGGTTCCCGTCTTCCCAAAGAAGCTTAGGCTACTTAGATTCTTAGAGACAATTCTCTTTATCGTTGTTTTAGAGGGATCACTTAAAATATAGAGTATCGTATCTTCCCACTTCTTATTTCCAAGTGCGACTTCTTCACACTCGCGTTTCAATATCTTCTTATAGACCTCAAATAATTCGTAAGTTGAGAGCTCTATCGAACCTAGTAATTGACTTGGATACTGAGCCAAGGGAACTTGTAGAGTTGGAATATATTCTTTTACATGTGGTTCAAGATTCTTAAATCCATACTTATCTGCCAGTCGCACTAAAGGCCTATTCAAAGATTCTTGCAATGATCTGGAGACGGTCACAAATTCATCTTCTACCTTATGTGATTCTCTAGGGCTCCACTTTCCAGAAACTAAGTCCAAAGTTATCTCACCCGACTCAACTTCATCACTCCAATTTAGGCCCATATAACTCATAAGGGCATAGTAAAGAGGCTTAAGCGTACTCCCAACAGAGTTTCTCTCGGAGCTAATTGCCTTAATCTTATCTCGTTCCCACTTAGAATAATAAGAAAAGAAATTATTATCTTTCAAACTTCCAATCACCATTTTTACAGCGACATCTTCTTCACTATACTTCTCTTTTATGTCCGCTAAAATATCTATGGATGATTTAACGAGAACGAATTGTTCATAGGAGCTAATTCCCGCATTCTCTGTAATTCTAGAAATATAAATAAGTGGCCTATACCTATTGCTGAGCGCTCTTTTCTTAAGATCAACAACCCACTTCTCCCACTCTTTATCAGTCCACACTCTATCTGCACTTTTAGAAAATAAATTCATATCTACTAATTTATTAAATACGACTTTAGTTCTCTGCTCTAACCTATCTAGGTGTGTTAGTGGATTATAAAAGTATGGCCCTTTTAAAAGACCAATAAGAATTGCCGCCTCGAAGGGAGCTACTTCATTTGGCTTTTTACCGAAGTAGAAAAGAGATGCAGAGTAAAGACCTTTAATCCTTACACCATTAAAGCTTCCCCAAAAAACCTCGTTAAAGTAAGCCGTTAAAATCTCTTCCTTTGAAAATTTTGTTTCAATATATATTGCAACAATGATTTCTTTAATTTTCCTTTTAAACGACTTTTCATTGCTATAAAAAAGATTCTTAACTAATTGTTGTGTAAGTGTTGAACCACCTTGAGCAAGTCTTAACTCTGCTATATCCTTGGCAATGGCCCTAAAGATTGACTTCAAATCGACTCCAAAGTGATTTAAAAATCTGGCATCTTCAATTCCAATTAAACCCTTCCAAAAAACTGATGGCATTTCTCCAAAAGACATTCTTCTTTGATAACATGAAGATCTCTCACACTCATTCAGTGCAACCATTGGCAAGGTCATTTCGTCGTGAGAAAGAAATCCATTTTTATACTTTGTTAACTTTCCAGATGAAATAGAGAGTTCGATAAACTCTTTGAAGCTCAATTCACTCTCTGTAAAAAGCCAATAATCCTCTAAATCTGATTTATTCAGAAGAACATCGGAGTCAACTTTCGATACTGATTGAGCAATGGCCGTGGATTTTTCAAATTTTCTAATCCTCTCGACTGGAATCTCGCTAATTGTTTGAACAACGTAAACTGACGCTATGGTTAAACCTAATACCATAAGCGCTAATAGGGCTAGAAATATGATTTTTACATGACGCAACATTACCAAAGTATTTTCCTACATTTTTGACTTCATTTCTTCTTTTCATATATTATCATGAGACGTTTAGATACTTAAATTCATTTATTAAGGGAGTAACTAGTGTTACGTAAGAAATTAATTAACCTCTCTAAAGTTGCAACGCTTGCCACTTTAACTATGAACTCTGCACATGCACTTCCAATTGATTGGCATGGTGTTTTTGGAGTTGATACAACTCTAATCAATAATTATAGAAGAGTTAAAAATACTGCAGACAATAAGCCGATTGCAAATAACGCTGGTTCACAAGAGATTGGTCTTGGAACAGGTAATGAAAAAGCATCATTCCAAAGTTACATCTTCAGACTAAATCCACATATTATTGTAAACGACTCAGCAAGTTTTAAGGCCGAACTGACTTCAGGTTACGGTCGTGGTGGAAGACTCGGTGACGATAGAACAACTGACGCGACTAACGACAACTTTGGTAACGCTCTCTACGTTCAAAATAAATCATCAAGCTCTAAGAGTTTAGTAATTAATCAAGCCTATATGGAGCTCTACTCTGATACTGCTACTTATGTTATCGGTAGACACACTTCTGACTGGGGTCTTGGTGCCGTTTACAACTCTGGTAGCGACACATGGGACAGACATGCTTTCTCAAGAGATGGTATTACTGCAAAAATTAAAATTGGTAATTTCTTAATCGAGCCATATTGGGCAAAGATTGATTCAGAAGCTTCATTATCAAGAAACACAAAGGCCAATGAAATTGGTGCAGGTCTTCTTTACGATAACGTTGATAGAGATATTGCCTTTGGACTTCTTTATGCAAAGAAGAATAATAAATCTGGAAACACTAGAGCTGATACAAATACTACTGGTGCAGCTAGTGCATATTCTCTTGGTGAAACAGACGTTAAAGTTACAGATATTTACTTCAAGAAAATCTTTGGAAACTTTAAGCTTGAACTAGAAGTTCCTATTATCTCTGGTGAGCTTGGGAAAGTTTACAACACGGGAACAACGAAAGTTAACTCTAAATCATTTATCTTTGAAACAGAGTATAAGCTAAACGACTCTTGGACTCTTGCTTTTGACTTTGGTTCTATCAGTGGACACAGTGGTTCTACAACTAGCTACGAAGCGATGTACTTAAACCCTAACTACCAGGTAGCGAACCTTTTATTTAGATACAACCTACAGGCGGTTGGAAATACAAATTACAATATCTACGACTCTTATATGACAAATGCGACGTATGCTAAGATCGCTGGTGAATATAAGTCTGACAAGTGGTCATGGGTAGCTGCTATGATTTGGGCCAAAGCTAATGAGACGGCAAAAGCTGGTCAAAGCTCTTACAACCACACAAATAACAAAACGTTTACAGCTGCAGATACTCAAGCTGATGATCTAGGAATGGAAATTGATTTAAGCTTCGATTACCACTGGAACAATGCTGTTAAGGTTGGTGGTTCTCTAGGTTACTTATTTGCAGGTGATTACTTTGCTTTTACAAATGATCCAACAAGCAAGAATACTGCAGACAACTCTTTTGCTCTACAGTTAAACTCTTCAATTGAATTCTAATTTTATTTAAAATCTAGACATAAAAAAAGCTCCCAAAAGGGAGCTTTTTTTATTATCGACCTTGCATTAAAGGCATGGCAAATTGTGGTGTTCCCATATTGTACATAGAAGATTGGTTAGGAGCCATATTAGTATTTCCTAGAATACTAAAGCTATCATAAGGAGAAGCTCCTACATTTAAAGAGGCAACCTCTCTATCATTCTCTTCCGCCATTCTTCTTTGAGCGGCATCATAGTACGACTGATAATAAGAGTACTTCTGGTTATAACCTTGTACATCTTGCTGGAGTCCCTTCATCTTACTCTCAAACATTTTCATTCTCATACTTTGAGAGTTTTGCCAGTACTGACAACGAATTGGGTTTTTCATTCCACCAAACATACTACTTGCACAGTACTCTTGATACTTCTTATACTCATTTTGCTGAAATTGAGAATATTGATTTTGCATATTCTTCTGTGCATTTGTATAAAGCTGTTGAGTTAAGTACATTGGTGTTTCCTTACCTCTAGCGGCTTGTGAAACAAAACTCCAATCTCTCTTATCTTCTTTATTATACTTCTTAATTCTCTTTGCAATATTATCTTCCGCGTCTTCCATATCTTGTTGCCCATCACAATCTAGACAAACTCTCGAAAGCTCAGAAGAGCTTGCATATGCGGCTAAAAGATCTTTACCTGTTGAGTGTAGGTTGTGAACTTTCATCACCTCTACTCCATCAGTCATTTCGATATCTGATAAACCGGCCAGTGCTTCAGTCACTGTTTCAATACGGTTTTCTAATATATCTCTTGTATTTCTTGCAGCATCTGAATCAACATCTTCAATCTCTTCATACGCAGCTAAAGACTGTGCTAAAACTTGCTTTGCAGGCTCAGCAATTTCTTTATTATATCTTCTAGAAAGAGATTGAATTTCTCTAGCTATCTCTCTCGCCTTTCTCTTGTCTTTTTTATTTGTTGGATCGTTATACTTCTCAAGTTGAGCAAGCTTATCTTCTATCTTTGTAACAATCTCTTCACTCTTAGACTTTAGGTCCTTTGCTAGAAGTCTTGCATAGACATCTTTAAGTCTTCTTTGAAGTTCAGAACTATTACCAGTGTCCTTACTAATTAGTCTCTCGACAGCATAAATATCACCATCAACTGCTGACTCACATGCAGCTCTAGCAAGTTGCCAGTCTCTATCATACTGAGAAACAAACGCATACTTAGACTCATCTTCAGAGCCTTCTTTTATTCCATACTCTTGAATTTTAGTACAGGCCCACTTTCCTTCTTTGTCATCGATAACCTTATCTTTATAAGTGATGTAATCATTTCTATCTGTCACCGGACTAGCAAAGAGAAACTTAGAACTCTTTTCAGGGTTAAAGTCTTCCTGAAGGTTTGGAGTCTTTGAAATAGATTCGAACTTCTCATTGTTTCTATCCATCTCATAACCTGAGCCTTTCTTAACAAGGTAGTTATGCTTAATTAAACAACGAGTGATTTTCTCGTCCATAGACATATTACTAATAAGTGAAGATACATCTTGCTTCAGCTCTTCAGCTGTAAAATGTAAATCTTCCTTGGCAAAATTCTTTAGGTTTTCAAAGTTAACAATATGGTTATTTTCATTATCTAAAATTCTATTCACCTTTAGATGAACACACTTTGTAGCAAGTCGATTAAACTCTACACGAAATTTTGTTTTTGAATGTGGTTCAAGAATTGGTAATTGACCACCATTTAGAATACTTAATTCATCCATCGTAAGAGTATTGTTGGCCTTTATTCTCTCTCTACAATTTTGGCTTTGAAACTCTGTTCCTGATCCTTCGCCAGGGTTGATCGTCCCATCATCACCTGGATCATTTGATTGCCTACCATTTGAGTTTCCCTCACTTCCAACAATATTTATATTAGAAATGGAGAACTCACCAGCAAGTGTACTAGGTGCAAGGCTGCCGATAGTTAAAAGAATTAAAAGGTTTTTAATGTTCATAGTTTATTCCCAATTACCATTACGATAAAAATTCTATCTCATCTGTTTATCGGCGAATCAGAAATAAACTTGAATAAAAGAGTTAAAGGTGTCTCATTTCAATAATTTAGACACCTTATATCTAGTAAACCAGAACTGGTTTCTGTGTGATCAGCTTCTGCCCTTTAGCATTGGCCACTGGCTCTTCTTGGCTCATCAGATCTTTCTTAGGATTTTTGGCAAGATTTTCTTCTTCAATCTTCTTATACCTTAGTGCTCTCTTAGCTAAATCATCTCCGGTATTGTTGAAGATAGATAGGCCAAGAAATCTAACATTATAATTAATATTGCTCTGATCTTTTATCATTATATGCTTAGGAAGCTCATGCCTTCCATTAAATAGAATATAGTCTGAGAAGAAAGATTCAACATCACTTGTTCCCTTAGAAACTTTCATTCGAACTAGTCTATGCTCCTCATTTGTAAACTTAGCACTCACTCCTCCAAGGTCTAAGTTCAAAAAGAAGTTTCTCCCCTCTTTAACTAACTTAAGTGCTTTGTTCTCAGAGTACATACTTGAAGATCTAATTTCTTGAATCTTCTTTTTCGCTTCCTCATCTTCACCTTCTAGTGGAGAGGTAAGCTCTTCCTTAATATCTTCATTCTCTTTAACGGCAGTTAAATACTTCTTATACTTATCAAATAAATCCAACTTCTCTTTATTAAGAGAATCTTTATTTGATATATAATTCATTGAGTATCTCTTCAGTATACTTGAGATAGCTTCAGAACTATTTAATCCGTACATTGTTAAGAGAGAATAAAATAAAGATCTTTCGATAAGTTCATCATTTTTAACTTTAGGAAAGAAGTTGTTTAAGAATAATGTACTAACAACTTCATCATTAGACATTTTCCCTTCACTATACTCCACCTGAAGAAACTTAACCCTTTGCTCAGCTTCAATACTAAAGATGAACTTATAGAAAGAAGGTTTGAAGTATTCTTCCTCTGTAGCCTCTCTTTCGATCATAGCCTTAAGAACAATAAGGTTACCATCAAGGTCCTGACTATTTGGGTTTCTAAAAAGTCCCTCTACACTTGGAGCGACAGCATAAATATTAAGTGTAGTAAAAAATAGAGCTAATGAAAGAAGCTTTCTCATTATTTTATCCCGTAAGTTTTAATCTTCTCTTTGATAATATTTAACATTAAGTCTTTTGTAGATTCATCCCTAAGAGCAAATTCAACCGTTGCATTTAGGTAACCTTCAATACAGCCTGTATCAAATCTATCTCCAATAAACTTATGAGCATAAACCTCATCTTTATTAGCCAGCATATTGATAGCATCTGTAAGCTGATATTCCCCACCAACTCCTCTTGGTATTTCTCTCAAGCACTCAAAAATATCTCCCGAGAGAATATATCTACCTGGTGTTGCTAAATTTGTAGGTGCCTCAGCAGGCTTTGGCTTTTCAATCATAGCATTCATTTTCAAAGTAGTTGAACTATCTTTAAGGAATTCTCCGTCCACTATTCCATACTTATATGTTTCAGTTTCCGGAACTTCCATAACTCCAATTACGGATTTGCCACCATTGTCTCTAGAGACATCAATTAATTGTTTAGTCGCTGGTGTTTGCCCTCTTACGATGTCATCGCCAAGGATAACTGAAAAAGTCTCACTTCCAACAATTGGCGAAGCACAATTAATCGCGTGACCAAGACCTAACTGCTCTTTTTGTCTTACAGTTATAATTTCAATCATAGAACTTACATTTTGAATAAGCTCTAACTCTTTTAACTTACCATTTTGCTCAAGAAAGTTCTCTAATTCCAAGTTTCTATCAAAATAATTCTCGATAGAACCCTTTCCAGAAGAAGTCACAAAAATTAATTGCTCAATACCTGACTCAACTGCTTCCATTACACAGTAATGAACCATTGGAATATTGATTATTGGCAACATCTCTTTAGGTGTTTGTTTTGTTGCCGGTAAAAACCTTGTTCCTTTACCCGCAACAGGGATGACGGCCTTTCTAATATTCATTATACTATCCTTAATAAACTTTTATTTTGGAAAAATTATGAAAATTAGATTATCACATTTATCACTATTGTCCATCTGTCTTACTTTCACACTTTGTGCACAAGGACGAATTCTTGAGTATGAAACAACAAGACTTAAGTCAACGGCTGGAGCAGGTGCAGGTTCACTTCTAGTGGAAGAATCTATTTTTCTAAACCCTGCTGCTATTTCATTTTTTAATATAAGTACATTCTACTTTCAGAAAGTTAGTACGGAACAAACCCCAGACAATGGCGCTGTTTCAGAATCAGATGCTATCAGCTTTATTGCTGCCGACACAAAGGGATCACTCAAAGGTGCTGTTGCCTATACAAAGCAAAAGAAAGGTGATGAAAAGAGAAAGACTATTGCTGGCTCTATGGCCTCACCACTTGGAAAGATGGCCTCTTTTGGTGTGAGTTATCAACATATCACAGAAGAAACTGTAGATGAATTTCACCAAAGTTCTGAAGAAACTTATAAGAAATTCACTCTTGGAATTACACGTATCATATCTCCAGAATTAACAATGGGAGTTGTTGCAGTTGATCCATTAAGAGAGAGACCTCAAGATTCAAAAGCAATTCTTGGATTTCAATACGTTTTCAAAGATACAATTTCACTTATGCTAGATGGTGGTGCTGACTGGAAAGAGAACCTCTCTTCCACTTTAGTTTGGAAAGCAGCAGCTCAGATCAAGTTCCTAGATAACTTCTTTTTAAGATTTGGTACATATAGAGATAAGGCCCTTAAAGAAAGAGGTTCCGGTGCTGGTATCAGTTGGGTTCAACCAAAGCTTACTGTTGAAGCTGCACTCAAGAACTCGAAGCTTGAAGAAGATGAACTTCTTAACCAAGAAGGCGAAAAGGTACAAGAAACTTCTCTGTCACTATCTTACAGGTTCTAATTAATGACCGAAGAGAAAAAGGCTCCAGAAGAAGAGAAGAAGAAACCAGAGAGTGTTTTAAACGCTTACCGAGATCGATTAAAATCTCTAAAGCAAGCGAGACAGTACTACTCTACTGGTGAAATCCCGAAAGCTGTCGAAAAGTATTCGCTATATTTAAATACTCTTGCCAGTTACTTTGGAGTTAGTGAGGAGAGACTCTCTCCTAATTTCTTTGATAATGAGAAAGAGATCTCAGAGCTTCTACTAATTAGCCAAGTATATTGGGACTTAGCAAAGGCCTATGATCGAAGCCCTAATCTTCACCGAGAATCTATTCGCTGTCTCGATCAATTTGTAAAATTCACAAATGGATTTAAATATCAGCACATAAATGCTCAAATGCTTCGTAAGTTCATTAAAAGAAAACAAGCACATAATCTCAAGGCCTTTCAAAATGCCTACACTAAAATTCAAGTAGACTCTAAAGGCTGTTTTATCGCCTCATATAGTTATGGACCTAATCATCAAGTAACAAATGATTTAAGAGAATTTAAAAAAATCCTATTAGAGCTTCCTCTTGGTTTTAAGTTTGTAGAATTGTATTACCGTCTTTCACCACATATTGTGAGTCTCTTTGAGGGTTCTGGTTCGATTGGAAAGCTAATAAATTATATTGCCTTGAGACCACTATTATTACTTATATCTCTCATAGGTAAGAAGAAATAATATGGGTATCTTAAGAAAGCTCATACTTAAAGAATGGTTTAAATTCTTTGCTGGATCAGTCATCGCACTTTTCCTTCTCGTCTCTGTTGCAAATTTAATTTCTGGCTTTCTCAGAGGGAATGTAACTGCGACAGAAGTTATGATTAATCATTTCATTGAGATTCCTGGCTACCTCAATAAAATTTTTCCTGTTTCATGCTTAATGGCAAGTTTATTCAGTATTAATAAACTCAAGACTCGAAGTGAGCTCACTGCAATCTTTGCAGCTGGCTATTCAAGAAAGAATTATATCATCGACTTAATTTTTGCCTCACTCATTGTTACAATTGTTCAATTTATGATGACTTCATATATCTCTCCTTTTTTCAAATCACAGAGAGAGAACTTAATATCTGAATCAACTCATAAATTCAGTAACCTTAAAAGTCAGGGACTAAGATCATCTACCATCGGTAGTGGTAAGATGTGGTATCGCTCTGACGACTATTTCATTGCATTTACAAATTATAATCAAATAAAAAAAGAACTCTACAATGTAACTCTTTATAAATTATCTGCTGACTCATACCTAGAAGAAATTCAGGCCATGCAAAAGGTCTACTGGGAGAAAGGAATTTGGATTGGAAAAAACGTAATAAAGCTAGACGGTCTTAATTTAAAGTCATTTCCTAAGGCAGAAGAAAATAAAGAAAATATAATTAATCTCTACGAAACCCCAGAAGAGCTTAGACAAATCGAAGCCGACATAACAATTTTAAATATTGTTAAGCTTTGGAAGTATATCGATCAATTAAAAACAAGTGGAATTAATATTAATGAGTATATGGTTCTTTTCTACGATAAGTTTGCAAACTCAATCATTTGCATCATCTTTGCTATTTTAGCATCTGTCTCTGTTTTTAACCCGAATAGAAGAAGTAGTTCTTTTGGAAAAAACATTGCTGCCGTTTTCTTTTTTACGATTCTATACTGGCTGGTTTATTCATATTTAATCGAATTAGGAAATAACTCTAAGGTTCCACCAATAGCAGCAACATTCACTGTTCCTATTGCGTTTACAATTATATTAATCGTGATTTTTTCTAGAAATCGGAAATTAGCGAAATGACATCATTTTCATCTATTAAAAAACTTTCTATCTTTTCAATTTTTCTTGTTTTTATTCTCTACACTTGGGACATCGGAAATCTCGATGCGATTAGACAAGGAACAGAAGGATTCTATCTACAAATTGCGAAAGAGATGTTCAATGCTGGCTCAATTCTCACACCTCTATACAACGGAGAGAATCACTGGTCTAAACCACCTCTACAATTTTGGATGGCCAATATTTTCTACTTCATTGGCGGTGGCCCAAGTATTTTACTCTCTAGACTCTCGATTGTTCTCTTCTCTCTAGCAACTCTTATACTAACGTCACAGATTGTCTCAAAACTTTTATCGAAGTCATTTCTACTTATATTTGTTTTTCTAAGTGCTACATTTGGCATGTTTAAATACTCTAGAATCTTTATGATGGAGATGCCTCTTACAATGCTTACAACGCTGGGTGCACTCTACTTTTACCTCTATCTTAATGATAAGAAGTACTCACTTCACCTAGCCTCACTCTTTATCGGCCTCTCGATTCTCGTTAAAGGACCTGTCTCAATTGTCATGGCCGCAGGTGGAATTGGATTATTTCTAGTTTTAGAGTGGTATATGTTTGGCTTCAACTCTAAAGATCTAAAAAAAGCACTTATATGTTTTTTCTATTCTCTCGCAATTGCTTCTATCTGGTTCATCATTTGCACACTAAAGTATGGACATGAATTTATTGATTACTTCTTTTTAAGAGAAAACTTAGGAAAGTTTGCTTCTAAATCTTATCCGATTAGACACGTTTTCCAAGGACTCATTATATTCGCGCTTCCATGGAGTTTGTACTTACCTATTAGTATTTCTCAGATCAAAGACCATTGGATTAAAGTAAAGAATGATAAATTTCTGCTCTTTTCTAATTGCTGCTTCTTTGTCTTTTTCACTCTATGGCTAATTCCATCACAGCGCTCACATCACTATGCCATGCCATCGATTATTTTCTTTCTAATTTCAAACTTCATTCTTCTTAATAATTATCAGTTAAGTCAAAAAAGAGAGAAGATGATGAAGTTGGCCAATATCGTGATCTCTATTTTAATGGCCCTGACTGGTATTCTTCTAAGTTCTCTGCTCGTGTTTAATGAAGTGAACCAATCAGCCTCATTAACAATAAAAGTTTTAACTACTGTAGCCCTTCTCTTTGTTGGTGCCTTTTTATTTATTAAGAGTAAGAAGCAAGTTTCAAAATACTTTATTGCACTCTTTATAATTGGAAATCTCTGGAATATTTTTATTCCATCATTCATTCTTCCTTACATGCCTGATCGAGTAATAAAAACTATTGGATCAGCACAAGTAAGTGCTTCTGTTAGAAAGCCTTACTTTATTGAAGAGGCCCTTGAGAGAAAAATAAACTGGATAGGATCACAGTCAATTCGACAGTATATTCTTGAGAATAACCACTACTATATAATGCATGAAGCCACGTATCGAAGCAATAAACTCGAAGACCTTACAAACGTTGTAACTACTTGGAAAGTTTGGAGAAGAGGGGTCAAGGCCAAGGCCGGAGTCAATGCACTTTTAAATAAGAATATTGAAGAGCTGAAGGATACTGTATACCTTTTAGAAAACAAGCCCTTAAGGTAGACTTACGCGCAGCTTCCATGCTATAAGGGCTCATGGAAAATTCAAGCTTTTTAGAGAACTATAAACTCGAAGGGGAACTCCTTCAAATATTCACTTACCCAGCTCCTGTGCTTAAGAAAGTTGCTGAACCAGTCACTGAGTTTGACGATGATCTTCGAGCTCTTTGCAAAGACATGTTATTTACTATGTATCATGCTCCAGGCATTGGGTTAGCTGCTCCTCAAATTGGAAAGAGCATCAGACTCTTCGTCATGGATATTGATTATGACAGAGAAGAAGTTACAAGAGCTGATGGTTCAAGTGAGCACGTACTCTCAAATTTCAACCCAATGATTTTCATTAATCCAGTTATCAGCAATAAGCATGGAGAGATTCTCTACGAAGAAGGATGTCTAAGTGTTCCTGGTATATATGAAGAAGTTAAAAGGGCCAAAACAATTACTGTAGATTATCAAGATATGTGGGGAGAGAAACACTCTATAGATGCAGATGAACTCCTATCAATTTGTCTACAACACGAGAATGATCACCTAGAGGGAATAGTCTTTCTAGAAAGATTAAGTATGTTAAAGCAAAACCTTTTAAAGAAGAAATTCCTAAAACAAAAAAAGAAGAAAGGACTTTAAATGAAGAAGTTGAATATTATCTTTTGTGGGACACCAGACTTTTCTGTCCCGGCCCTAGAAATGTTATTCAATCATCCTCATGTAAACTTATCTCACGTTATAACAATGCCAGACAGACCAGCGGGAAGAGGACAGAAGCTACAGTCACCTCCCGTAGCTGAGTTTGCTAAGGCTAGCAAGATCTCTCTTATTCAAACAGAGAATATCAACCGAGAAGAAGAAATACTAAATAAGCTTGAAGGCGAGAAAGTTGACGCTATAGTCGTTCTTGCGTTCGCTCAATTTCTAGGTAGTAGAATTTTAAACTTACCTAAATTGGGCTGCTTTAATATTCATACATCACTACTCCCTAGATATAGAGGGGCTGCTCCAATTCAGTACGCCCTGCTTAACGGAGACAAAGAAAGTGGTGTCAGCATTCAGAGAATGGTAAAGCAAATGGACGCGGGGGATCTCGTACACTCTTATCCTATGCAATTAGATGATAATGAAACGGGTGGACAGCTCTATACTAGGCTTAAGTTTCAAGCGGCACTAAGTTTAAATACTGTTATCTCTAAGCTTTTAAATAATAAAATTACCTACACTCCTCAAGATCATGATGCTGCTACATTTGCTCCTACTTTGAAAAAAGAAGATGGATTTCTAGATTTTAGTAATAAAACAATTGAAGAAATTCACAATCAAGTAAGAGCGCTCATTCCTTGGCCGGGCACTTGGTGTAAATTAAACGGAAAAAGACTCAAAGTTTTTTCTGTTGAGAAATCACTTAAATCAATCAGCCCTGGAGCCTGTGACACTAAAGATGGAAATATTCTCATTGGATGTAGCAACGGTACTCTGCGCCTTAGCGACGTGCAGATCGAGGGAAAGAAGAGATGTAGCGATACATCACTAATTAATGGAATGAAGAACTCTACAACTGATTTTACAATTAACTAGGAAGAATGATGATTATTTCACCAAGTTTATTAGCCTGTGATTTCTTAAATATTGAATCTGAATTAAATGCCTTTGAAGGTTTTGAAGATTTATGGTTCCACCTCGACATTATGGATGCTCACTTTGTACCAAACCTTACTTTTGGTCATCCTATTGTAAAATTGATTTCAAAGAAAACCAAAATACCATTAGATGCCCACTTTATGGTGAGCAACCCAGAATTCTTTATTGAAACCTTTAAAGATTTCAATATTCATAATTTTACTTTTCATATAGAGGCCACAGAAAACTCATTTGAGCTTATTAAGAAAGCAAAGAAGTACTATCCAAGTGTCGGTGTCTCTATTAAACCAAAAACTCCTCTAGAAGATATTAGTTCAGAAGTATTAGCGAATATTGATCTTCTTCTAATTATGTCCGTTGAACCAGGCTTTGGTGGACAAGCTTTTATAGAGGAGAGCTATGAGAGAATTGAATATTTTAATAAATTAAAAACACAATATCCAAATCTTACGATTCAAGTAGATGGAGGCGTTAGCAATATCAATGCTGACAAATTAAGAAAAGCTGGAGCCGACAACCTTGTTGCAGGCTCATATATTTTTAAAGAAGGCCCTACTACTTATCGTGAGAAAGTTGAAAGTTTAAGGAGATAAAATGTCTGCAGTTGAGAAAATTACTTTTAATGGACAGTCACTTACAATTGAACAAGTTCATCATATTGCTTTTTCTAAACCTGGAAAGGTTGAAATTAATATTTGCGATAAAGCATTGGAGAGAATGAAAGAATCTCGCGCCTACGTTCACAATATTGTTGAAAAGGGTGAGCCTGTATACGGTATCAACACAGGCTTCGGTGCACTTTCAAGTATGCACATAAAAAAAGAAGACCTAGCAACTCTACAAGTTAATCTTATTAGATCCCACTGTACAGGAACTGGTAAACCATTCAGCAGAGAGATTACTCGTGCAATTATGATTCTTAGAGCAAATTGCCTCATCTCTGGTTACTCAGGTGTTCAACCTGAAATCGTTCAACTTATTATTGATTTTATCAATCACGATGTTATTCCAGTTGTTCCAGAAAAAGGTTCAGTTGGTGCCTCTGGAGACTTAGCTCCCCTATCTCATATTGCGCTTGCGCTCATAGGAGAAGGAGAAGTTATCTATGAAGGAAAACTAGTTAATTCTAAGTTTGCAATAGATCAAATTAAGAAGTCTCCTGCAGTACTAGGTCCAAAAGATGGTCTCGCTCTAATTAACGGTACAGCTGTCATGGCGGCCATTGGAGCTTGCGCAGTTGTAGAAGCTACTAATATTATGAAAATTGCTGATATCAGTGCAGCACTTACACTAGACGGTGTAAGAGGAACTACAAAGGCTTATTACCAAGGTATATCACAACTTAAGCCACATCCTGGTCAAATCGACTCATGTAATAACTTAAATAATCTCTTAGCTGATTCAAAGATAAAAGACTCACACGATGACTGTGGAAAAGTTCAAGATCCTTATTCTTTAAGATGTGTTCCTCAAGTACATGGAGCTTGTAGACAAACTCTTAAACATGCAAGAGAAGTTATCTCAATAGAGCTAAATTCAGTTACAGATAATCCACTTATTTTCTTAGAAGAAGATAAAGTAGTTAGTGGTGGAAATTTCCACGGTGAAGCTCTATCGCTGGTTATGGACTATCTTTCAATGGGTGTTGCTGAGATTTGTAATATCTGTGAAAGAAGAATTGAAAAAATGATGAATCCTAGCTTCTCTGATCTTCCTGCATTTCTAACTAAGAACTCAGGATTAAATTCAGGACTAATGATTGCTCACGTAACAGCAGCGGCCCTTACTTCAGAGAATAAGTACCTTTGTCATCCGGCATCCGTAGACAGTGTTCCAACTTCTACTGATAAGGAAGATCATGTATCAATGGGTGTGACAGCAGGTAGAAAATTATTAGAAGTTATAGACAATGCTAAAACAGTACTTGGTATTGAGCTTCTTTGTAATACACAAGCACTAGACTTTCAAAGGCCACTCAAGTCTTCTCCTGCTCTAGAAGCAGTTCACGCTCTTGTTAGAAAGCATGTTCTTCCAATTGAAGAAGATAGAATTTTCTATAAAGACATGGATAATATTAAAAAGCTTATCTCTTCAAATGAGATTGTTAATGCAGCGGCTGAACACTTAAAAGAAATTAACTAGGAATTATAATGAGTTTAAAAGCATTTAGAAATTTCTCTCAAATTGTAACGCTCGAAAATGCTTATAAGAAAGATGGGCGCCATCTACTTCCAGAAGACCTCTCTATTATCGAGAATGCTTCTATAGTATTTGATAGCGAAGAAATTGTTTGGGTCGGAGAGGACTCAACAATTCCAAGTGAATTTCAATCAGTACCCTTTGAAGACTTCACAGGAAAAACTCTTCTTCCCGAACTTGTAGACTCACATACACACTTAGTTTTTGGTGGAGATAGATCTTCAGAATATTCTATGCGCTTAAATGGTGCCGACTATCAGGCCATCGCCAACGCAGGCGGTGGGATCCTCTCAACGATGAAAGCTACTAATGAAAGTAGTGCTGATCAACTATTTGAAGATGCTGTTGCTAGAGTAGAGAGAATTTATTCCTATGGTGTTGGAACAATAGAAATTAAAAGTGGATATGGCCTTAATTATGAAAAAGAGAAAGAATGCTCTTTGATAATTGAGCGTCTGAAAGATCACTTTGAAGGTCGTGTTCAAATTTCTAATACATATATGGCCGCGCATGCTGTGCCTAAAGAATATAAAACATCTAATGATTACATCAATAAAGTTGTAATCCCACTTCTTAAGGAACTATCTGAAATTGGCGTTATCGACGCTGTAGATATCTTTCACGAAGAAGGATACTTCGATGAAGTAGACACTCAGCAGTTATTTGATGTCGCTTCCTTTTTAAATATTCCCGTAAAGAGTCATGCCGACGAATTTAAAGATAATAAAGGTGCTATTCTTGCGGTTAAGAATAATGCACTAAGTACTGATCATCTTCTATGTACAACTGAAGATGGTATATCTGCCCTAGCCAGCTCTTCAACTGTGGCGACCCTCTTACCTGGAACTGGTTTTTTCCTTGGAAAACCACAGGCCGATGCTGAAGCTTTTTTTAAGGCTGGTGTAAAGGTGGCCATAGCATCTGACTATAATCCTGGATCATGTCACTGCGACAATGTCCTTCTCGTTGCTTCTTTAGCTGCTCCTACATATAAAATGAATATTGCTCAATTATGGGCAGCGATTACAATGAACGCCGCTCATGCCTTGAACTTCAAAAATCAAGGTGCGCTTGTTAGTGGACTAAAGCCTAGGTTTACTATTTTTGATGTAGATAATATTGATAAGGTTACCTATCACTGGGGTGTGAATAAGTGCATCCGCTAAGGATAGCTTACTTATAGAAGTAAGCTATTTCTTAAGTAGATTATCAAACTTCTCGTAGAGCTCTTCAGAACTAAAATCTTTTGCTCCATTTGAAACCTGAATTACTTTTCCCTTATGATAAATAATTGAAACGGGAATTGCCGATATCATAAACTTCTCTAGTATTGATCCATCAGTATCTGCAACATTAGGGAAGTTTAATTTATACTTTTTAGTAATTTTCTTAATATTTTCCATCTGGTCTTCATCATCTTGGTTAATTCCAAAGACCATTATCTGATCGTCATTATACTTTTTCTTCATGGTAACGATTGATGGAAATTCTATTAAACAAGGCTTACACCAAGTTGCCCAAAAGTTGATGATAACAATTGGAGTTTTAAGATCTTTTAATTTAACTTTCTTATTTTCAGTCGTTTTAAGTTCTAAGTCTTTATATAGTGACTCATAGTGAGTCGTAATCTTCTTCTCTACTTTAGTAGCATCGGCCTTAAGATCAAATAATTTGAACATACCCTGCCCTAGACCTATAAACGTTAGGAAAGATACGGCGATAAAAATTGGAAAATATTTCTTCATTGAGACTCCGGTCCCCTTGGATTAGCATTTATTATAATGGAAAAAGCTGATTTATTTAACCAAGAATTCAATTCCCATCAACAAGAATTAGTGCAAAATCTCGACGCCAATATGCACGCCCAAAAGCTTTTAGTCAACCAGAAGGGTCAAGCATTCATAGAGTTTTTATTTATTCTTCTCGCGATGATATTGATTTCATTTGGAATGTTAAAAGGCCTAAACAGCTCAATTTCACAACGATGGCTAGGAACGGTTAAGGCCATTGCAAAGCCAACACCCACTGACATACAATTAAGATAAATTTCATTTAATCACTGAGGATACTATGAATTATATACTCTCGATCGACCAGGGAACAACTGGAACGACTGCCGTTCTAATAGATGCAAATACAATGAACTTTGTAGATAAGCTCAATAAAGAATTCCCACAAATTTTTCCTAGGCCTTCATGGGTAGAACATAATTTAAATGATATTTGGGAAACAGTTGAACATACAGTAAAGCAAATCCTGAAGAATAATAATATCACCTCTGATCAGATCTCATCCATTGGGATAACTAATCAGAGAGAGACAACTTGTGCGTTCAAGAAAAATGGAATTCCACTTTCTAATGCCATCGTTTGGCAGGATAGAAGGACAAGTGAGTTCTGTAATTCTCTATCAGAGAAGAAGGACTACATAAGAAAGAAAACTGGGCTGCAACTAGATTCATATTTCTCAGGTACGAAAATGAATTGGCTTCTAAGTAATAATGAGAATGTTAAAAAGGCCTATGAGAATAAAGATCTTCTCTTTGGAACTATTGATACTTACCTTCTTTATAAATTGAGTGCTGGACAATCTCATAAGACAGAAGCTTCCAATGCATCGAGAACTCTATTAATGGATCTTGAAACAACTGAGTGGTGTGATGATTTATTAGAAATCTTCAAAGTTCCTAGGGAGACACTACCTGAGATCAGTGATTCATTCTGCAACTTTGGTGTAACAAAAGACCTCTCCTTTCTTCCTGATGGTATTCCAATTACAGGTATCCTTGGAGATCAGCAAAGTGCTCTTTTTGGTCAAGCTGGTCTTAAGAGTGGTGACTTGAAATGTACGTATGGAACGGGTGCCTTCATGCTTCTTAACACTGGAACTGAAATAAAAGAGTCACAGCACGGCTTGCTCACAACTGTCGCCTATAAAGAAAATGGCGTCGCCTACTACGCATTAGAAGGAAGTACTTATATTTGTGGAGCTGCAGTTCAATGGCTAAGGGACAACCTTGAAATTATTAAGAATAGCTCTGATATTGAAGATCTCGCTAGAAAAGTTAAAAATCTCGACGAGATGGAACATGTTATGTTTCTACCATTCTTTACAGGTATTGGTTCTCCATATTGGTCGAGTGATGCAAAGGCCTCTATTCTAGGACTAACAAGAGACACAAAGAAAGAGCATATTGCTAGGGCCTGCCTAGATGGAATGGCCCTATCTATTAATGACCTTCTTCAGGCCATGGCCTTAGATACAAATGAAGAGATCAAGACATTGAAAGTAGACGGTGGAGCCGCGCTCAATGAACTTCTTATGAATATACAATCTACAATATCTCAAGTTGAAATCATTAGACCAAAGGTCATAGAGACAACTGCCTACGGAGCTGCTTTAGCAAGTGCTATTGGAGCAGGTATGATTAAAAAAGAAAAAGTTCTCGAGTTGTGGAAGAAAAGTGACTCCTTCCACGGCAATAAAGGAGAGACTTCTCATTACGAAATGAAGAAAGAGAAGTGGACCCACTATATAAAAGCACTATTTCTATAAATTTAAATGCTCTTCAATTTCTTGAATTTTAGAGATACCTATAATTTCTAATTTTGATTTCCCAGTAATTCGCTGGGAAATATTTTTTGAAGTTATTAACTTCTTATACTTCAATCTCTCCATCTCCTTTATTCTCTTATCAATATTACTAACAGACCTGACTTCACCATTGAGTCCGACTTCGCCTATAAGTATTGTTTCTGTATCTATTTTCTTATTTTTAAATGAGCTAAGAAGCGATGATATAATTGAGAGATCTGTGTCTTGCCCCTTTACTTTAATTCCTCCAATTATATTTAAATAAATATCGCTAATATTCATCGGTATACCTAAGTACTTTTCGATCACGGCCACTAACATGGAAACTCTATTTGTATCTATACCCTGAGTTGTCTTTCTTCCCTGCCCATCTACGACTAGGGCCTGAACTTCTATAAAGAGTGGCCTTGTTCCCTCCATAACACAGCTAATACTTCTTCCATAGGCATCAACATTACTTGCATCAATAAAGTACTGCGAAGGATTTAAAACTTGATTGAGTCCTTTCTCATTCATCTCAAATATTCCGACCTCGTTTGTATTGCCAAATCTATTCTTAATAGATCTGAGAATTCTATTATTTGAGAGCTGATCACCTTCAAAGTAAATTACTGTATCCACCATATGCTCTAGAATTTTTGGTCCCGCAATGGAGCCCTCTTTTGTAATGTGCCCTATCACAAAGCAAGTCATGGAACTTCCCTTTACATGATTCATCAATTCATAAGTCACTTCGCGCACCTGTGATACCGAGCCTGCCGCCGATTGAACTTCTCCAGATACTGTCGTCTGAATAGAATCTAGAACGATTACACTAGGGCGAATCTTCTTAATCTGTCCCAAGATAGACTGCCAATTTGTCTCGTTATAAATATAGAAGTTTGCATGAATCAATCCCAACCTCTTCACTCTATCTGCCACTTGATGAATAGACTCCTCTCCCGAGACATAGAGAATATCTTCCTTTGGATATTTCTTTGATAGGGCCGCCAACACTTCAGTTAGCAGTGTCGATTTTCCAATTCCTGGCTCACCTCCAAGAAGAGTTAAGCTACCAATAACAATTCCTCCACCTAAGACTCGATCAAACTCAGCTATACCCGTAACCTTTCTTGAGTACTCCTGAGTATTAACTTCGCTCACCCTCTCAGGCCTAGAGCCCTGCTCGTCTAGTTTTCTTTGCTTAGAGCTCTCCTCCACTTGGACAAGTGAGTTCCATTCACCACAGCCACTGCATTTTCCCTCCCACTTCAAGGCCCTAAAATCACAATTATTGCATAGGTAAACATTTGAAATCTTTTTAACCATAGTAATTCCTTCACGCATTTGAGATAAATTTTGCCAGACGCATCAATAACTTATATGTATTCAGAGAATTAAATAATTTGCACATAATAAGGTGGAAAGATGAAACTAATTTCTATTATTTTATTTACTCTCTTATCCCTATCTAGCTTTGCCGACACCAAGTTCTATTCAAAATTCTCTCCTCATGAAGGAGCACAAGCTTTTGAAATTATTTACAAAGAAGTTAAGGAATCTAAGAAATATGTCTATGCGACAATTTATTCTTGGTCAGACAAGGGTATTACGGACTCTTTTAAAGAGGCCCTCCAAAATGGCGTCGAAGTTAAAATTATTCTACACCCCTCTCTTGCAAAGAAGTCTTCAATCAAAAAAGTTGCAAGTGAGCTTGAGGCATTAGGTGCTGACTTAAAGATTGCAAAAATGAATATGCATGAAAAATTCGTGCTCGTAGATGATGTCTTTGTTGTTAACTCATCTGCAAATATGTCAGGTGGAGCAAAGAATCGCTACAGTGAGAACTTTATTTATCATAGTGATGAAACAGTTGAAGGAAAGTCTGTCTTAAGCCAATTTAAAAAAGAATTTATCATTCTTTGGAACTCTGCAAAAGATATCTTCACTGCAAATGAAGGAATCGCTGAGAAGCTTAACTTAGAAGCACTTAGTAATTCTCCAATCAACTCTAATGCTTCTCTCTACTCAAGTTCTATGAACTTCAAAATTAAAGAGAATAAACCATCATCAAAAGCATACAAGCAGGGTAAGTACTATACATTAAGTCGAATCGGTGGAGTTAAGAATCAAACTTGGACTGTTAGAGATATTATCTTAGATAATATTAAGAATGCTAAAAGTAATATTTATCTTTCACTAAATCACTTCAATATTAGAGAAATTTCTGATGCGCTTATTGAGGCAGTAAAAAGAGGGGTTGATGTTAAGCTCGCAGTTGATAACCAAGAGTTTAAAACTCGAATTAACAATAAAGAAATGACACCTCAATTTGTTAGCGACTGGAAGGCCCTTCCTGGAAACAAAAGTAAGATTGCTCCTGTAAGAGTTAAGTACTACTCTCACTCACCGTCGCCTAGACATTGGCTATTAAACCATCACAAATTTATTATTGTAGATTATAACGAATCAAACTTTGAAGAAACAAAGTTAATCTCTGGCTCATATAATTTAAGTAAGACAGCTGAGCATAACCAATTCGATAATATGGTTGTTTATAAGAGTGTTGCAAACAAGGCCTTGTTTAAGAGCTTCAAAGAAGAGTTCGATAATCAATGGTTTTGGAATAGAGATTCATCAGATAAGCCAAAGAAAGAGATGATCGAGCAATTTACAAATTTGAAAGATGGAACATCTATCGCTCTTCACATGAAAGAAGCTGTTTCATTAAATTGGAAAGAAGTTCTTAGTCTAAGAAGTAAAGTATCTAGAGCCGCTAAAGGATTTTTTAGAGGCCTCTATAGCAATAAAGACTGCCTTTACTACGATGTAACAAAGTCTTCGTTCTGGGGTTGTCCAAGATAATCTCTACATTACCTAAGAGCTAATCATTGAGATTAGCTCTTCCTCTGTAATAATTAGAATCCCCAAATCCTTCGCTTTTTTCAATTTACTTGAGCCACTACTTTGATCATTCGTAACAAGTATATCTGTATTCTTGCTCACAGAGCTTACAACAATTCCACTTGCATCTCTTATCTTAGATTCAATTACTGATCTCTTCTCTGATAAAGAACCAGTTATACAAATTTTCTTATTAGAAACTTTTGTTTCAACTTTAATCACTTCTTCAAAACTAAAACCAACAGACTCTAGCTCTTCTATTAAAGGAAATTTCTCACTCAAAGAAAGATAAAAGTCATCGGCAGACTTCTTTGCAAACCCATCAATTAGAATCAACTTATCTGGCGTAAGAGACTTTACCTTTTCCAAGCTATCATGACCTGCAAAAACAACTTTCTCACATTTATTATAGGCTCCACCACTTATACCAAGAGCGGAAAGAAAGGTGACCAAATCAACTGTCTTACTCTTTTCGATAGCTCCTAATAATTTAGTCGCCAATTTCTCCTTAACTTTATCTAGTGTAAGAAGAGACTCCATATTTAACTTATAAAGATCAGATATTTTTAATACGAGCTTGGCCCTTATCAACTCTTCAAGTCTTTTAGAACTTAGATCATCAATTCCAATTTTTTGAATATAATTTAAAATACTTTCTTTTACGATTGCAGGACATTCACTATTTCTACAAATAAGTCTAATGTCTACAACTTCAATTTCTTCATCACACGATGGACATGTCTTTGGGTAGGAGAATTCCTCATCCGAGCTTTCAACCACCTCTAAAAACTTTGGAATAACTTCACCAGAGCGAATTATTTCAATTCGATCACCCTGTTTTAATTCAAATTGCTTAACGAGACCAAAATTATGAAGAGTAACTCTTGAGATTTTGGCTCCACTTAACTCTACAGGTTTCACATTCGCCACAGGAGTAAGAATACCATTTCTCGAAACTTGCCACAGGATATTCTCTATAACAGTTTCTCTTGATTCACCCTGAAACTTAAACGCCATCTTATACCTAGGATGGTGAGCGGTTTCTCCAAGCTCTCTATGCCACTTCTGATCATTAAAACTAAAGACAATTCCATCTATTAAGTAATCACCCTCGGCCATAAAGTCTTTGGCTTCATCGATTGTCTTAGATAGAGACTTCGCATCTTTATGTAGAGTGTATTCTAGTGTTTCAAAACCTTGCGCCTCAAGATACTTAACCTTCTCTACCTCTGTCTGAACAGAAATATCACCCAATAGCTCGAAGGCCTTAAAAGTTAATTTCTTAGAAAGTTGAAGATGATCTTTTCTAGAAATAATACCTGCGACAATATTTCTTTGAGATGTTGGCTTCTCTAAACCTAGAGCAACCATATCGTCTGACAAACTAAAGAAGTGTTCTTCATCACAGTAAATTTCACCGCGAACTTCTATTCGCTTTTCTTCTTTAATAGTATTTGGGATTGTATCTATCCACAGGGCCTTACTTGTAATATTCTCACCAAATGTCCCATCTCCACGGGTCTTTGCTAAGACTAAGTTTCCATTTTCATAAATTAACGAGCAACTCATTCCATCAATTTTATACATTGAAATGGCTTCTCTTCCATCCATCCAAGTTGCCAGCTCGTCTTCTTTATAAGTCTTTGCAAGGCTTAGCATTTTCTCATCATGCTTTACCTTATCCTCAGCGGTAACTACTGAACCGACCATTTTTAAAATAGGACTATCTGGACTCAACTCTCTTAGTTCGTCCTCTAGTTTATCGTATTCATGATCTGGAATTTCTGTTTGGCCTTTATAATAGAGCACCTTGTGGTGCTCTATTTCTTTTTCTAATTCTTGGATTCTTTTATTACTCATTACAATCTTAAAAGTTGAATCTTACTCCGCCTTTAAAAGCCGTATCCTTAAGTGATATAGACCTACCACCTGAGAACTTAGCCTTATTGCTATTAAACTCAACTCCACCCTCAATATCCATATTTGGACTATAGTTGTGGCTACCACCAATTTCTATATTATAGTTACTACTTGATTCGTCTTCTCCATATAAGAAAACATCCTCACTATAGCTAGATGTGGCCATAAATTCTAGGCGTAAATGAGCTCTAAACTTTTTCATTAGAGGAATACTTCCTTTTCCACCAATAATTAGCCCACTAAAAGAAACTTCACCTATTTTATCTGCTGATAAATCATCATGACCATAAGAGTATTTTGCATATCCAACATAAGCATCTACTTGTGGGCCATAAAAGAAGCCAAGAGGTAAATATCTATAACCAAATTTCAGCTTAAATTTACTATTTGTTGTTGAGTTAGACTCTATAGATAAATTTCCACTTTTCTTTTTTTGAGATCCAAAGTTTGCTCCAAGTTCAAAACTTCCCCAGTAATTTCTTGTGGCCCATAGCTCAGTCTCAACATTAACTCCCATTAGAACACCGCCTAATGAGTTTGTACCTGTTCCTGTAGTACTTGAAACTTTACTCAGGTCAATCAAACCAAAAATCCCTACAGTACCGAGCTTACCAAATGCAAAATCATTCTCTCCACCGGCCTTTTCATATGGAACTTTTAATAAATCATTTTTCTTAGTTACTGCATTCTTCTTCAAAATCACCCAATCATTAACTTCAACTCTCTTTCTAGATTCATACTTATCAATCTTTCCTTGAGCCTGTGTTGGTGAGACATAGAAGATTCTACCATTGGCCAATTTTTCAGTTTCCCAGTCCACAATTTCTTTAAATAGTGGGTGCTTCTTCTTTCTAATTGGTCTGATAACTTCAACAACATCGCCGTTAAAGACGCCGTAACTTTGTCCAAAGTCTACAGTGAATTGATTACCTAGAATTCCTAAAATTCTACCATCATATGGAATCGTCTTTTCATATTGGTCCAGCCAATTCTTAACAGTTTGACCAATAACAACAGGGTCATTATTAGAGAGTTTAAGTTTTTCTTTGAAGTATATATCTTTACCATTATCACTAATTACCGAAGCTTGGACTTCAACACCCTTTCCTTCACTAATTATTTCTACACGAATGATACTTCCGGCTTTAGTTTTCTCTGAAATGACTCTTAATACATCTGGATTATGTAAATGCTCATTTAGGTTTCTTTTATAGTTACCTAGAATATTTATAATCTCAGAATTCGAACGATAGTAGCACCATTCAGAGGTCTTAAGGTATCTCTCAACCTCTTCATACACTTTAAAGCCAAGAGCACCACCAATGGAATCTTTCACTGGAAGTAGCATACAGCGTCTCATAGATTGAGAAGCATAAGAATTAAAGTTAAAGAAGATAAATAAAGTCAGTAGTAATAGTTTCTTCATAGCTCTGCCGGTAATTCAGGAAGGAAATCCTGTTGTTTATTATTCTCATAAAGATCAACTAGCATCTTTAACTCGTCATTCTCTAGTTGTAATGTCTTAAGCTTCATTTCAAGCTCTTGAACTCTAAGCTTTGCCTTCAGAAGTTCACCATCTTCATTCTTTTCTTGGTTCTTACTATAATTTTCCTGACTCATAAAAATGAGAAACTTTCCATTCTCTTTTCTATGCTTCACACGGTTAGACTTAATATATCTTCTGACTGTTGAGACTGATATATCTCGAACTTGGGAATATTCAGAAATGGATAGCCATAATCCTTCAATTTGCATAATCACTCCATGATTTATGTAGTCTTTTTATTCTATTCAATTTGTTCTGAATAATCAAAGGTATCAAAATACCCGATTAAAAGAGTTCTCTTTTTTTTAATTCAATACGAGACTATAATCTATCCATGCAAAGAGTAGATATATCAAATTTCAAAAATAAAAAGACTGCACTTGTAATGTCAGGTGGTGTTGTCAAGGCCGCAGCTTGGCATCTGGGAGTAGCACTAGCTCTCGAAGAGCTTGGATTTACGCTCAAAAATAACGAGTCATCTCCCAGTGATTTAGAAATTTCTACTTATGTAGGTTCTAGTGCAGGCTCCCTCATCGGTCTCTACTTCGCTCAAGGCTTCAGGCCAATGGATATTATCGAGGCCACAATTAATAAGGATAATAGTAAAATTAGGGCCATAAACTATAAGGATATGCTCAGTCTTAAAAAGCCGCAGGGAAATCCTACCAGCTACTATGACCCTTTAGAGGGCTTTCCTAAAATACTAAAGCGTATTCTAAAGCCCGTGCTCTCTCTTCCTGGTATTTTTAGTACGCAGGGCCTACACGATTATCTTATTGAGAATGTCATTAAAGAGAAAACCTTTGAAGAACTTGAAGCTGACCTCTTTGTCGTGGCCACTCAACTTGATCATTCAAGAAAGGTGATCTTTAGTAAGTATAATTATCCAAATCCAAGTCATGATAATACGGCTAACTACTATACTGGTATCCCACTTGCAGAAAGTGTCACTGCTTCAATGAGTGTTCCACCATTCTATAGTCCATACCCAATAAAGAATCCTCACACAGGACAAACAGATTATTATATCGATGGTGAGATTAGAGAAACTCTATCCACCCACGTTGCCTTTGATCACGATTGCGAATTTATTATCTCTTCATGGACCCATACGCCCTATCACTTTCATGATGAGATAGGGTCACTAGTTAATTACGGTCTACCAGCGATTTGTACTCAAGCAATTTATTTAATGATCCAAAAGAAGATCGTTGCCAATAGAGCAAGACGTGAGCTCTCGGCAGATATCATCAATACAGTAAATGATTATCTCAAGACTAATAAGTTTGAAGAGAAGCATCGCAATCAACTCACAAGTATTCTAGAAAAGAAATTATCATATAAACCTAATGTACACATGATTGATATTTTTCCAAGACATGAAGACTATCAATTATTCTTTAGAAATTCATTCTCTTTAAACTCTGATAAAACATCAGAGATGGTTTCGGCAGGATATAAGCGTACAATCAATATTTTCAAACGGCACGAATGGGAAAGTTAATACTCGTATTTTTATTTATTACAAATTCTTTTGCTCTGATACCAGAGAACTTCTTTCAAGACGACCTAACAATCATAGAGAGTATTGTTTTAAAGAAGAAAGTTGAATACTTCGATTTGGGACCACTCTATAAGGGTGATCAATTTCATTATTACGCCAGAGATCCTGAAAATAGAATCTCAAATGAGTTTCCAATTCCAAAGTACTTCTACAATAAGGTTCATTTCTGGTTCAATATTTATACTCTTTATGATTCAAACTATGCCGTACTCCATGACAAAGTGAATATGAGTATTATTTATGATGTTCTAGATTATACATCACTCGCAAATTCTGGACTTAATCGTCATACTAAATTTGCCCTCCAATCAAAGCTCACATTAAATAAGGTTAAAGAGTTAAAGAAAGTATTCAAAAATCTTGGGGCCAATAAGAATCTAGGACTACAAGAGCAGAATATTCTCAAGGCCCTTAAAAGCTCTAGAGTTCAAATACCTAAAGGAAAAAATAAGAGAAAACAGTTCTTTAAAAAGCTCGCAAATAACCTTCGTGCTCAAACAGGTCAAAAGGATAATATTCAACGAGGGCTCTCAAATATTCAGCCCTTTGAGAAGTCCATGGATAAGTACTTTAATAAGTTCAAGCTTCCCAAAGAGTTGAAGGCCATTCCATTTCTTGAATCTTCATTTAATACTAAGGCAAGATCTAAAGTAGATGCCGTCGGTACGTGGCAATTTATGAAGTATATTGGCAGTCACTATATGCCAATTAATCGCTATGTTGATGGAAGAATGAACCCTCTTCTCTCAACAATCAGTGCCCTACACCTACTCAAGCAAAATAAACAAATCTTAAAGTCCTGGGACCTTGCTGTAACTGCTTATAACTCTGGTCCTAAGCATTATATAAGGGCGAAGAGAAAGCTAAAAAAGAAGAATGCTGACTTAGAATATATCCTTAAAAACTATAAGCATCCCCATATTGGTTTTGCATCAAAGAACTTCTATACCGAGTTCTTGGCCCTTGTTTACTCTCTCGCTTATAGAGAGAACTTCTTTGATAAACCTTCCGGCGATCCTCATGATAGAGTCAAAATCTTCGTAACTAAATGTACACAATCACCTGACTGGTACTTTAGGAACGTTAAGAAAATTGATCCCGAAACCAGACTAATCAATCTTCACTTCAAGAGAAGGAAGCTTAAATCAAGGCTTAGAAAAGGTCAGATTATTTTTGCAGATGTAGACTTAAATCCAAAGAAATATTACGAGCTTCCAGATAAGTATATAACTAAGAAGTACCCTAAGAATTGGTCAAAGTTAGTTAGTAGAATGAAATGTGGTAAATAACTTTATAGCTGCTCTACAATTATTGTATTGGAAGAGCAGAAAGTTTGAATATAGTCTTTAGATTGATCTGAGTATTCAACTTCTAAGTTAATTGTTCCAGTAGTATCACCAATCATAAACACTTTCTTAGCAAAATCACTGGCCTCAGTATTAAACATTCCGTCTTTATCTAGATAGAGAGTTTCAATCCCGATTGGTCCTTTATAACTCTCACTTGCAACTCTCATATCAACAATATTCTTATCAAAGTTAACCTGAATTAAGCATCTATCCTGTAGGTCACCTATTTTGAAAGTATCCAGTACATAATTTAAGTATTCACGACTTGGAACATGTATTGATTTATTATCTTGGTAACCAGCATAGATACTCTCACCCAAGTGCTTTAACTCTAGATATTTTCTCATACCTAAAGGAAGAATCGGTCTCTCTACTTCATATAAGTTGAGCCCAATGGCCTTTGAACCAATTCCTGTATTAAAGTATCGAATATCATCACTATCAATATTTAGCTCTAGATCATTCTTTCCAAGTAACTTTGTTTCATATAATTCAATATTTTCTTTCTTAGATTGAATATATGTATTTGACTCATAGAAGACATGATCTTCAACAAGATGAACTATCTTCTCACCAATTTCATTATTTAAAGTTAGGTATTGAATTAAAGTATTACCAGGCTCAACTCCAACATAGAGAATGAATCTATAATCATCACCTTCTTCTACTTTTTTAAATCTATCGTTAAGTAAAATTCTTTCAACATATTTATGATCAATATCAACGCTATCAGTAGACTCATCAAGCTCAATAAGAAGCATAGCTCCTCTAATTCCATCAAATCTTTTAAATACGTCACTTCTTTCTAGTAATGGAATATTAACTAAGAAGTCACCATACTCTAATGGTAGCTCAACAATAGTTGGGAACGTTTCACTACTTAAGATTGTTCCTCTTATTGTAGAGATTCTTTCATTAATTTGTTCTTCAATTTCAATTGCCCCTATAGAACCACTAACGATTGGTGATCCTAAGCTTACATCGCTTACAAATTGAAATGGTACTGCGTTTTTCTCAAGACCTGAGTCTATAATTCCTAGTGATGTTTTCACTGTTAATTTCGCATTGTAACTTTGAGAGTTTTTCTTTCCACTGCTCAATGATGATTTAATCATTTGTGAGTAGTCAGGTAGAGCTGCTGGTTTTTGAGTAGTCACAGCTTTGTGAGTATTCATTGCTAAATTTACTTGCTTACCCTTAGGTAATAAGTTCATTGCTTCATCTATAGATAGAACTTCTTCTTTAAGTGGATTATTTGCTACTGTCTCTGTAACTATCTTTTTCTTAGCTACTTGTTTTACAACTTCTTTTTTAGTTTCTTTCTTGTTAACTTTTTCTTGTGCAATTTCTTTTTTAGATGAGTAGTCAAAAAAGAGTGGTTCATCATCTGTTGAATCTTTTTTCTCTTTTCTTTCTTTGGCCACATCTTCTACATTTAGATTATTCACTAGTTCATTTATCATGGCCTCTTCAGCTTCATTTAATTTTTCTGTAGCTGACATACTCAACTTAATTTCATCTTCTTTATTTTGGATATTCTTTTTTTCTTCCTTGATTACTGGTGCAACATTTTCAATAGTCTCAACTAAAGGCTTATCTACTTGAGCTAATTGAACTTTTTCAGATGTGTTTACCGGTAGTGCAAAATTATTCAATAGACTTGCAACGACAAATGTTTTTATCACTGGTACCTCAAAAGCTTTTATACTTATTAACTCACTATTATCAATTTCGTATCTAGAGAGGTTCTCTTCTCTCTTTCTTGCATGCTTAACAACTCTCTTGATCTTTTTAACTTTCTTAAATCTATTAAGAGCAATCATATGATTTGTATTTAGAGTCTTCTCTAAATTAGAAGTCTTAGCTTCTTTACTAACATCTGTTGATCTTTCTAAATGAATGCTTGATAGGCCCTTAGAAGCCTTTATTAGGCTGGTGATATCAACAACTGTCTTATCTGCTATAAAGTGCTTATACGTGTGCTTAGCGGCCTCGAATGTGCCTACAGTGAGAAGTGCGAATAGAGTTGTTATAAATACGTATTTTTTCATTACTAGTATTTATATTTTCAACTCTTAGCACTTAATTTTAAAGTAATAAAAGTTTGCCTAGTGATTTTGTGATTACCCAAAAAAAAAGCCGCTTAAAAAGCGGCCCTTGGATATTCAATTTTGACTATTCACTAAAGATTTCTACTTCTGACAAAGTCGTGTAGTTGAATTCTAAGCTTTGCTCTCTCTTCTTTTCTTCTGTATTTTTCAATTTCATCATCAGAGAGACCTTGAGATTCTTGTAGCCTTTGCTTGGCATTTAAAAGAGCAGCTTCAGCTCTCTCTTTATCAATCTCAACAGCTTCTTCAGCAACATTTGCAAGAATAGTAACTTTTTGATCAAGTATTTTACAAATTCCTGTAGTGATCCCAAAAAATCTATCTGGATCATCAGCACCACCAAAAATAGATAACATTCCTGTATCTAACTTAGTCACAACGTGAGTATGGTCCTTTAAAACATTAATTTGACCTCTTTCAGTTGGAACTAAAAGTGCTTCAGCAGGAACATCCTTTGCAATAATTGCATATGGAGTCAAAACATCTACTGTAAAATTATTCATACAAATCCCAAATATATCTGGGGATAAAAACTATCCCCAGTTATTAATTAATTACCTTTTGCTATTTCTGCAGCTTTCTCTTTAACCATATCAAGGTTACCCATTAGGTAGAACGCTTGCTCAGGAATATCATCACATTCTCCACCAAGAATTGACTTGAAACCTGCAATTGTATCTTCGATAGATACGAACTTACCTGGGTTACCAGTGAACTGCTCAGCAACGAAGAATGGCTGAGAAAGGAATTTTTGAACCTTTCTAGCTCTTGCAACAACAAGCTTATCTTCTTCAGAAAGTTCATCCATACCAAGGATAGCAATGATATCTTGAAGTTCCTTATATCTTTGAAGAATTTCCTGAACCGCTCTAGCTGTATTGTAGTGCTCGTCTCCAAGTACTTCAGCAGATAGAATTGTTGAAGAAGAAGTTAGTGGATCAACCGCTGGGTAAATACCAATCTCAGCAATCGCTCTTGATAGTTCTGTTGTAGCATCAAGGTGAGCAAATGTTGTAGCTGGCGCAGGGTCAGTATAATCATCGGCAGGAACGTAAACGGCCTGGATTGATGTAATTGATCCATCTTTTGTTGATGTAATTCTTTCTTGCATAGCACCCATTTCAGTAGAAAGAGTTGGTTGGTAACCAACGGCTGAAGGGATACGACCAAGAAGGGCAGAAACTTCTGAACCTGCTTGAGTAAAACGGAAGATATTATCAACGAAGAAAAGAACGTCTTGCTTTTCAACATCACGGAAATATTCTGCAACAGTTAGACCTGTAAGTGCAACTCTTGCTCTTGCCCCTGGTGGCTCGTTCATCTGTCCATATACCAGTGCAGTCTTATCGATAACTCCAGACTCACTCATTTCGTCATAAAGGTCACGACCTTCACGAGTTCTTTCACCAACACCTGCGAATACTGAGAAACCACCGTGTTGAGTTGCAATGTTGTTAATTAGCTCCATAATTAGAACTGTCTTACCAACACCAGCACCACCGAATAGACCAATCTTTCCACCTTTAAGGTATGGAGCAAGAAGGTCAATAACTTTAATCCCTGTGAAGAATGGCTCTTTTGTTGTCGACTGATCTTCAAACGTTGGAGCATCTCTGTGGATATCACTTGATTCTTTATTTCCAATTGATCCTCTTTCATCAATCGGCTGACCAGTTACATTGATAATACGTCCTAGAACTTCTTTACCAACTGGTGCTTGAATTGCTTTACCTGTATCAACAACTTCTAAACCTCTTGCAAGACCTTCAGTTGCATCCATAGCAATACATCTTACTACGTTGTCACCTAAGTGCTGAGCTACCTCAACTACTAGATTGTTCTTCTCTTCAGAAATAACTTTGTTTGTTAATGTTAGGGCATTGTAGATCGATGGAAGTTTTCCACTTGGAAATTCAACGTCAACAACTGGACCCATAACCTGCTTAATGTACCCAATATTAGTCTCAGACATTACTAGCTCCTTAGCCATTTAATGACTCAGCACCTGATACAACTTCGATTAACTCTGTCGTAATGGCCGCTTGTCTTAATTTATTCATTTTAATTGTTAATTTATTAATTGCATCTTTACAGTTAGAAGAAGCAGAATCCATAGCACTCATTCTTGAACCATGTTCTGCTGCTAACGCATCTAATAGAGATGTGTAAACAGAACTGATATAAGTTTGAGGAATTAATGAATCAAGTATTTCCTTTGGTGTTGGCTCATACTTGAAATCAAATGGAAACTTTTCCTTTAACTCTTCTTTTTCTTCTTCAGCTAATACCATTGGTAAAACTTGCTTTACACATGGAGTGAATGCAATTGCTGATTCAAAAATATTGTAAGCAACATATACTCTACCGATCTCACCAGATTTGAACTTAGCTGCAAGCTCTTCTGCTACATCAACCATTTCGTTATATGTTGGCTCTATTTTTTCAAAAGAAAACTCTTTCGCTACAATTACTTCAGTCTTAACTAAGTCCTTTACTTTCTTACCAATGAAATAACACTCAATCTCTTCACCTGTTTGAGCGATGAAGTTTCTAACTTTCTTAGAAAGTTGAGAGTTATAACCGGCACATAGACCCTTGTTACTTGAAATAATTAAAAGAGCAGACTTTTTATTCTCACTCTCTTCTAGATACTCGTGGCTGTAATCTTGAACAAGAGCAGAAACAGTCTTAATCGTATCCTCTAATTCCTTAGCGTAAGGACGAGAGTTTTGAATAGCTTGTTGTGCTTTATTCAACTTCGCAGCAGAAACGAGCTTCATAGCAGAAGTGATTTTAAACGTACCTTTAGTACTTTTAATTTTCTTTTTAAGCTCTTTAATATTTGCCATTATGGCTCCTCATAAAGAGGAAGAAGTTTTACCTTCTTCCAAATTAGTATTTAAGTCCTGCTACATAATCTTTAATGATAGAGATTAACTTCTCTTCATCTTGAACTGCTTTCTTCTCATTAATTTCTTTAACCATGTCAGCATGCTTAGAGTTCATTAATTCGATTAGACCTTTCTCACACTCTTGAATTTTATCAACAGGTACTGAGTCAAGTAGACCTTTTGTTGCTGCGAAAATACCAATAACTTGATCAACAACTTCCATAGGAACATATTGTCCTTGCTTTAGAAGCTCAACAAGTCTCTCACCTTTTGAAAGCTGAGCTTGAGTAGCTGCATCTAGGTCAGAACCAAATGCCGCGAAAGCAGCAAGCTCTCTAAATGAAGCAAGATCAAGTCTAAGAGTACCAGCAACTTTCTTCATTGCTTTAATTTGCGCTGAACCACCTACCCTAGAAACAGAAAGACCAACGTTAACTGCAGGACGTACACCTGAGTTAAATAAGTCAGACTCTAGGAAGATCTGTCCATCTGTAATTGAAATAACGTTTGTAGGAATATATGCAGAAACGTCACCTTCCTGAGTTTCAATAACTGGAAGTGCTGTTAATGAACCTGCTCCTAACTCGTCAGAAAGCTTTGCAGCTCTTTCTAATAGTCTTGAGTGTAGATAGAAAACGTCACCTGGGAATGCTTCACGCCCTGGTGGTCTTCTAAGTAGTAATGACATTTGTCTATATGCTTGAGCTTGCTTAGTTAAATCGTCATAAACGATAACTGCGTGCTTACCATTATCTCTATAGTACTCACCCATTGTACAACCAGTATATGGTGCTAAGTACTGAAGTGGTGCTGTATCAGATGCTGTTGCAGAAACGATGATTGTGTAATCAAGTGCTCCAGCTTCTTTTAGTTTTTGTTGTACTTGTCTAACAGTAGAGTTCTTCTGTCCAATAGCAACGTAAATACATACAACATCTTTACCTTTTTGGTTAATGATTGTATCGATAGCTACTGCTGTCTTACCAGTCTTACGGTCACCAATAATAAGCTCACGCTGACCTCTACCAATTGGAATCATAGAGTCAATTGCTTTGATACCTGTTTGAAGAGGCTCATGAACTGGCTTTCTTGCAATAATTCCTGGTGCTTTAATTTCAATTTTACCATAGTTGTCAGAGTTAATTTCACCCTGTCCATCAATAGGCTCACCGATAGCGTTAACAACTCTACCAAGTAGAGCATCACCAACTGGAACTTCAACGATTTTTTCAGTTCTCTTTACAGTAGAACCTTCTTTAATATCGTTATCGTTACCTAGAATAGCAACACCAACGTTGTTAGCTTCTAAGTTAAGAACCATACCTTTAGTACCTGTTCCAAATTCAACAAGTTCTCCGGCCATAACGTTCTTAAGTCCAAATACTCTGGCAACACCGTCACCAACAGTAAGAACAGTTCCAACTTCATCAACTTGTAATTTAGTTTCGAAATTGGCAATTCTACTTTTAATAATGCTCGTAATTTCTTCTGGGTTCATCGACATTAGATACCTCTTTAATAATTATTCACTTAATACTGAATCTTTAAATTTTGCTAATTGATTATCTAACGAAGCATCAAGCTGTAGATCTTCTACTGTTACTTTGTAACCTGCTGTGATGTCTTCATTTTGTACATACGTTAATTCTGTTGTTAGTCCTAATTTTTCCTTAAGATAAGTAGTCATCTTAGTTTTAAATTCTGGAGAAACTTCAGAGTTACTTCCTTCAATAGTTCCTCTAAGGAAACCTTTATTATGATCATCAATCACAATAACTTCTTTGAAGATGAGAGGAAAAATACTAATTCTTTTCTCGTTAATTAGAAAATTAACAAAGTTTGTTACGATTGAAGATAAACCAAGCTTTGATAAAATTTCTTTCATCACTTCTTCTTTTTCTTCAACAGTAAAAACATCTAAGAACAGTAAGTTTTCAAGATCGTTGTTCTTATTAATAAGAACATTTAAATCCGTAAGCTCTTTTGCAGCATCAACTTTAGCTTCGCTAGCTAATTCGATAAGTGACTGAGCATAGGCTTTTGCAACAATTTGTTCTTTCATTACTTAACCACCAAAAGTTAGATTTCAGATACTAATTTATTAGTAACTTTATCTTTATATTCTTTGTTTTCGTTTATTTTTGATTTTGCTTTTGAAATAACTTGATCAACTAAAGATGCATTAATTGCTCTTACGGCCTGATCCTTTTCGTAAGCGACTTTTTGATCAGCATCTTCATTTAGCTTCTGAATCATATTTACTGTTTCTTCAGCATTTTGCTTTTCAAATTTTTCGATCTGCTCTTTTGTCTCTTTCATAATCTTTTCAGACTCAGACTTTAGAGAGTTCATTTTCTTTTCATACATATCAAGCTTGATTTGAGCTTCTTTGTCTTTCTCCTCAGCAACATTATAAAGAGCTTCTACTTCTTCAGCATTCTTAGTGAACGCGGCACTAATTGGCTTTCTAAGTAAAACAATCATAACGATTAAAAGAGGGACAAAGTTCCACGCAGGAAGAATAAGTTCAGAAATATGGCCACCGTGACCACCACCAGCTGCTTGAACATCAGCAACAGTTAGAATTAAAGCAATTAACTTCAACATTCTATATATCCTTATTAATTTGTTAATTTATTAACGAGATCACCAGATAAAGAATCTGCTTCTTTAAGTACATTTGCTTTATGCACTTCAAGTTCTGCCATAAATTCTTTTCTCTTTTCATCAACTTGAATATTTAATTGATTTTCGACTTCTTTAAGTTTTGATTTTTGAGCGTCAATTGCTGCATTTCTTTTTTCAGAAAGAAGAGAGTATGCATCGTGGTTAGCTCTATCTAATTCTGCCTTATACTTTTGTGCTAATTCTTCTGCTTCAGCAAATTTCTTATTAGCATTACCTTCTAACTTTGTTGTTTTACTCTCTCTTAGATCAAGAACTTCCTGAAGCTTTCCAAAAAGTGTGTACTTCAATACAAAATAGAAAACAAGAACAAGGGCTAACTGGTAAAAGAAGGTAATATCTGCACCTAAGCTTTTAAAAATATTAAGGATAGTATCCATACTGACAGGGCTCCTAAAACTAAAGACTTCACATTAAAAAGTGAAGAATTACTTTTTACGATTATGTATATAAACGACCTTAATGAATACTTATAGAGGCGTATAACGTCAAGGAATTTAAGAATTAACTAGTAAGAAAAATAGTGTGAATGAGTCTGTTTTAATATGAATTTTATTTGATTAATTTTCCTGGTCACGCATTTTAGTTGTACCATGAAAAATGACGCCCTCTTCCACAATTAAACTAGGAGTTGTAATTGTTCCTTCAAATCTTGCGGGCTTAATAATTTCTACTCGACTTGAAGCTTTTATGTTGCCCTTAACGGTTCCTGAGATAAGAATAACATTTGCATTAACATCTGCGTTAATAATAGCACCTTCAGAAACTATAACTGTATCGTTAGAGAAAATACTTCCATTTACTATTCCAGCTATTCGGGCAACACCATTAAACGAAAGATTGCCTTCAAATTTACAACCTTCTTCAATAATTGCTGAAATGTCCTTTTCACTGTTTTGCATTTTCTTCTCTTCTGGTTCTATAGGACCATTTTTTTCTGCCCCCATAGAACCACGGCAATGTGGTCCTATGGGACCACTTTAATTATTCATTAAGTATTCAAAAATATCATTAAATTCTGCTTCATTTGAATACTTTAAAACCACTTGACCAGCACCATTCTTTTTTGAAGTTAACTGAAAGTGAAAACCTGTTTTCTTTTCTAACTTTTGTTTTAAAGAATCTAGTTTTTCATCAAAGAAAGGATTCGTTGTCTTTGGTTCTTTAAAGTTTTTCTTTGATTTAATAAGCTTTTCTAATTCTCTAATTGATAAGTTATTAGTAGCTGCTTCATTGGCAAAACGAATAGCTTTCTCTCTATCTTTTTCAGCTGCTAAAACTTTTGCATGTCCAAAAGAAAGTAATTCTTTTTGTAGCAATTCAATCACATCTCTAGGAAGCTTTAAAATTCTTAGAAAGTTTGCAACAGTAGATCTTTCCTTACCAAGCTTCTTTGCTACTTCTTCTTGTGTAAGATTAAACTCATCCATTAATTGATAATATGCAAGAGCTTCTTCAACACAATTTAAGTCTGAACGCTGAACATTTTCAATAATGGCCATAACCATTTTTTCTCTGTCAGTTGCTCTTTTAATTACTGCAGGTATTTTTGTAAGACCAGCTAACTTACTTGCTCTAAGTCTTCTCTCTCCAGCAACTAACTCAAATCCTTTTTCAGCTTGAACTACGATTACTGGTTGAATAACACCGTTTTCTTTTATCGATTGAGAGAGTTCTTCAAGCTCTTTCTCTTTAAATATTTTTCTTGGTTGATTTGGATTTGTTTTAATTTCAGAAATTTCAATCATAGATGGTTGTTGGTCTGTAACCATAACCTGTTCTTTTGCTTCTGAATTACCTTCAACATCAAAGGCCATTTTATTTTTAAGATTTCCTAAAACTGCATCATTACTTGCACCAGAAATTAATGATCCTATCCCTTTACCAAGTGCTACTTTCTTTGCCATTAACTACCTCGCCTATTGTAATTGATCTTGTGTTTCTACTTGAGAGCTTTCTAAGTTTGGTACCTCAGGCAACTCATCTGCCAAAGTTTCCTCTACAGGTAACTCAGGTAATCCTTGGGCCTCTCTCTCTTTTAAGATTAATTCCTTGGCCAGAGCTAAATATGCTTCACTACCCTTTGATTCGATATCATATAAAATGATTGGCTTACCAAAGCTTGGACACTCAGCTAATTTAACGTTTCTTGGTATAACTGCTTCAAACACTTTTTCTCCAAAGTGTTTTCTTATTTCTCCGGTAACTTGCTTATGTAAGCTTGATCTACCGTCATACATAGTTAAAAGAATTCCATCCATTTTTAAGTTTGGATTTAAACTATTCTTAATAAGTCTCACTGTATTTAATAATTGTGCTAACCCTTCCATTGCTAAATATTCTGTTTGCATTGGAACGATAAATGAATCCGCTGCATTTAGAGCATTAACCGTTAAGAGACCTAGCGATGGTGGACAATCAATCAAGATATAGTCGTAATCATCCATTACAGGCTCAAATGCCATCTTAAGCTTACTCTCTCTCGCAAATAAGCTTACAAGCTCAATTTCAGCGCCTGAGAGGTTATTATCAGATGGGCAGATATGAAGATATGGAAGTTCTGTTTGGTAAATTGCATTTTTAATTGATGCCTGACCAATCATTGCGTGATAAATATTGCACTCAGTATGCTGCGACGCATCTAAACCTAAGCTTATACTACCGTTCCCTTGAGGATCGAGGTCAATTACCAGAGTTTTTTTCTCGGCAACAGCTAAACAAGCTGCGAGGTTAATAGTAGACGTTGTTTTACCAACTCCACCTTTTTGGTTCATCATAGCAATGATTTTAGCCATTTAGATCTCCCATGGGATTATTAGTGTGTATGTAAAAATTAAATTAGTTGCGACAAATTGACAAGATTTTTAATTTCTTTTTTTAATGTTCCACGTGGAACAGTCTTATTTTTTAAGCCAATTAATGTACGTCCATCAGTACCTTCGAGATCATAGAAGAGCTCTTCTACAACCTTCCATTTCTTCTCTGTTGGCTCTAATTCTTCAAGCTCATAGAACGATGGTCCCTTATAAAAGAAGACAGTCATATCTTCCCTATACTTAATCATTGGTACAAATTTCTCAATTGTTCCTACGGCCTTAAAAGTCATCATGATTGGAATATCGATATTAACTGTTTCAATTCTCTGATGGTAGCACTTAACATTTTTTAAACCTAGTTTGTCCGCGATCTCTTGAACAACCTTAGCCTTTTTGCCTCGGGCCTCGAAGCCAATAAACTTCTTGTCGGGATAAAGATAGGCCAGTGGAAGAATTGGAAAGCCACCACCAAAGCCAACATCTACAACAACTTTATTATTCTCTAGTGTTTTCTTAAAGACCTTACTTACCTCTAAAGGAATAATGGAATCTACTATTTGCTTTTGATAAAATTCTTCAAAAGTAGTGATTCGGGTTAAGTTAATTCCCCCATACTCACCTGTTAAAAGATCATGATACTTTTTAGCAAATTCTTTCATTGAACTATATTTCCCGCAACAAATGCTAATGTAGCTGGCCTAATTCCATCTATTCTCTGAAGTTGAGAAAATGTCGTAGGCTTAACTTCTTCAATACGCTGGCGACACTCATTTGATATATTTCCTCTAACAATGCTCTGCCAATCAATCTTCTTTCTTCCTAGTCTATATATTCTTTCATTCTCAATTAATGAGCGATTAATATAGCCCTCATATTTAATAGAGACTGCACAAGTATAAACAACTTCTGAACTAAAGAGTGCTCCCCTTTTAGACAATTCCTGCTCTAATGTCTCAACGGGATTAAGCTGACTTCTTCGTACTAACTCAGACAGTGTTATATTCTTGGATAGATCTCCATATCCCATCGATGCAAAGTATTCCTTATTTTCTGGAGTTACATAAATGCTTGTGCTCTTACAAAGACCAAGGAGTAATTCAAATTCTTCTATAAACTCTTGCTGATATTTATCTATTTCCTTATCTAATCCCATCTGAAAGCGATATTTTGCCATTCTATTGATAGAATTATCTTCTCTAACATAGAGTCTGTTCTCAGACCTGGCAGTAAATAATCTATAAGGTTCATCTCTCTTATTAGAGATTAAATCCTCTACCATCACTCCAATATATGATTCAGCTCTATCTAGAACCAAATTATCTTTTCCTTTCATTGATAAAGCAGCATTTGCACCTGCAATCAAACCTTGTCCAGCAGCTTCTTCATATCCAGATGTTCCATTCACTTGCCCGGCAAAGAAAAGTCCAGGAATATCTATATATTCAAGACAATCACTTAGCTTAGAAGTATCAACTACGTCATATTCAACAGCATAGCCATATAATTCAATCTCACACTCTTCAAAACCTTCTATAGTTCTTAAAAACTCTAGCTGAACTTCTTTAGGAAGACTTGTTGATACTCCATTTGGATAAATTGTATTGGCCGATAAACCCTCTGGCTCAACAAAGACGTGATGTGAATTTCTATCTGGATAGCGAAAAGCTTTATCTTCAATACTTGGACAATATCTAGGTCCAACACCCTTAATTTGCCCGTTATATATCGGTGATCTTTCTTTATTATCTCTAATAATCCCTAGAGTTCTTTCATTTGTATGGGCAATATAGCATGAGACTTGGTCTACAAACCTTTCGTATGGATTATTTAATGAATGAAAGTTCTTTGTCCTACCATCACTCTTCTGCTCTACAAATTTCGAATAATCTAGAGAGTCTTTATTAATTCTCGCTGGTGTTCCTGTTTTAAATCTTATACCAAGTGTCTGAACACTAGAGAATATTTCCCCCATTCCAGCAGAGGCCATACAATCAACTCTTCCACCACTTGTAGAAACTTCTCCTGTATGCAATTTTCCATTTAGAAATGTTCCAGTCGTAACAATACACTTTGTAGTATTAAAGTAACTTGCTTCTGTCTTAATAGAGAACTGGTCTCCATTCTTCTCCACCGAGATAACCTTTTCTTTAACTACAGTGATATTTGGATTGGCAGCAATCATAGCTTCAGCATTTTTAGTATATAAATCTTTATCAACTTGAACACGAGTAGACTGAACCGCATATCCTTTTGATTCATTGAGAATTCTATATTGGATAGCGGACTGATCTGCCAGCTGCCCCATCAATCCACCTAGTGCATCTATCTCTCTTACCACTTGCCCTTTACCAACTCCACCCACTGCTGGATTACAAGGAGTCGAAGCTAAACCTACATTTGGCATAGATAAGATTAAAACTTTTAGATCAAATTGTGATGAGATCCAAGCTGCTTCAACACCAGCATGTCCTCCTCCAATAATAGCTATATCAAATTTCTGCATTAGAACCTCAAAAGTTCCACATGGAACATTTATAATCTACTTAATCGAATTTGTTCCACGTGGAACATGTATATGTAAATTAGCATAGTGATTTAAACATTTAAGGGGAAAATGTCCATAAATAATTGAAAATATTGTAATAAAAACCCTATTTACCTATACAAAAATTTGTAAAGATATTATTTAGAACATCATCAGGTGAAACGATTCCTAGTAATTCCGATACCTTAGCTTCTAGAATATTTAATTCTGAGGATATAATTGCGATATCTTCAACATTCTCTGTAAGTGATTGGAATTCCTGAAGTGATAAATATATATTATTTATACACTCTCTATGCCTACCAATTAACAAAGGATTATCAGAGCATAAATCGTTGAATTTATGTGAAATAAGCCCTTCAATATAGGTAATTAGTGGTCCTATAGAACCACTTTTATCCGCCCCTATAGAACCAGGCTGACTTGAATTTGCCCCCATAGGACCATTAACAGAACTTGGTCCTATAGAACCAGAAGCCTCTAAATCCTCTGCCCCCATAGAACCACTTTCAAGATTTGGTCCTATAGAACCATCTTGTAGAACTTTAAAAGAAGTAGTATTCATCGACAGTTCAGCGGCTATAGAGACCTTACTTGAAGGCAATTTAGAGAGAAATTCATCGCCTGAAAAATCTTTCAATTGATCAAAATGAGATATAATTAATAAGTCAAAACTCTCATCTTGAAGTGATTTATAATCCTCAAAATTAGTCTGGAGAGGATTAACAACAAGTATCTTAAAGAAAGAATTAGAGGAAATTTCAATGGCCCTATCAATACCGATCTTTTCTATATTATCTTCTGTCTCCCTAAGACCTGCAGTATCTACGAGGCGATAAGTATTGCCAGAAATAGTAAGGTATTCAGAAACATAATCTCTAGTCGTTCCAGCCTGATCTGAGACGATAGATCTATCATTGGCCAAGAGGTAATTAAAAAGAGTGCTCTTCCCAGCATTTGTTTGCCCAACAAGCGAAACAGAGGGATTTGCTAAATCACTTCTATCTGACTGAACTCTTCTCCATAAAGAAGTGACTCTAGAAGAAAATTCTAAGAGTGATTCTTTTAAAAGTATTGCACATTGTTCCTCACCAACATCCTCAGAAAAGTCGATGCTTATTTCTACAGATGATTTCAATTTTAAAAAAGAATCGTGTAGCGACAGATATTGCTTATGAAGATCACCTGAGAGAACCTGCAAACCCTGATCAAGCATAAATGAAGAATTAGCATTTAAAAGTAAATCTAGGCCTTCAACCTGAGAGAGTGTAAGCTTCTTATTCTTAAGGGCTCGATAAGAGAATTCACCCTCTTTAGCTGCTCTTACTAACTTACTATTTATAAATAGAGAAATGATCCTCTGGATATTAATTTGATTGCCATGAACACCTAGTTCAAGAATATTCTCGCCATTATAGCTATTAGGGGCGCTATAGAAAGTAAGAACTATTTCATCTAATGTAATGTCACCATCTATAATAGAAGTGAAGTGCGAATATCTAGCTTTAACATTAGCTAAATCTATCTTGAAAAAATCTTGAAATATACTGAGGTCACTAAAACCAGAAATACGAATAAGGCCAATTGCACTATTAGACTGAAGTCCAGTACTACACGCTATAATTGGCCTATCATCGTAGAGATGTAACATAATTAATCAGTTAATTTATACACAAGAAGTTGTTGTCCAACTCCATAGATTGTTGATGTAAAGATATAAAGGTTTAAACCAGCAGGTAGATCTTTCATAAAGAAACCAAAAACAATTGGCATCAACATCATGATCTTTTTCTGTGTAGGATCCGCTGACGGAGAAGGGTTTAAACGAGTCTGTAGTGCCATTGCTAGCGCCATTAATACAGGTAGAACATAGTACGGATCTTTAATTGAAAGATCTGCAATCCAACCAAAGAATGGTGAACCAACAAATTCTTCAGCATTATAAAGAACTTGATAAAACGCAAAAAAGATTGGCATCTGAGCAATCAGTGGAAGACAACCACCTAGAGGGTTAGCTCCGGCTTTCTTGAATGCTTCCATAGTTTCTTTCTGCATTCTTTGTGGATCATCTTTAAATTTTTCCTTAATCTTTGTTAATTGAGGCTGAATCTTTTGCATCTTCTTCATAGACTTAAAAGACTTATATTGAAGAGGGAACATTATCGTTCTAATAAGGATCGTTAGAATGATAATAGCAATACCATAATTAGGTACGTAGTCGTGAACAAATTGTAGGCCTCTTAAGATAGGAACTGAAATTATTCCAAAGAAACCAAAGTCAATTGATAGATCTAACTTGTCCCCTAGCTTAGCCAGTAGATCATAATTCTTCTTAGAAAATACGATTGAACCTTCTAAGTTATGAACATCATTAACAAGAGTAGATCTGAATTCACCCGACTCAAATGCCTTAAGTCTTGCTGCCACAGGCTCTTTGAAAGTAATTGCAAAAAGATGAAAATTGAAATCGATAGCAAGCCATCTCATCTTACCGTCATCATCATCAGAATCACCTACTTTCATATGATTCAAGCTTTGAGTATAGTAACTAAATTGTCTGATTTGCCTATTCTCTTCTTCCCTTTCAGTTGATGTAAAAACAACTCTAAATTGATAGGCTTTTGCAGAAGTTACTTTATAAGTAACCTTACCTAAATCATCCATTTTAAAGTCAACATTCATTGCTAACTTAACATTTGAACCCTGAATATGAGACGGGCTTACTTGATTAAAAGTAAAATTAAATGAGCTAAAACGAGCTTCATTTCCAATCTCAATTTTGAAAGGCTTTTCAACACCTGTCGTTGCGAAAAAATCAAAAGAAGCACCTGGGTTAGAAAAGTCCTGGATTGATAAGTCTGAATTAATCTTTACCGAGTGACCATTATTTGTAAGCGTAAATGACTTTACTTCTGAAGAAACACTTTCAGTAACAGGCTTTACCACTTCTTGCTTAACAGTTGTTTCTTGTGTCTTAGCAGCAGCTTTAGCATTAATCTGCTCACTAGCATTTTGCTCTATAATAGGCTTCTGCTTAGGGGCAAAGTACGTTTGCCATCCAAAGAGAACGAGTCCAGATAGGACTACAGCTAAAAACATACGTTTTTGATCATCACTCATTTAAAAAACTCCAATTAGGAATGAAAATTACAGAGTTGTAGATACCACAATGCAAATAGCTAGGAAAGTTTTGATTCTATAATGTCTTAAGTAAATGAGAGAAAGAATCTTTCAAGCATTTCTCTTGATCATCTTTATTAGAGTTATTCTTAGTTATATATGGAGAGACAATAACTAGAATATCTAAACCTTTTTCTTTTAAAGTTGAGTTGCGAAACATATCGCGCATAATTCTCTTATATCTATTGCGCAAAACTGCATTGCCAACCTTCTTAGTTACAGAGAATCCAATACGTGAATGACTTTCGGGTAAACGAATGCGTGTTGGCTTGTAGTAAGCCATTAACCACTTTGATTTGAACCTTTTAGAGTTCTTTCTTAGATAGGAAAAATCTTGTGCCGATAAGAGACGATAAGACTTATCGTAGCTATTATCGGCCATAGATTATTATTTAGAACCAGTAGAAACTGTAAGTTGCTTTCTACCTTTAGCTCTTCTGGCGTTAATTACGTTCTTTCCACCAGCTGTAGACATTCTCTTAAGAAATCCGTGAACTCTTAGTCTTTTCTTTCTTTTCGGTTGCCAAGTTCTCTTGCTCATCGCTCCACCTTATCTGTATTAACATTTAACTATAATTTACGAAGGTTAACATTTACACATGGCTTTTAAAAAGGTCAATGGCCCTTTGCAAAATTTTACCAAAGTTTTGACTTTTTTTGGCCCTGCGAAAAAAATATGAAGATTTGTTTGGAAAAGTTATTGGGCCATGCTAAAAAATTTCACCCACACAAGCAACGCTATATAGCTACACACAACGGAGACAGAAACAG